>DATDMG010000022.1:0-36074 GCA_036518955.1 Kineosporiaceae bacterium | reverse complement strand
GCAGCGAGGCCAGGGACTCCGCGTCCCAGGCCGCCACGACGATCATCCAGCCGGCGTCCCCGGCCACGGGGCGGGGCCTCGTCCAGCGGATCCTGATCTCGTCGACCGCCGGCCTGCTGCTCGCCCTGATCGGCGGTGCCGTGATCATCCTGGCCCGGGCCCGGGGCGACGCCCGGCTGCGCCGCCGGGACGACCTCACGGACGCCGTGGGCACCCCCGTCCTGGCCTCGGTCGCCAGCCGGCCGCAGGACTCGGTCGCGGGCTGGTCGGCCCTGCTGGAGACCTCCGTCGCAGACCCGGTGGAGCAGTGGGCGTTCAGGCAGGCCTTGAAGGCGCTGGCGGCGCGCCGCTCGCCCGAGCCTGCCGGCGCCCCGGACCGGCGTCCGGGCGGCCTCCGCCCGGACGGGGACCGCACCTCGCACCCCGCGGCGATGACCGTGCTGAGCCTCGCCGGCGACGAACGGGGAGTGGCCGTCGGCCCGCAACTGGCGGCGTTCGCGGCGTCCCGGGGCATCGTCACCCGCCTGGTCCTGGCGACGGGTCGCGAGCACGCGCCCTCCCTGTGGGCCGCCTGCGGTGCGGACCGCGGCGCCGGCGCGCGTTCGCACCTGGACCTCGTCGTGGTGGATTCGCAACCCTCCGCGGGAAGGGACGACGCGGCGGCGCGCCCCGACGCGGGCGTGCCGCGGTTGGACCACTTGCGGTCCGCCGAGCTGACCGTCGTCGTCGCGGTCGTGGACCCCGCGCGGCCGCAGCTGGTCGGGGTCCCGGTCACGCCGGTCACCGTGCTGGCGGTCGCGCCCGGCGTCGCCACGCGGGTCCAGCTGGCACGCCTGGCGCTCGGTGTCGAGGACGGAGATCGCCACCTGGACGCCGTCATCGTCGCCGACCCCGATCCCAGCGACACCACTACCGGGCGGCAGACGCTGGTGCGCCGGGTCCGCCAGGCGCCGCTACCTGTTCGCCTGACCGGCCCCTCCTCGGCCGCCGTGCCCGGCACCGTCCGGAAGGGCCGGCGGTGAGGGAGGAGGACGCCACCCGGCCGGACGGCGTCCGACTCACGAAGCTGGGCTGGCCCTCCGACGGCGACGGCGGCACGGCCGGCCGCGTGGCAGCGGAGACCAGAGCGGCGGCCCCTGCTCGAGCCCCGGCCGACGCGCCGGCAGCGGCCGACCGGGAAGAGGTGGCCGCCGATCTCGATCCGGCTGCTCCGGCGGCCGCAGAGGGTCACCCGGAGGGTCGGCGGGGACATCAGCGAGGCCCGGCCGACGTGAACGGGGTGCGGCGCCCCGGCCGCGGCCGGGACCTGCAGGTGGCACTCGGCCGCGAACGGGATCGCGCTCAGGAGGTGGATTCGCACGTGCACCTCGACTCGGACCTGAATCCCGATCTGAACCCTCTCGTGAAGGCCGGAAAGGATCTCGACCAGGACGCGGATCCGGACCCGCGGCTGGATCCGGAGCTGGACGGTGACCGGGAGGCCGAACTGGAGGCCGAGCCGGACGAGGAGCCGCCGCTGCACCCCATCGGGGCTCTGGTCAGCTTCCACTACCTGCGGGCCGCGGTGCGGCGGCACCGTCGGTTCGTGGCGGCCCTCGCCGCCCTGGGCATGGTGCTGGGCGGGGCGTTCCTCCTGGTCGCGCCGGCCTCTCACACCGCACGGATCGCCATCATCCTCAGCCACGCCAGCGGGGACGACCCGAATCGGGCGATGGCCACGGACATCGCCCTGCTCGCCAGCAGGACCGTCGCCGAGCACACGCTGCAGGCCCTCAGCCTGGACCTGACCCCGGAGCAGGTGACCAAGTCGGTCACCGTCCTGCCGAGCACGTCCGACGTGCTGGATCTGACCATGGAGGCGCCGACGAGTACGGAGGCGGTCCGCCGGCTCAGCACGTTCACCACGATCTACCTCAACTTCCGGGCTACGCAGGTGTCCGCCCAGACAGATTTCATGATCAAGGGGTACAACAAGCGGATTGCGCTGCTGCAGGCTCAGTTGGTGGAGGTGGACAAGCGGATCGCCCGGCTGTCCACCGGCGCCGGCACCCCGGACCAGCTCAGCGACGCGATCTCACAGCGGTCCCAGGTGGCCGGCCAGGTCGGCACGCTGCAGGACTCGGTGAACGACGCGAGCCTGCGCCGCAGCGCGATGGTCACGGCCAGCCGGGTCATCGACCCGGCGCATGCCCAGCCGGGCGGGGGGACGCTGCGGGTGGCGCTCGCCGTGATGTCCGGCCTGATCGGTGGTACGGCGCTGGCTCTGGCGATCGTCGTCCTGCGTGCGCTGCTGACGGACCGGCTGCGGCTGCGCGTCGAGGTGGCCTCCGCGCTGGAGGCCCCCGTGCTGGTCAGCGTCGGGCCGTTGGCGCCACCGTCCCGCCTCTGGCTGCCGCACCACCGGCGCGCCCGGGCCACCCGCCGCCAGGCAGACCTTCGCCGCGTCGGCATCGCCCTGACCCGGGCCCTGGCCGGCACGGATGGGCCAGGGAGCCTGGTGCTGGGGTGCGTGGAGAACGCCGAAGAGGCCGCCTACGCACTCGGCGCCGTGAGCGACGCGCTCCAGGCGGCCGGGCGCCAGGTGGAGCTGGTCGACCTGACCGAGTCGGGAGCCCTGGAGCGGGCAGCCGGTCGCGGCGTCCTCGGGCCGAGGAACGGCCCGGCGCCGACGGTGACCCGCCCGGACATGATCCCCTCGCTGTCCGCCGTCCCTCCGGACCTGGCCGCCGGGGCGGGGTCACGAGTTCCGGCCGACCCGGCCGGGGGGGCGCGCCTGGTGCTGGCCGACCTCGATCCGGCGATCGGCGCCGACCTGCTCACCGAGTGGGCCGACCGCGTCGTGGTGGCCGTGACGGCCGGCCGGTCCGGGGTGGTGCGGTTGAGGACGACGGGAGACGTCGTCCGTTCGGCCGGTCTGGAGCTGCACGGGGTGGTGGTGCTGCGGGCCGAACCGGACGACGACTCCTCCGGGCTCCCGCCGACCGAACCGACGCAGGACATGGCGGGCGGCGCGGTGATCCCGATCGCGGGAAGCCGCGGAGCGGCCGCTCCTGCGACCGATGGCGACCCGGCGCGTCAGGCGGCGCGCCGGTTCTCATGACCACGATCCCGCTGCGGGCGGCGTCCACCCGCGGGGGACCGGCCGTCGCCGGCCCCCTGCTGCGCAGCCCGCTGCTGGTCTGGGCGGCCATCTACGGCAACGTGCTGACGTTTCTCGGCCCCACGCCATTGATCCCGATCCCCACGCCGTTGGGGCAAGCGATCGCGCAGGGCATGCTGCCGCTCGCGCTGATCCTCACGCTGCTGGCCAACCCGGGCCTGGTGCTGCGGTTGAACGTGCCGATGGCCTTGCTGACCGTGCTCTCCGTGCTCGCCCTGGCGGTGAGCATCCACAACGACTTCCTGGTCGGCTCGGCGTACCGGGCCGTCCGGCTGGTGCTGTTCGTCCTCGTGCTGTGGCCGCTGACACCCTGGTGGGGACACGCCGACCGGCCGCTGCTGCGGGCTCATCTCCGCTGTCTGCGCGTGGTGACGGTGTCCGTGCTGATGGGCGCGGTGGTCGCCCCGGGAGCGGCGTTCTCCGAAGAGGGGCGGCTGCGCGGCGCGATCTGGCCGATCCCGCCGCCGCAGGTCGCCCACTACGCCGCGGTCCTGCTGGGCTGCACCATCGTGCTGTGGTTCGTCGGGGAAGTCGGCGGGCGCACCACCCTGGTGACGGTCGCCGGCGCCGGCGCCGCGCTGATCGAGTCGCATACCCGGACGGCGCTGGCGGCGATGCTGCTGGGGATCATCGTGGCCGGGGCCAGCCTGTTCCTCCGCCATCCGCGAGTACGCCATGCCGCGGCCGTCACCGCGCTCGTCGCCGGGCTGGCCGCGGGGCTCGCCGGGCCGTGGATCCTGGCCTGGCTCAGCCGGGGGCAGGACGCGCAGCAGGCCTCCCAGCTGACCGGCCGTACCAAGGTCTGGACAGCGGTGGCGAACGCTCCGCGCACTTGGGTGCAGGCGGCTTTCGGGACCGGTCTGTCCAACAAGTCGTACAACGGCCTGCCGATCGACAGCAACTGGGTCGCCACCTTCCTGGAGCTGGGCTGGGTCGGGATCGCCGTCCAGGTGGTGCTGCTGGCGTTCCTCGCCGGGTGGGCGCTGGCACGACGCGGAACCGAAGGCGCGATCGCCCTGTTCATCGTCACCTACTGCCTGGTGGCCTCGTTCACCGAGACCGGCCTGGGGGACGCGTCACCATACCTGCTGGAACTCGTGGTCGCCGGCTCGGTGCTCGCGCGGCCCGCCTGGACCCGCGCGGACGTGCTCTGACCTGGCTGACCTGATGAGAAACCCTGGGTCGCCGGTATCGCGACGGTCCGGCGAGGCTCTCCTTGTCAATGGGGCAGCAGACAGCAACTGGTGTCGGGGTCGGCGTCCGCGCCCCGGGGAGAGGATCGGTGCCGGTGCGCGTCACGGGAAACGTCACGTCGGCATGGTGAGGCCATGACGCTGCCACTGTGCCGGTTGTGCGGCGAGGAGTTGAGCCACACCTTCGTCGACCTGGGATCGTCACCGCCGTGCGAGAGCTACCGGACCGCCGAGCAACTCGACGAGCCGGAGGTGTTCTACCCCCTGCACGTACGGATCTGCTCGCACTGCCTGCTGGTCCAGTTGCCAGCCTATGTGGACGCCGCCGACATCTTCGGCGACTACGCGTATTTCTCCTCGTTCGCGGACACCTGGGTGGAGCACGCCCGCCGGTTCGTGGACGAGATGGCCACGGTGCTGCACCTGGGGCCGGACAGCCTGATCACCGAGGTCGCCAGCAACGACGGCTACCTGCTGCGGCACGCGGTCGCCCGTGGCATCCCCGTCCTCGGTGTCGAGCCCGCGGCCAACATCGCGGACGTGGCCCGCGAGCACGGCGTCCGGACCCACGTCGCTTTCCTCGGCGGGGAGTCCGGTCACGACCTTGCCGAGCAGTACGGGCGTGCCGACCTGGTGGTGGGCAACAACGTCTTCGCCCACACCCCGCACCTGCTCGACTTCGCCCGCGGCCTGCGCGCCCTCGTCAAGGACACCGGCCTGGTGTCGCTGGAGTTCCCGCACCTGCTGCGGCTGATCGAGCAACGCCAGTACGACACCATCTACCACGAGCACTACTCGTACTTCACCCTGCGGACGGCGTCGGCCGCGCTGCGCGCCGCCGGGTTGACGGTGGTGGACGTCGTGGAGCTGCCGACGCACGGCGGGTCGCTGCGGGTGCTCTCGCAACCCTCCGAACACGCGGCCGCCCCCGCGCCGCGGGTTGCCGCCGTCCTCGCCGAGGAGGCCACCGCGGGCCTGCACACCCTGGCGGGGCACGCCGGGTTCGAGACGGCCGTCCGAGAGGTGAAGCGGGACCTGCTGCGGCTGCTCGTCGACGCCTCGGACAAGGGGCTGTCGGTGGCCGGGTACGGCGCCCCCGGCAAGGGGAACACGCTGCTGAACCACTGCGGCATCCGCAGCGACCTGCTGCCGTACACCGTCGACCGCAGCCCCTACAAGCAGGGCCTGTTCCTGCCGGGCACGCACATCCCGATCCACGCACCCCAGCGGTTGCGCGAGACGCGGCCCGACCTGGTCCTGATCCTGCCCTGGAACCTGCGTGAGGAGATCGTGCGCTCGCTGTCGGACGTGCGCACCTGGGGAGGCAGGTTCGCCGTCCCCATCCCGCGCGCCACAGTGCTGTGACTGGAGGTAGGGCATGAAGGTGGTCATCTTCTGCGGAGGCCTCGGCCTGCGCATGCGCAGCCACGTCGACGCCGCTCCCAAGCCGATGATGACTATCGGCGACAGGCCGGTGCTCTGGCACATCATGCGGTACTACGCGCATTTCGGGCACAACGAGTTCATCCTATGCCTGGGCTACGGCGCGGCGTCGGTGAAGGAGTACTTCCTCACGTACGACGAGACCGCGTCGAACGACTTCGTGCTGACCAAGGGCGGCCGGTCCATCGAGCTGCTCCAGTCGGACATCTCCGATTGGCGGATCTCATTCATCGAGACCGGGATCGAGACCTCGATCGGGGAGCGGTTGCGCCGGGTGCGCCCCCTGCTCGAGGGCGACGACGTCTTCCTGGCCAACTACGGCGACGTGCTCACCGACGCGCCGATGGACCAGATCGTCCAGGAGTTCCTCGAGACCGACTGCACGGCGAGCCTGCTCGCCGTGCCGCCCCAGGCGTCCTTCCACATCGTCGATGTCCAGCACGATTCCCGGGTGAAGGAGGTGAGTCACGTCGGCACGCTGCCGCTGTGGGTCAACGGAGGGTACTTCGTCCTGCGGCAAGGGATCTTCGACGTCCTGGGGCGGGACGAGGACCTCGTCGAGGACGCCTTCGCCCGGCTGGCCGCCACGGGACGCCTGCGGGCCGTGCGCTACCGGGGCTTCTGGGCACCGATGGACACCCTCAAGGAGCTGGCCGCGCTGGAGGCGCTGAACCGCAGCGGCAGGGCCCCCTGGAAGCTGTGGCGCCGCCCGGCCCGGGAGGATCCGCCGCGGCCTGCTGCCGAGTCCCTGTCGAGCGTGCGGAGCTGACCGATGCGACAGCTGACCCTGGCCGAACGCCCCCGGGGCGTCCTGGTCGTCGGTGCCCATCCCGACGACTGCGAGATCGGCTGCGGTGGGACGTTGCTGCGCCTGGCCGAGCGCTGGCCGGGGCTGTCGGTGACCGTCGTGGTCCTCACCGGGACGCCGGAGCGCCAGCAGGAGGCGCGCCGCGCCGCCGCCCTGTTCCTGCCCGGCTGCGACGTCACCGTGCACACCTTCGGGGCCGCGCACGGCTTGGCCGACGGCCGGCTGCCCGCCGCGTGGGGGACGGCGAAGGAGTGCCTGGAGGAGGTCGCCGCGACCACCGACGTCGATCTCGTGCTGGCGCCCCGGCGGGACGACGCCCACCAGGACCACCGGCTCGTTGCCGGGTTGGTGCCGACGGTATGGCGGGACCATCTCGTCCTCGGCTACGAGATCCCCAAGTACGACGGCGACCTGGGCCGGCCGAACGTCTACGTCCCGTTGTCCGCGGACGAGGTGCAGGAGAAGGTCCGGCTCCTGGAGAAGGCCTACCCCTCGCAGACCGGCCGGGACTGGTGGCACGAGGAGACGTTCCTCGCCCTGGCCCGGCTGCGCGGGATGGAGTGCCGGGCCCGCTACGCCGAGGCCTTCACGGTCACCAAGGCGACCCTGGCATGGTGACCACCCAGCCTCGAGGGGAACAGGAGGAGACGACCGTCCGGCTCGGGCCCGACGCGCTGCCGCCGCTCCCGCTTCCGCACCTGGTGGCACCGGATCGGTCGCGACCCGGGGGGCTGTCGTGAGGGCGCTGCCCGGCGTCCTGCCGGGGACGGTCGTGTTCGAACCGACGAGGGAGTACCCGCCCCGGGACGAGGGCATCTGCGTCGTCGACGCCGAGGTGATGACCATGGCAGGGGTCGACCCGCGGAGCCTGGTGCAGGACATCCAGTACCGGCTGCCGCGGGGTGCTGTGCACGGGCTGACCCTGCGCACCGACGGGGGCGAGGGCAAGCTGGTGCGCTGCGTGTCCGGATCCGTCCTGGACGTCGCCGTGGACCTGCGGCCGGTGTCCTCCACCTACCGGCTCTGGATGACCCTGGTCCTGGACGACGTCGAGCACCGGTCGGTGTGGCTGCCGCCCGGGCTGGCGCACGGGTTCCAGGCGTTGTCGGAGATCGCAGAGGTGTGCATGCGCAGCAACCGGATCCGGCAGGCGGAGCATTCCGCCGTGCTGCAGTACGACGATCCGGACCTGGCGATCCCGTGGCCGTTGCCGGTCCAGGTGCTGACCGAACGGGAACGCACCACCCCCTCGCTGGCCGTGATCGAACCGATGCTGTGCGACTGGTTCGGGGCGGTGCGGTGACGCCGGTGTTCCGGGCGTCACATGCCAGGGACTCGGTCCCACGGGGACGCACCGTCCTCGCCGTGGTCGGCCGGCTTGGCTGGGGCGTGGCCGACCAGGCCGTCTCGAGCCTGGGTAACTTCGCGCTCGGGCTCTACGCCGCCCGGACGTTCGGCGCGGCGTCCTTCGGGGCATTCTCGCTCGCGTTCGTCACGTACACCGTGGTGCTGAACGCCTCGCGGGGAATAGCGACCGATCCGCTGCTGGTCCGCCACAGCGGCAGCGAGGGGGACACCTGGCGCCGCTCCGCGGCGTCCGCCTCGGGCACCGCCCTCGTGGTCGGGGCGGCGGGCGCGGCCCTCAGCATCCTGGTGGGCCTGGTGATGCCCGACCCGGTGGGATCGGCGTTCGTCGCCCTCGGCGTCGGATTACCGGGGCTGATGCTGCAGGACAGCTGGCGGTTCTGCTTCTTCGCCGGACGGCGCTCCTCGTCGGCGTTCCTCAACGACGTGGTGTGGGGACTGCTGCTCGTCGGCGTCCTGGCCGCCATGGACCACACGGGTGCCAGGAGCATGTTCCGATGCCTGATCGCCTTCGGCCTGACGGCTCTGGCGAGCGCGGTCTTCGGCGTGGCCCAGGCGCGGGTCGTCCCCCGGCCGCTTCGGGCGGCCGCCTGGCTGCGCGAGCACCGGCAGCTCGCCGGCCGCTACCTGATCGAGAACGTCAGCGCCAGTGGTGCCTCGCAGATCCGGTCGTCGGTGCTCGGGGCGGTCGCGGGGCTGGCGCCCGTCGGCTACGTCCGCAGTGCCGAGATGCTGATGGGCCCGTTCGCCGTCGTGCTGATGGGGGTGTCCCAGGTCGCCGTCCCCGAGGCGTCGCGGGTGTTCCACCGCACTCCCCGCCGGCTCGGCCAGTTCTGCCTGGCTGTCGGCGGAGTCCAGGCCGTGGCCGCCTTCGCCTGGGGGGCGGTGCTGCTCCTGGTGCTGCCGCACGGACTGGGGGAGCTGATGCTGGGGCGGCTGTGGGGGACGGCGTCCACGCTGCTGCCCGCCGTCGTCCTGAACGTCATCGCGGTGTGCTTCTCGAGCGCGATCCTGTCCGGGCTGCGCGCGATGGGCGTGTCGTGGCGGAGCCTGCGAGCGCAACTGACGGCGTCCGCCGCCTATGTCGTCGGCGGCACGGTGGGTGCGTTCGCGGACGGCGCGCTGGGCACCTGCTGGGGGGTGGCGCTGGCGAACATGGCCGCCGCCGGCCTGTGGTGGTACCACCTTCGGGCCGCGCTGGCGGACCACGGGCGCTCGGCACTCGCGGCTGCACCGGACGCCGAGCATGCTGTGCCGGCGCCGGAACCGGCACCGGGAGGGGTCGGGTGAGGGGACTCGCGAGCAGGCGTGCGGATCGGGCGGCCGCGGCGGTCCGTCGGCCGGTGCGCAGGGTGGCGCTGTACGGGTTCCTCGGCGCGGGCAACATCGGCAACGACGCCTCGATGGAGGCGGTTCTGGCCTGGCTGCACGACCGTCACCCCGAGATCGCCGTGAGCGGGATCACGATCAGCCCGGAGACCCTCCGGGAGCGTTACCGACTGCCCGCCACCTGGCTGGCCTGGTACCAGGCCCACCCCGGCCGGCCACGGCCGGCCGACGTCCTCGGCAAGCTGTTCGGCCGGCTGCTGGACGTCCCCCGGAGCCTGCTGCTGGTCGGGCGGGTGGATGCGGTGGTGGTGCCGGGGATGGGCGTGCTGGAGGAGTCCCTCGGGGTGACACCATGGGGCCTGCCGCTGTGGATGTTCCTGATCTCAGCCGCCTGCCGGGTACGGCGGCGTCCGTTCGTCCTGCTGGCGGTGGGCGCCGAACCCGTTCGGCACCGGATCACCCGGCTGCTGTTCGCCGCCACGGTCCGGCTGGCGAGCCACGTCAGCTACCGGGACATCTGGTCGCGGGAGGCGATGCGGGCGAACGGCGTCGACGCGTGCCATCCGGTCGTCCCCGACCTGGCCTTCGCCCATCCATCGCCGGCGGACGCCGATCCTCGGCCGGGCACCGTCGTGGTCGGCGTGATCGCGTACTCGGGGGAGGGAGCCGGCGCCGGCCCGGACGTCCTGGACCAGTACGTCCGGACCATGGCGGACGTCGTCGAGCGGCTCGCCGCGGACGGCGACCGGGTGGTGCTGGTCGGCGGGGACCGGGTGGACGAGCCGGTGGCGGCGCGGGTGGCCGAGGCGGTCCTCGCCGCCCGGCCGGAGCTCGGCGACGCCGTCACCGTCCCGGAGGTGGACGGGTTCGCCGCGCTGTCGAGCGAACTTGCCCGGGCCGAGGTGGTGGTGGCCTCCCGGTTCCACAACCTGATCGCCGCCGTCCGGTTGGGCCGCCCCGTCGTGTCCGTGGGATACGCCGCGAAGAGCGCCCGGTTGATGGACGGTCTGGGCCTGGCCGAGTACTGCCAGGACGTCGCCGACGTGGACGGCGCGCGGCTGCTGGAGCAGATCCGCCGCGCACGAGCGGCTGGCGATGACATTACTCAGCAGATTCGCGCGAAGACATCGGGTTACGAGCTGCAGGTCACCTCCCTGCTGGAGCAGCTCGAACGGGTGGGTGCACGCCGCGCCCGGTATCACCCGGCCCGCTCGCGGATCTTCTGAACAGGGGTCTGCCGCCGCGCGCTACTCCACCCCCGTCGCACCGTCGTCCGTCCGCGAGCCCAGCGAGGAGGTCGCTCGAGTGATCGTCCGGCCGGTCGGACGCCTGCGCCCTGCGGGGGCGGCGGTCGTCGCTGCGGCACTGGCGCTGACCGGTTGCAGTGACGGCTCCAGGGGCGGGACGCCCTCGCGCCCCACCGCTTCCGGCAGCGCCTCCGGATCGGGCATCTCCGCGTCCGCGCGGCCGTCCGGCGCTCCGGGCGACCCGCCCACCGCGGGCGCACAGGCGGCGACCACCGCGGCGGTGTGCGGCAGGGCGGCGCCCGGCCCGACCAGCCCCCCCGCCGGTGCCGTTCCGGTCGACCCCGGGGTGGTGGGGGACCTGAGCGCGAAGACCGATGCCGGTCCGCCCGGGACCACCTTCTGGCTCGCACCCGGAGTCCACCGGCTGGGCAGCCATCAGTTCGACCAGGTGAGACCGAAGGACGGCGACACCTACCTGGGCGCTCCGGGCGCCGTCCTGGACGGCGGCCGGCAGAACTTCTACGCCTTCGTCGGCACCGCGACCCGGGTCGCCATCCGTCACCTCACCGTCCGTGGGTTCCTGCCCCCGGTGGACCAGGGCGTCGTCAACCATGATTCCGGCCCGAACTGGGTGATCGAGGCGGACACCCTGACCGGCAACGCGGGCGCCGCGCTGATGGGAGGGCAGGGGGAGGTGGTGCGGGGCAACTGCCTGTCCGACAACGGCCAGTACGGCCTGAACGCCTGCTGCGGCCGGCTGGGCAAGATCCAAGTGACTGGCAACGAGTTCGTCGGCAACAACGTTGACGACCTGGAGCGACGCATCCCCGGATGCGGCTGCACCGGGGGGATGAAGTTCTGGGACGTCGACGGTGCCGACGTCGTCGGCAACTGGATCCACGACAACCACGGCCCCGGGATCTGGGCGGACACCAACAACAACGACTTCCTGATCGAACACAACCTGATCGAGGGCAACGACGGCCCGGCCGTGTTCTACGAGATCAGCTACAACGCGGTGATCCGGGACAACGTGATCCGCCGCAACGCGATCGTCGAGGGCAAGCGCTTCTCGGCCCGCAAAGATCCCTTCCCGGTCGCCGCCATCTACCTGTCGGAGGCCGGCGGCGAGCCGCGGGTGCCGGCGCGGACCGACCGGATCGACATCAGTGGCAACCTGCTGACAGACAATTGGGCGGGGATCACCCTCTGGGAGAACGCCGACCGGTTCTGCAACAGCCTCGCGAACACGTCCACCGGCGTCTGTACCCGCCTCGTGAGCCGGGCGTCCAGCTGCGCCCGACCGGGCATCGCGCGCAGCCCGTTGTTCGGCGACTGCCGATGGAAGACGCAGCGGGTCGCCGTCCACGGCAACTGGTTCGCCATCGAGCCGGCCGTCACCGGGTGCACCACTCGCTGCTCCCGGATGGCGGTGCTGTCCAACTACGGCACGTTCCCGGACTGGTCTCCCTACAAGGGTCCGGTCGTGCAGCAGGCGATCGTCTTCCGCCAGGACAACCGCTGGTACGACAACACCTACGTCGGGCCGTGGTTGTTCACCACCCTGGACGGCGGCACGGACGTCGGCGCCGCCACCTGGCGGGCCGAGCCCTACCGACAGGACCGGGGCAGCACCTTCATTGGCACCCCCAGCCCCACCAGTTCCTCGCCAACCACGAGCACGTCGCCGTCCGCGACCGCCGCGACGGCGTCCTCGGCCCAGCACAGCTGAGGCCCGCCCGCCATGACCGACGGATCGGAGAGCCGATGAACGAGACCCAGGTCCAGTCTTTCTGGGACGCTCATCCGTGCGGTGACCACATCGTCGGAGGGCTGCACCAGCGCTTCGGCGATGACTACGAGCGTTTCTTCGCCGCCTACGACGCCTGGCGGTACCGACAGGAGCACCACGTCCCGGGGTGCCTGGACCGCGTCCACTGGCGCGGCCGCACGGTGCTCGAGATCGGTCTGGGGCAGGGCGCGGAGTCGGAGCAGCTGATCCGGCGCGGGGCGATCTGGTCCGGGCTGGACCTGACGAGCGAATCCGTCGACCGGGTCCGGGCGAGGCTGGCGGTCCGGGACCTGCCGCACCAGGACGTCCGGCAGGGATCCGTGCTGTCGATCCCGTGGCCGGACAACAGCTTCGACGTGGTGTTCAGCCACGGCGTCCTGCACCACGTGCCCGATATCCGCACGGCCCAGGCAGAGATCCATCGCGTGCTGCAGCCGGGTGGCCGCCTGGTCGCGATGCTGTACGCCCGCCGGTCGCTGAACTACCAGGTCAGCATCCGGCTGGTGCGCCGCGCCGCGCTGGCCGCGGCGTACCCGCTGCGTCGCTCCCGGCTCGCGCAGTCCTCGGCGATGCTCCGGGAGCATCTGGCGAACGCCGAGCGGGTCGGGCTGCGGAACTACCTGGACCTGGACACCTTCACCCACCGCAGCACCGACGGACCGCTGAACCCGTACGCCAGGGTCTACTCGGTGCGGGAGGCCGCAGCGGACTTCCCCGACTTCACCGTCGTCGACTCCTGGCAGCGGTACATGCATGCCCCGCCGCTCCCCGTCCACGGCCTGCCGGGGGAGCGTTGGCTGGGCTGGCACCTGTGGCTGATCCTGCAGGCCCGCACCGACGCCCCGTCCCATCCCCAGTCCGGCACCACCTTCGGGAAGGAGACCGGCGCATGAGCCGGCCAGGAGTGCTGCTCGACCGCGACGGGACCGTGATCGTCGACAGCGGCCACGTCGGGTCCGTGGACCGGGTGGAGTTCATCGAGGGGGCGATCGAGGCCATCGCCGCGCTGAACCGGGCCGGGTTGCCGGTCGCGGTGGTCACCAACCAGGCCGGCGTGGCCCGCGGGTTCTACGGCATCGAGGACGTCGAGCAGGTCCACAAGCACATGATCGCTGAGCTGGCCCGGCACGGCGCCCACGTCGACCTGTGGCTCTTCTGCCCCTATCACCCCGAGGGTGTCGTCCCGGCGTTCACCCGGGCCAGCGCCGACCGCAAGCCCGGCCCGGGGATGGCCCTGGCCGCGGCGCACGCTCTCGACCTGGACCTGCGGGCGTCGTGGATGATCGGTGACGCCCCGACGGACGTCGGCCTGGCCCGCGCGGTCGGCGCCCGCGCGGTGCACGTCGGTCCGGTGGCGTACCCGGACCAGGACGTGGCCTCCTTCCCCGACCTCGCCGCCGCCGTCCAGCACATCCTGGACAACCGCACGCTCGCCCTGCCTCACGAGCCGGCCTCCTTCCCGACGCGCCGGTTCACCGACGCCGGCGGGTTCGGCGGCGCCTACGCCGCTGAGCTGTCCCGGGCGCTGGCCGCCGTTGACCTGCGCCAGATCCAGCTGGCCGCGCAGATCCTCCAGGAGGCCTACGACCGGGACGCCGCGGTCTACGCCTGTGGCAACGGCGGGTCGGCGTCCATCGTGAACCACCTGCAGTGCGACCACGTCAAGGGGGTGCGCAACGGCACCGGGCTGACCACCCGCGTGTTCAGCCTGAGCGCCAACATCGAGCTGTTCAGCGCGATCGCGAACGATCACGGCTACGACACCGTGTTCGAGTACCAGCTCCAGTCGGCCGCCCGGCCCGGCGACGTCCTGATCGCCGTGTCGTCCTCCGGCCGCTCACCGAACATCGTCCGCGCCCTGGAATGGGCGCGGACCCACGGCCTGACCACAATCGCCCTGACCGGCTTCACCGGCGGGGCGGCGCGGGAGCTGGCCACCGCCGCGATCCACATCGACTCGGGCAACTACGGCGTCGTCGAGGACGCCCACCAGGCGTGTGTCCACCTGCTCGCCCAGTATGTCCGCCAGTACCGGATGACGGATGCAGCCGTCACCGCCGGGATCTTCTGAGGATGCCATGCGCGTTGCGATCAATCTGTTGACCGACGACCCGGCCCACCCGTCCGGGGCTCACTGGTTCTGGACGCGGATCATCCCGGAGATGGCGTCGATGACGACCGAGGGGGAGGAGTTCCACCTCCTGGTCAGCCCCACGATGAGGCCCCTGCACTCCGGCTACGGGCCGAAGATCCGTTACGTCACCTATCCGTGGTCGAACGAGAGCCCGCCGCGCCGGACGCTCAGCGAGCACCTGTACTCGCCGGTGCGCCTGCCGCTGTCCCGGATCGACGTTCTGTCCACCCTGATGGCGCCCGTGGTGCGGTCGGCGCCCTCGCTGGTGGTCCACTTCAAGACCCTGCACGCCTACACAGCGCCGGCATCCGTGCGCCTGCCCGCGCGGATCTACCGGCGACTGAGCTACCCGCGGACGGCGCGGGTGGCGGACGCCGTCATCATCAACTCGGAGAGCCTGCGCCGGGAGGTGCGGCAGTACCTGGACGTCGACCCCGCCAAGCTGCACCTGATCCCGGAGGCCGTCGACCACGACCTGTTCCGCCCCGGAGACCGCGAGGACGCCTGGCGGCACGTCAGCTCCCGGCATGGGATCAGCAAGCCCTTCGTGCTGTTCGTGTCGTCGCTGTGGCCGTACAAGAACTGTGCCGGGTTGCTGCGGGCGTTCGCCGCGGCGAAGGCCGAGCTCGGCGACCGGCAGCTGGCCGTGGTCGGCCCCGGCCGCGACGTCACCTACGTCGCCGAGCTGCGGGCCTTGGCCGACGAGCTGGGGATCACCCGGGACGTGGTGTGGGTCGGCGGGGTCCCGCTGGAGGAGACGGTCCACTTCTACCGGTCGGCCGACGTCTTCGTGTACCCCTCGTTCAACGAGACCTTCGGGCTGCCGCTGCTCGAAGCCATGGCGACGGGCTGCCCGGTGGTGACGTCGGACGCCAGCGCGATGCCGGAGACGGCCGGTGGCGCGGCGCTGCTGGCCGACCCGCGGGACCCGGAGTCGATCGCCCAGGCGATCGTCAAGGCGTGCGGGCCGGAGGGCGAGCGGCTGCGGATCGCCGGCCAGCAGCGGGCCGCCCAGTTCACCTGGCGGGCGACGGCCGAGCGGACGCTGGCCGTCTACCGGCAGGTCCACCGAGAACGCCAGGCGGGGCAACCCCCGCGGGGAGGACGTCGATGAGGGTTCTGGTCACCGGAGGCGCGGGCTTCATCGGCTCGCACACCTGCGATCGACTGGTGGAGCTGGGGCACGACGTCGTCGTGCTGGACGCGCTGACCGCGCCGGTCCACCGGGACGGGCGACCCAACTACGTCACCGAGGGCGCGGAGCTGTGGCGCGGCGACGTCCGCAACCGCGACCTGGTCGCCAACCTGCTGCGCCGGGTGGACGCCGTCTACCACCTCGCCGCCTACCAGGACTATCTGCCCGACTTCGCCCGGTTCACCGACGTCAACGTGACCTCCACGGCTCTGCTGTTCGAGATCGCCGTCGCCGAGAGGCTGGACCTGCAGCGCGTCGTGGTGGCCTCGTCCCAGTCGGCGATGGGCGAGGGCCTCTACCGGTGCGGCGTTCACGGGGAGCAGACACCTGACATGCGCCCGGAATCCGCGCTGCGGGCCGGTCGCTGGGACCTGACCTGCCCGGTGTGCAACGCGCCGCTGGAGATGCAGGCCACTCCCGAGCGGATCTCGAACCCGCAGAACGCGTACGGGATGTCCAAGCACGCGCAGGAGGTGGTCGCGATCAACCTCGGCCGCCGGTACGGGATCCCCACCGTCGCTCTGCGGTACAGCATCGTGCAGGGGCCCCGCCAATCGGTGTACAACGCGTACTCCGGGGCATGCCGGATCTTCAACCTGCACTACCGGCTGGGGGGCGCGCCCACCCTCTACGAGGACGGGCAGGCGATCCGCGACTACGTCAACATCCACGACGTCGTCGACGCCAACGTCCTGGTGCTGACCGACGAGCGGGCGGCCGGACGGGTGTTCAACGTCGGCGGCGGAGCCGGCTACACCACCCAGGAGTTCGCCGAGATCGTCCGCCGGCACTACGGCTCGGACCTGCCCGCCCGGATCAGCGGCGAGTACCGGTTCGGGGACACCCGGCACATCCTGTCCGACATCGACACCCTCAAGCAGTTGGGCTGGGTGCCCCGCCGGACGCCGGTGGAGTCGGTGGCCGAGTACGCGGCCTGGTTGGAGGGCATGCCCGGCCTGGAAGCCGTCCTGGCACAGGCGGACGCGACGATGCGCACCCTGGGCGTCGTCCGCCGGGCCGACGGGCGAGGGCCACGATGAAGGCCTTTCTCCTCGCGGCCGGCCTGGGGACCCGCCTGCGGCCACTGACCGACACGGTCCCCAAGTGCCTCGTCACCATCGGCCAGCGCCCGTTGCTCGACCTGTGGCTGGACGCACTGGTCAAGGCCGGCGTGGAGGAGGTGCTGGTCAACACCCACCACTTGGCTCCGCTCGTCACCCAGTTCCTGGCGACCCGTTCGGGGCCCCCGCTCGTCCACGCGACCTACGAGCCGCAACTGCTCGGCAGCGCCGGCACGTTGCGCGCCAACCGGGACTTCGTCGCCGGGGAGCGCATGTTCCTCGTGATCAACGCCGACAACCTCACCGGCTTCGACCTGACCGGGTTGGTGGAGGCGCACCGCGCGGGGTACGTGCCTGCCACGCTGGCAGTCTTCCGGGCGCCGCGCCCGTCCGAGTGCGGGATCGTCGAGGTGCAGGACGGCCGCGTGGTGGGCTTCGCGGAGAAGCCCGCGCAGCCGCGCGGCGACCTGGCCAACGCCGGCATGTACGCATTCGCGCCGGCCGTGATCGACGAGATCCCCGAGCCTCTGCCCCGGGACATCGGCTTCGACCTGCTGCCCCGGCTGGTCGGCCGGGCCCGTGCGGTGTCCATCGGGGACAGCTACTTTCTTGACATCGGATCCCCGGCAGCCCTCGAGCAGGCCCGGGCGGACTGGGAAGGCAGGCGAGGACTGTGATCATCACCCAGACGCCCTTGCGCGTCGGGCTGGTCGGGGGCGGGACGGACCTGCCGGACTACTACCGGGAGCACGGCGGGCGCGTCCTCAATGCCGCGATCGACAAGTACGTGTACGTCATCGTCAAGCAGCGGTTCGACGATGACCTCTACGTCAACTACTCGAAGAAGGAGATCGTCTCCAGGGTCGAGGACGTCGAGCACGACCTCGTCCGCGAGGCGCTGCACATGACCGGCGTCCGCGGCGGCCTGGAGATCACCACCCTGGCGGACATCCCCTCGGCGGGGTCCGGGCTCGGCTCGTCCTCGTCGGTGACCGTCGGGCTGCTCCAGGCTCTGTTCGCCTACCAGGGTGTCCAGGTCACCGCGGCGGAGCTGGCGGAGCGGGCCTGCACCATCGAGATCGAGCGCTGCCGCAAGCCGATCGGCAAGCAGGACCAGTACGCGGCCGCCTTCGGGGGGATCTGCGACCTGCGGTTCGGTCCGGGCGACCGGGTGGTGTCCGAGCGGGTGACCCTGGACCAGACGACTCGGCGCCGGCTGCAGGAGCAGCTCCTGCTGTTCTTCACCGGTGTCACCCGCAGCGCCGACACCATCCTGGCCGAGCAGACGGCCCACCTGGTCGACCGGTTGCCGCAGCTGCACCAGCTGCGGGACCTGGCCGGGGAGGCGGTCAGCGGCCTGCTCGAGGGGGACGTCGACGCTCTCGGGGTGGCGCTCGACAAGAGCTGGCAGGCCAAGCGGGCGCTGGCCTCCGGGGTGTCGACGACCGCGATCGACGAGGCGGTCGAGGCGGCACTCGCGGCCGGGGCGACCGGGGCGAAGGTGACCGGAGCCGGTGGCGGTGGGTTCCTGCTGGTGGTCTGCCCGCTGGCGAACCAGGGCGCCGTCCGGGATCAGCTCGCCCACCTGCGCGAGCTGCCGATCGCCATCGAGCCGATGGGGTCCCGGGTCATCTTCAACGTGCACCGCAACATCTGGGGTTGACTCCGCCACGGCGCCCAACCCGGACCGGGACCGTCCGTGCGGGCGAGGCCCGCCGAGGTCGAACCCGTGCCTGGCTCGAGCTGCGCCCCGCGGATCGGGCATGCCGCTTCCCGGAAGCCCTGAACACCGGGGGCGGGCGCGCCGTCCACCGGCTCTGCCGACCGTACGTCCCGCCGGTCACCCGTTCAGCCGGCCCGCTCCTGACCGGCCACGACCGTCTCGACCGAGGGTGAGACGGTGCCGGCCGCGGCGGAGCGGGTGGGCATCAGGTCGGCGTAGCTGGCCGGCGGACGGCGGTCGATCGGGATGCAGCGGCTCGCCGCCCAGGCGGCGAGCCACCTGCGGCACGCCCAGCGTTCCGGCGAGGACAGCGGTGCCCGGTCGATCATCCGCAGGTACGCCAGCGGGTACTCCCCGACCAGGCGAACGGCCGGGTGGCGCCGGCGGTCCGCCCGGCGGGGGTCGAGCGTGACGCAGAACGAGCGCACCGTTGCCGAGCTGCGCTCGATCCGGCCGGGGTGATCGCGACGGAAGTACAACCAGTCGGGCACGTGGTGGAACCGCCCGTGCAGGGCGAGGTCGGCGACGATCGTCCGGTCGGAATGGAGGTAGCTCCCCAGCAACGGGGTGCGGCGCAGTACGGAGAGCCGGATGACGCCGCCGTCGTCGTCCCCACCGGAACCGAACAGCAGGCTCCGGAATCGCTCGGAGGCGGACTCGGACGCCGTCGCGAGCCCGTAGCGCATCGGGTTCACGACCCGGTTGTCGTCGTCGATGATCGCGGTGTACGAGTGCGTCAGGACGAGGCCGGGATCGGCGTCCAGCGCGTCGACGCACAGCTTGAGCAGGTCACGGGCGTAGAGATCGTCTGCCGAGGCCCACTTGAACAGCTCACCCCGGGACAGGTCGATGAGCAGGTTGTGGTTGGGGGCCGCCCCCAGGTTACGGGTCTGCCGGACGTACCGGATCCGCCGGTCTTCGGCGGCGTACTCCCGGCACATCTCCTCGGTCCGGTCCGTGGAGGCGTTGTCCGAGATGATCAGCTCGAAATCCTGGTACGTTTGACCAAGTAGGGCCTCGATGGCCTGCCCGACGTACCGCTCGCCGTTGTAGACCGGCAGCCCCACGGACAGCCGGGGCCGGGTCACGAGCGACTCCTGGCGTCGCGGCACCTGTCCGCATCGGTGGTGCTCGGTGGCTCGTTGCCCACTCCTGGCCGTCCTCTCTGTGCTGGTGCCGTCGCCGCACCCAGGAGAGCAGGCGGACGGCGCCGAGATACCGCTTCCGTCGGTCACCCCGCTTCCGTCGGTCACGGGGCTCCTCCATTCGGCTCATAGAGTACGGAGCAGGCGGCACGCCTTGTCGTCGTCAGGCGAAGCGCGCCGGTGACCATCACTTCGCCGCGCTCCGGTGCGGGAAGGCATCCCGGACGTGTTGCACCGGAACAGCTCCCAGCACGACCGGAGAGTCGCCGCCCCTGCCCTCCCAGAGCCGGAACAGGACCGGCGGACACATCGGGGCGGTGGTGAGGGGCGGTCGCACCGCGATGTCGGCGGATTATCCACCGGCTACCCGGCGGCAACCAGGCCCAACTGGTCGACGTCCCAGGGCCGAACAGCGAACGTCTAGCTGGGCATGACCGGGCGTATACGTTCCTATGCGCCCTATATCAAGATCTTATGCCGCGGTTGAGGGAGGCTGCGGGAAGGTCGCGAGCACTGATCGTTTCGGACGAGATTCGTCGACGGCGCGCGCGGCCCCGGTGGGTGCGCCGACGACGGTTGGGAGCACATGGATGTCCGATCTGTCGCGGATTCTGCGCGGGCGCCGGCGACGGCTGGCCGCCGCTGCGACCCTGGCCCTGCTGACCTGCACTGCCGCCACAGCCCTCGCCGCCGGCACAGGCCCCTCGCAAGGGACCGCACCGGTGGCTCTCGCGGGGCTCACGGGGACTCGCACGGTGGCCTGCACGGCAGGCACCCTGTCCGTGTCCAGGGCGACGACGACCACCGTACGGTTGTCCTGCAGCCACGTGGTCAGCCGGGTCGGCGCGGCCCGCACCTTCACCAGTACCACGGCCCACGCGGTCGCGCGGACCGGGCTGCCGCAGGGAACCGTGCCCGGCACCCTGCTGATCGCCACCGTGGAGGCTCCGGCGAGTTCGACGGTGACGATGGCAGGGTGGAACAAGGCCTACCAGACGTCCGGCGGGAGCGGCACCGGCGCGATCCGGCTCGGGACCTGGTGGCGGATCACCGGGGAGGGCGAGACCGCACCGACAGCCGCCGTGAAGCCGGCGGCGCCCGCCATGATGATCACGGTCGGCTTCTCGGGGATCGACGCCCACACCCCGGTAGCCGGCGCCGTCGCCACGGCGGCCGCCAGCGCCACCACTGCGAGCGTCCGTTCCGCGGCCGCCACCGTGCCGGGGGCGGCTTCGCCGGCCGGGGTCAGCCCGCCGGGCAGCACCTGGGTGCTCGCCGCCGCGGCGGTCGGCACCCGGGCGCGTCTCACCCCTCCGGCGTCGGCCGCCCTGATCACCTCGGCCTCCCTCGGGCACGAGGTCCGTACGGCCCTGGCCCAGGCGCCGGAGGGCGGCAGCATCTCCGCCCGCTCGAGCTGGGCGACCGGCGCGGCGCGCTCCGCCCTGGTCGGCGCGCTCGTGGTGCGGCCGGCCACGGCTGCCGTGCCGCCGGGGGCAGTCGGGATCGCGGCCGGCGTCCACCAGCAACTGACCTGCGCGACCGGCCCGGTCACCTACAGCCTGGTGGGAGCGACGGCGGCGTCCATCGTCTGCCCGCCCGCCCCGGTGGCGCCGGAACCGGCGCGGTCCACCGGTACCACCTCCAGGTCCGCCCCGAGCAACACCGCCGTCGCGACGGCACCGGTCGCCTCGACGTCGTCCACCGGGAGCTCCGGCGCGACGTCCCCCGCGACGTCGACCACCGGGACCTCGACCACCGGGACCTCGACCTACGCGAGGACCGAGACCTCGACCACGGCGTCGAGCACCGCCGCCAGCAGCACCGCCGCCAGCAGCACCGCGCCGACGGCGTCGTCCTCGACCGGGTCGATCACTGTGCCGGCGTCCGGGGTCGCACCGTCGGCGCCGACGGCGGTTTGCGACACCTCGGTTCTCGCCGGTCCGTCGTCGGCGCCGGCGGGGGCGGTGACCGTGACGCCCGCGCAGAACCTCGCCGACGTGGTGCGGGCCCACGCGCCCGGGACGACGTACTGGCTGGCAGCCGGCACCCACGTGCTCGGATCCGACCAGTACGCGCAGGTGCAGCCGCACGATGGCGACACCTTCATCGGGGCGCCGGGCGCTGTGCTCGACGGGCGCCGGGTGAACCGGTACGCGTTCACCACGGAAGCGGTGAACGTGACGATCTCGCACCTGACCGTCCAGCACTTCGGCGCGGTGGGCGGCAATCCCAACGAGGGCGCCGTGAACCATGACTCCGGGCGGCGCTGGACGATCAGCGGGAACACGATCCAGGACAACGCGGGCGCAGGTGTGATGATAGGCCCGGAGGGCAGAGTTACCGGCAACTGCATCCGGCGCAACGGCCAGTACGGGTTCAACGGCTTCTACCGCAACGGCGACCATGACGTCGTCCTCGACGGCAACGAGATCGCCGGCAACAACACGGACGACTGGGAGAGGCGCCAGCCGGGGTGTGGCTGCACCGGCGGCGGCAAGTTCTGGGCCACCCGGGGAGCGCGGGTGGCCAACAACTACGTACACGACAACCGTGGGGTCGGGCTCTGGGCGGACAGCAACAACACCGACTTCCTCTTCCAGGGGAACTACATCTCCGGGAACGACGCCGAGGGTCTGATGTACGAGACGAGCTACAACGCCACGATGGTGAACAATACGTTCGTCCGTAATGCCGTCGTCGCAGGGCCCGATAATCCCGGCTTCCCGGTCGGGGCGATCTACCTGTCGGAGTCCGGTGGTGACTCCCGGGTGGCGGGCTCGGCCGGATCCGCCTTCCGGATCGCCGGGAACGTCTTCGTCGACAACTGGGCCGGCATCGTCGCATGGGAGAACGCCGACCGCTTCGCCGGCTCTCCGGCCAACTCCAGCACGGGGATGACCACGCTGGTGAACCCTGGTGTCGTCACCGTCCAGGCCTGCGGCACACCCTCGCTCATCGCCAAGACGCCCTATCTCGACGACTGCCGCTGGAAGACGCAGAACCTCCTGGTGGAGGACAACACCTTCACGCTGGATCCCGCGAGCATCCCGCGCTGCACGGCAGCGAACGGGTGCGGGTTCAACGGCCTGTTCTCCAACTACGGCTCGTACCCGAGCTGGTCTCCCTATCAAGGGCAGGAAGTGGAGGAGAACATCACTTACCACCAGAACAACGTGTGGCGGCACAACTCGTACCGCGGGCCATGGACTTTCATGATCCACGACCAGGCCACGAGGCTGTCGTGGTCGGCGTGGCGGGCAGCCCCGTACGGGCAGGACGCCGGCAGCAGCATGAGGTGAGACGGGCGCCGACGCGTGCGTTGCCACTCGGGTCGACCCTGGAGCCGGCGCCCCAAGTGCCGTGTTTGTCCGAAGAGTGGCATTCCTGGTGCCGAGCGGTCACCCGCTCGGCACCAGGATCTGGGCAAACGGCGGACGAAGCTTGCCTTGATGCCCCACCATGAGGTCACCGGTGAGAGGGGTTCCTTATGGCTGGCATATGCACGTGTGAGGGAGCGAGCCTTCGCGAGACCATTCGCGACGACATTGATAGATACGTTAACGCCATTGACCGCGACGCCTTGTCCAAGCTCGTGTCACTGCCGCGCCTGTTCGTCTCGCCGCGGGTTTGGGTGACCGTAAACCATCGCATCATCCATTACGCGTTCACTCGCGCGCGCCCACGGCTGCTCGCTCTGGCGCTCGCTGCGCTCGGGCTTCTCCTGGAGCGGTTCCTGCGCAGCGTCAGCGGGATCGAGATCGCCAATCGCGCCCACCTCGGTCCGGGACTGCTGTTCGCGCACGAGGGTGGCATAGTCGTCGGACCCGTCCGGACGGGTCGGCACTGCACCATTTCCCACGGCGTGACCCTCGGCCGGGGGCTCCTCGACGGGGACGGGCCCTCCTACGCGGACACCCCGGTTCTCGGGGACCGCGTCTGGATCGGCCCGGGTGCCGTGGTCGCCGGCAGGCTGAACGTGGGCTCCGACGCCGCGGTGGGAGCAAACTCGGTGGTCCTGCGCGACGTGCCGCCCCGCGGGGTGGTCCTCGGGGTGCCGGCGCGGTTGATCTCCCGGAAGGGCAGTTTCACCCAGGTCTTCTACCGGGGCATGGACGACGACCCGGAGCGGCTGGCGGCCCTGCGCGAGGTGACGCCCTCGGCGCCGGCTGTCCCGCTCGTGCCGACCGTCAGGGACGAGGGGGTCTCCGTGCGGCCGAACGCGTCTCGTAGCGGCGCCTCGTCCCTGGCCGCCATGCCGGACTTCGAGACCGGACCCCGTGACCGGACCTCGTGACCGGACCTGTGGGCATCGGCGCCGGAGGTTCGCCCCGACCGGCGGTATCGCCGCCCCCGGTCGTTGCTCTCCTTCTCGGAACGCCCGAAGAGCGTTCGTAGAGCAGGACATGAACGGTGGGTGGAGTTCATGCGGAATGTTGATGGATATCGGACACCGGGAGCTGATGTGGACGTAGCGGTGCGGACAGCCGTGATGGGGTTCATCGTGGACAATTTTCTCTTCGGTGACGCCGACCGGGCCCCGAGGGACGAGGAGTCCCTGATGGAGGGGGGAATCATCGACTCCACCGGCGTGCTGGAACTCATCGAGTTCCTGGAGTCCAGCTTCGGAATCGAGGTCCCCGAGACCGAGACGGTCCCGGAGAACCTGGATTCCGTCGTGAACCTCTGCCGTTACGTCATGCGCAAGCGCTCCGACCTTCCGGCTGCCGTGTGACCGCGTCGCCGAGTACGCGATGAACCTGCCGACGAATGCCCAGTCCTACGGTCGGGTCTGGGCGGAGGATTACGACGATCTGTACGGGGACCGTGACGACCCGGCCGCCGTGGTGAGGTTCCTCGAGGCACTCGCCCCTGCGGGGCGGGTGCTGGAAATGGGCGTGGGCACCGGCCGGTTGGCGATCCCGCTCGCCCAGGCGCGCTTCCGGGTCACCGGCATCGACGCCTCGCCGGAGATGCTCTCCCTGCTGCGCCGGCGCTCGGGGGCCGAGCTGATCGACGTGATCGAGGGCGACATGGTGACCACCGACGCCGGGAGCGGCTTCGACGTCGTGCTGATCGCGTTCAGCACGCTCTTCCTGGTCCCCTCGCAACAGGAGCAGATCGCCTGCCTGGTGAACGCCTACCGTCACGTGCGACCGGGCGGGGCGGTCGTCGTCGAGGCGTTCGTTCCCGATCACTCCCGGTGGACCCGTGGGCAGAACATCTCGATCGGCCACCTCGACGCGGACGGCGTCGTGCTCAAGCTGTCCGTGCACGATCCCGTGCAGCAAGTCATCTCGGTGCAGGACGTCGAGGTGAGCAGCGTCGGGACCCGGCTCCGGCCCAACGTCTTGCGCTACGTCTGGCCGGCGGAACTTGACGCGATGGCCCGCGCGGCCGGGCTGGACCCGGACCAGCGCTGGTCCGGGTGGACGGCAGCGCCGTTCACCGCGACCAGCGCCTCCCACGTGTCCGTGTTCCGCCGTCCGATGAGCGGAGAGGTCTCGGATCAGGCATACGGGCGCAACGCTGGCCGGACGGGACGGCCGCGAAGGTGCGCCTGTACACCCTCGTCCAGCGCCTTGCGGTAGACGCGTCCGGCCTCGTACACGGCCTGGGCGGTGTGCTCGATGTCGTCCTCCGACACGGCCGTGCTCACCACGAACGACGGGGCGAGCACGCCCCGCTCGAGCAGTTCGGCGAGGAAGAGCGTCCGGAACGGTTGGGACCGCTGCCCTTCGGCGTCCAGGGTGGCATGGACGAGGTTGCACGGCGGCCCGAGGACGAGCAGGTGATCGGCCACGTCGGCGGCCTCGATCGCCGCCGTCAGCCGGCTCGCCAGCTGCCGGCCTCGCTGGTCGAGGGCGCCCACGACGTCCTCCTCGCGGTGCGTCTCGATCACCGCGAGGTGCGCTGCCAGGGCATGGGTCTCCGCGCCGTGCGTGGTGGACAGCAGGAAGACCCGTTCCTGATCGTGGTCCAGGCCGCCACGTCGCATGTACTCGCGGCGACCGGCGAGCGCGGAGACGGCGAAGCCGTTACCCATGGCCTTGCCGAACGTCGACAGGTCTGGGTCGGCGTCGACAAGGTCCTGGGCGCCACCGAACGCGTACCGGAAGCCGGTGATCATCTCGTCCAGGACCAGCAGCGTGCCGTGCTCGTCGCAGAGCCGCCGCAGTCCGGCGAACCAGCCCGGCGGCGGCGGGATCTGGGTCATCGCCTCCAGTACCAGGCACGCCACCTGCCCGGTGTGCTGCTCGAGCATCGCGCGGGTGCCCTCGAGATCTCCGTACCCGAAGGTGAGGGTCTGCTCGCGGACGGACGCGGGGATCCCGGCGGGCATGGCGGTGGCGCCGATGAACCAGTCGTCGACGGAGAAGAAGGGATGGTCGCGGCAGATCGCGACCAGATTCCGGCCGGTGACGGCTCGGGCCAGTCGGACGGCGGCCGTCGTCGCGTCGGAGCCGTTCTTCGCGAACTTCACCATCTGTGCCCGCGGCAGGAGCGCCAGCAGGGCCTCCGCTGCCTGCAGCTCGATCGCGGCGGGTCGGGTGAAGTTGCTGCCCAGCGCGAGCTGCCGCGTTACCGCCGCGGTGACCCGGGGGTGGGCGTGGCCCAGCGTGACCGAGCGCAGTCCGCTGCCGTACTCGAGGTACCGGTTGCCGTCGACGTCCCAGACGTGGGCGCCCTGACCCCGGACGATGACCGGGGCCAGACCCTCCGGATACTGATCCGAGGCCTTGGCGTAGGTATGAGCGCCGCCGGGGATGACGTCGTGCAGGCGCCGGTCCATCCGGCGGGACGACGACAGGTGCCGGCCTGTGCCCCAGGTGTCCGTTGCGGCGTGCCAGTCCGACGTCACGTGCCCATCCTCCCGGGGCCGAAAGAACCCTCGCCGATCGCAGGTTGTCTTATGCGTTGACCTGTCCAGTGGAGCGACCGGACGAGATCGAGATACCGCGGGCTGGGATTCCGGGCGCCGTTCGTGCGCCGCCGGCGTGCCGAAACGCCGGACCGACGTCCGTGACCGCTGGGATCACGGCAGGAGCGCTTTCGGACAGCTCGTGGATACCTGCGGATATGGCGTGACGTACCGCGATCGAACCAGCGGTATCAAGCCCCGGGGGTGGCCACTCTCCTTGGAGGACGGACGGCGGAAATTCCCACTCCTGCCAGGGCGGTGACGTGATGCCTTCGATGCTGAGGCGTACTTCGGGAGGCGATATGCGCGGAAACCATGCGGTCAGGGTAGTGGGGGTCCTCAAGGACGGATTCTCAGCAGGTACGGCCGGCGGCCCGGGCCCCCTCGTCAGCGGCGTTCATGACCGTCCCGGGGTCCTCGACGGTCGGGACGGTCATCGGATGTCGTTCCTGATCGACGTGGCCACGTTCCCGTCCGCCCCCCTGGCCGGCACCCGCGTCGACACCCGCCGTCGGCGTCGCGCCCTGCCCGCCGGCGCCGCCGTCCGTCGGCGCGATGCGCTCGGCCGCCCCGGCGGGACCGCCCTGCCGCCCGCCAGGTCGGACACGAGGATCCAATGAGCGCGATCACCAACGTGAGTGACCACCTTCTCGCGGTGGGCCGTCCTGACCAGGTGGCGCTCGTGGACGGCCCCAAGCGGCACACCTACCGGGACCTGCGGAACGCCGTCGCCCGGGTCGCCTCGCGCCTGGACGCGCTGGGGCTGCCCCCGGGCTCCCGGGTCGGCGTCCTCGGGCCGAACTCCCTCTTCTGGGTCGCGGCCTACCTCGCCGCGATGCGGCGCGGCCACGTCGCGGTCCCGCTGTCGGACAAGCTGACCGCCGCCGACATCCGCCGGAACCTCGAGCTCTCAGCCTGTTCCGTGGTGTGCCTCGACCCCCGGAGCCGGCGTCTCCTGCCGGACCGGCTCGAGGGCGGCCCAGCGGTGATCAGTGACGAGGTGCTCTCGACGGACGGCGGGTCCTCGGGCGTGGACTCCGTAACCATGGACCCGGACGCGGACGCCGTCCTGATGTTCACGTCAGGGACCACCGCGCGTCCCAAGCTGGTCCGGGTCACGCACCGCAACATCCAGGCGAACACCGAGTCCATCATCACCTACCTGGGCCTGCGGTCGGACGACCGGATCCTGGTGATCCTCCCGTTTCATTACTGCTACGGCGCCTCTCTCCTGCACACCCACCTCCGGGTGGGGGCCCGCCTGGTCCTCTGCAACTCGTTCGTCTTCCCGGAGACGGCCCTGGACCTGCTGGACCGGGAGGGCTGCACGGAGTTCGCGGGCGTCCCGTCGTCGTTCCAGCTGCTGCTGCGGGCCGGATCGCTGGCGTCGCGGGCGTTGCCGTCGCTGCGGTTGATCCAGGCGGCCGGAGGTGCTCTGCCACCGGTGATCGTCGACGAGCTGCTGCGGGCCAAACCCGCGGCTCGGCTGTTCGTGATGTACGGGCAGACCGAGGCCACCGCGCGGCTGTCGTACCTGCCGCCGGAGCGGTTGGCGGACAAGCGGGGATCCATCGGGAGAGGCATCCCCGGGGTGGACCTGAGCGTGCTCGACGACGCGGGCCGGCCGGTCCCCCCGGGCGTGCGTGGGGAGATCTACGCGCGCGGGGAGAACGTGTCGCCGGGATACCTGGGCGACCCGGAGGCCACGGCCGACAGGTTCACCCCGTGGGGACTGCGGACCGGGGACCTGGCCGTGGTGGACGACGACGGGTTCATCTCCGTGGTCGACCGGCGGGACGACTTCATCAAGTCCTGGGGGCACCGGATCTCCAGCCAGGAGGTCGAGGCGGGTGCTCTGCGCCTGCCGGAGATCGTGGCGGCGGCCGCGGTCGGCGTCCCTGATCCCGCGGCAGGGGAGGCGGTCACTCTGTTCGTCACCGTTCGCGCGGGCGCCGCCCTGACGGGCGAGCAGATCCTGGCCTTCTGCGGTCGCACCCTGCCGCGGCACATGGTGCCCAAGGCCGTCGTCATCCTCGACGGGCTCCCGCTCACCGCCAGCGGCAAGGTGGCGAAGGCCGAGCTGCGGACCCTTGGGGCGTCGTCATGAGCAAGGGCCGCCTGAGCCTGGTCGCGGCCGTCCTGGTGGTCGCCGCGGTCGTAGCCCTCGGCGGCTGGCACCACAGCGACAAGGGGTTGCCCATGACCAGCGCGAGGGACGGCGTCACCGCCGACGAGCTGGCACGTGCCGGCGACGCCCGGGTGTTCTTCGGCCACCAGTCGGTCGGCATGAACCTCCTGGACGCCGTCCCCGGCGTGTACCGCGCCCACGGCCTGACGGCGCCTCCCGTGACCGAGGGCACCCCGGCTCCCGGCGGCTCCGGCGGCGTCTTCGTCCACCGGTTCATCGGCCGCAACGAGGACCCGATGAGCAAGATCAAGGACTTCGACGCCACGGTCCGCGCCGGGCTGGGGCACCAGGTCGACGTGGCGATGATGAAATTCTGCTACATCGACATCACCACCTCGACGGACGTCGACGCTCTGTTCGCCGTCTATCGGGGCACCCTGGACGCGCTCCAGCGGGACTTCCCTGGCGTCACGTTTCTGGCGGTGACCGTGCCGTTGACGACCGAGCAGGGCCTGCTGGCCCAGGCCAAGAACTGGATCCGGCGCAGCGACCGGATGAGCCCGGCGGAGAACGTCGTGCGGGAGCGGCTCAACACCCTGATCCGGCAGCACTACTCGGGCAAGCACCTGTTCGACCTGGCCGCGCTGGAATCGACGGCGCCGGACGGTTCTCGCGTCACCGGCACCAGCGGTGGACAGCCCTATGCCGCCTTGTACGACGGGTACTCCTCCGACGGCGGCCACTTGGACGTGACGGGGGCTCAGGTCGTGGCCACGGGCTGGCTGCGCGCGGTCGCCGCCGTGTCCGCGAGGTGACGGCGTGACCACCGGCGAACCCCGGGGGTTCGCCCCCGGGAGGGCAGAGTTCCCGAGCGTGGGCACCGACATCGTGTCGGGGGCGCCGGGAGTGCGGCTCCACGGTGGCTTCGCCGCCGCCGTCCGGGCCGCCGGCGTGCGGCACCTGCAGGTATCGCTGTCGCACCGCGACGATTACGCGACCGCGACCGCGACGGCGCTGGTGAGCACCCGGTGAGCGAGCGGCTCGAGGACGAGCGTCTGGAGCGAGCGCTGGCGGAGTGGGAGCACGTCCAGGCTCTGCTGCCGCCGCAGGACACCAGTGGGAGGACCCAGCCGGCCGATGCGGACGACGCGGAGGTGGAGGCGATTCGGATGGCGATCCTGCTGGAGGACGTATCGGGCCTGGTGCTGAGCGAAGCGACGATTCGGCGCCTGCGACCGCACGTGGTCGCCGACCGGGCCGCGCTGCGGCTCCTGCTCTCGCGGAAGGACGGGCGCTGATGTGCGGGATCTGCGGCATGGTGGTAACGCCCGGGCTGCGCGGTGCCCCACCCGATCTGGAGCTGCTGCGCCGGATGACCGCCCGGCTGCGCCACCGTGGCCCGGACGGCAACGGGTTCTACCGTGACCGGCACGCCGCGCTCGGCCACGCGCGGCTGGCCGTCATCGACGCCGAGGGCGGCGCGCAGCCGCTGGGCAACGAGGACGGCTCGCTGTGGGTGACGTTCAACGGGGAGATCTTCAACTACGTCGAGCTGGGTGAGCAGCTTCGGGACCTGGGCCACACCTTCCGGACGGCGAGCGACACCGAGGTGATCGTCCATGCCTGGGAGCAGTGGGGTCCGGCGTGCTTCACCCGCTTCAACGGGCAGTGGGCGTTGGCGCTGTGGGATCGTCGGGCCCGGCGTCTGGTGCTCTCCCGGGACCGGCTGGGAGTCCGCCCGTTGTACTACACCTGGGCCGGCGGCCGTCTGCTGTTCGCGTCCGAGGTGAAGGCCTTGTTCGCGGACCCCTCGGTGGAGCGCGCCCTCGACCCGACGGGCCTGGACCAGACGTTCACGTACTGGTCCACGGTGGCCCCGACGACGGTCTTCCGGGGCGTCTCGCAGCTTCCCCCGGGGCACCTGGCGGTGCTGGACGAGGGTGGGTTCCGCACCCAGCGGTACTGGGAGATCGAATTTCCGGAGGCCGGCCGCGAGCCCGTGCAGGACGTCGCGGAGAATGCGGCCGCGTTGCGGGAGCGGCTGGTGGAGGCGGCCCGCCTGCGGTTCGTGCGCAGCGACGTCCCCGTGGGGGCGTACCTTTCCGGCGGGGTCGACTCCGCGGTCACCGCCTCGGTGATCAGCCGCTACACCCAGGCGCCGCTGCACACCTTCTCGCTGCGGTTCGCCGATGCGGAGTTCGACGAGGGCGGGTTCCAGCGCCGCATGGTCCAGGCCCTGGGCACCCAGCACCAGGAGGTCGTCGTCCGGGCGGCGGACGTGGCGGCGGTCTTCCCCGAGGTGATCGCGCACACCGAGACGCCGGTGCTGCGCGCGGCCCCCGCACCCCTGTTCCTGCTGTCCCGGCTGGTGCGCGACAGCGGCTACAAGGTGGTCGTCACCGGGGAGGGCGCCGACGAGGTGCTGGCCGGGTACGACCTGTTCCGGGAAGCGAGGGTCCGCCGCTTCTGGGCGCGCGACCCCGGGTCCGCGCTGCGCGGGCGCGCGGCCGAGCTGCTGTACCCGTGGATGGCCCGGTCGCCGGGCAAGGCGCCGGCGTTCGCCCGGTCCTTCTTCGGCCGCAACCTCGACCCCGCCGATCCGGCGCTGTCCCACCGGCCGCGCTGGGACTCCACCGCTGTGATCAAGAGCCTGCTCACCCCCGACCTGCAGGCCGAGCTGGCGGACAGGCCGGACGGCGACGACGTCATCGCCGCGATGCCGGCCGCCAGCAAGGACTGGGACCCGCTCAGCCGGGACCAGTGGCTGGAGATGACGACGCTGCTGGCGGGGTACATCCTGTCCTCCCAGGGCGACCGGATGCTGATGGCCCATTCCGTCGAGGGCCGGTTCCCGTTCCTCGACGCCGGGGTGGTCGAGCTCGCGAACCGTCTCCCGGCCCGGCACAAGCTGCTCGGGCTGGAGGAGAAGTACCTGCTCAAGCGGGCGTTCGCGGACGTCGTCCCGGCCGAGATCCGGCACCGGCCCAAGCAGCCCTACCGGGCCCCGGACGCCGGCAGCTTCTTCGCCGGCTCGGGCGCCGGGGCGGCGCCGGAGTGGCTGCGCGAGGTGACGTCGTCCCGCGCGGTCGCGTCGGCCGGGGTGTTCCAGCCGGCACTGGTCGCCGGGCTCCTCGCCAAGGGCGAGCGCACGCGGGGGGAGCGGATGAGCAATACCGACAACATGCGGCTGGTGGCGGTGCTGTCCACCCAGCTGGTGCACGAGTTGTTCATCGTCGGCGACGGCGTCCCGGGGGGCGCGGCGACCCAAGGTTCGCCGGACGTGGCCGTCGACCTGCTCGACCAGTCGGGGGCGACCCTCCGGCTGCCCCCGCCCTCTGAAGATCAGGGAGACTGATCGACCGTGACCGACCCCGTCGCCGACCCGACCGACCCGAGGAGCGCCGTGGCCACGATGGCACCCGCGTTCGGCCCCGCCACGCTGCAGATCGACCCGGAGCGGGAGACCGCCCGGATCTCCGCCGCCCTCACGGCCTACCTGGCGCGCACCAAGCGGCGGGGGGTCGTGGTGGCCCTGTCGGGCGGGATCGACTCCAGCGTGGTGGCGGCCGCCTGCGTCCGGGCCGTCGGGCCCGGGCACGTGTTCGGCCTGCACCTGCCCGAGCGGGAGTCCTCCGCCGAGACGCTCGAGCTCAGCCAGCTGCTCGCCGGCTCCCTGGGCATCCCGTCGGTCGTCGAGGACATCACCCCGGTCCTGGAGGCGGCCGGCTGCTACCGGCGTCGTGACGAGGCGATCCGGCTGGTCTGCCCGGAGTTCGGGCCGGGCTGGAAGTCCAAGATCGTTCTGCCGAGTGTGATCGACTCGGACGCTTTCCGGCTGTACTCGGTCGTCGCGATGGCGCCGGACGGCGCCCAGACGAAGATCCGCCTCACTCCGCAGGCGTACCTGGGGATCGTGGCCGCGACCAACTTCAAGCAGCGCGCCCGCAAGATGCTGGAGTACTACCACGCGGACCGGTTGAACTACGCCGTCGCCGGCACGCCCAACCGGCTGGAGTACGACCAGGGGTTCTTCGTGAAGCTGGGGGACGGCGCCGCCGACGTGAAGCCGATCGCCCACCTGTACAAGTCCCAGGTCTACGAGCTCGCCGAGCACCTGGGGGTTCCGGAGGAGATCCGCTCCCGGCCCTCCACCACGGACACCTACTCGCTGCCCCAGTCGCAGGAGGAGTTCTACTTCTCCCTGCCGTACCAGCGGATGGACCTGTGCCTGTACGGCCACAACCACGGGGTGCCCGATGAGCAGGTGGCCGCGGCCGCGGGGCTGACCGTCGAGCAGGTCCACCGCGTCTACCGGGACATCGACACCAAGCGGCGGACCACGGAGTACCTGCACCTGCCCCCGCAGCTGGCCACGGACGTCGTGGAGATCGGCCAGCACCCCGCCACCTGAGCCACCGGCCCGCTCGCCGATCCGCTCGCTGGCGTGCCTCCGGCACGGCCTCGGTACCCCCTGCGCCCGGAGGCGTCCGGGTATCCGGTGCCGGCGGTACGGGCGGCATTGCTCCACTCGCCCTGGACCTTCGACACGATGCCGTTGGCCGGCGTCACCGCCGGGACGTGGAAGGTCCAGGCGCCCGTGTCGCCGTTCTCCTGGCCGCTGCCGTCGTACCACGCGCCCGGACTGGCCAGATCGGTCACGGCCTCGGCGAGTTCGTGGCCCGACACGTTGGCCAGCGCGGCCAGCCCAGCGACGCCGTCCTCCGGCGCCGGCACCACCGCAGTCCCGACTCCGGCAGGGCCTACCGCGCGACGTGGGGGATCCCGTTGGTGGCGTTGCCCGTGGAGGGGTGGGCGCTGACGTCGGACACCGCGGAGGACGCGTTCGCCGGGGCGGCCGGCCGCGCTGCCCGACCGCCCCGCTCGGGAGGACCGCGATGAAGAACGCGGGTGGCTGACCGGCGAACGGCGTCACGATCGCGACATCCCAGCCAGGATCACATCCACATAAAACGCATCAAAGCGCCTAAGTTGGCGGCCTTGTGTCGACCCCTGAGGAACGCCCACGCCAGTGCGTCGTAAACGCCAGGACAAGCGACGCTACCCGGGTGTTCGGGATCGAAGGGGGTCCGGCGAGGGAGGCGGTGTTACGTTTCGCTGCTCATTCCAGGTCCCGACCCTGCCAATGTTAACGCGACGTGCCCAGATGATCACGTTCTGTAGATCTCACCAGATAGTGCTGCAGTCATGACCTGGAGGCATTAACGTTCTATCATCGCTTGACCACAGTGGGTGTCGGTGGGGAGCTGTGAGCTCACCCGCAGGGGCCGGTCGTAGGAAATCGAGTAAGCGTGCGCAATCGGGTACCAATCTGCGGAGCAATTGTCAATACCTGTGGATGAAGATCTTTAAGCGGCGTTGTTGACGGACTGATCCGAGGTGGCGGGGGCCTGTGTCGTGGGGTCGATGGTGGCTTGGGTGTCCTCGTGTTCGGGGTCGCGTTCGACGAGCTTGCCGCGTTCGAAGCGGGCGCCGGCGCGGACGAGGGCGACCAGGTGGGGTGCGTTCACGGCGCGCCAGCGGTCCTGGGCGGCCTGGATCAGCTTGAACGCCATCGCGAGCCCGGCGGCCTTCGACCCGGGTCCCTTCGTCACCTTCGTCCGGTGACGGACTGTGGCGAAGGTCGACTCGATCGGGTTCGTGGTCCTGAGGTGGATCCAGTGCTCGGCCGGGAAGTCGAAGAACGCCAGCAGTTCCTCCTCATCGTCGGTGATCTTCGCGGTGGCCTTGGGCCACTTCGCGCCGTACAGGCCCACGAACGCCTTGACCGCGGTCTGGGCGTGCTCGCGGTCCTCGGCGTTCCAGATCTCGGCCAGGGCCTTCTTGGCCCCTGGGTGCGCCGACTTCGGCAGCGCCGACAGCACGTTCGCGATCTTGTGGAACCAGCAGCGCTGGACCCTGGTCTGCGGGAACACCTCCTTCAGGGCGCCCCAGAAGCCGAGCGCACCGTCCCCGGCCGCCAGCACGGGGGCGCGCATCCCGCGTCGCTTCGCGTCGCGCAGCAGGTCCGCCCACGAGCCTTCGGACTCCCGGTACCCGTCCGCCAGGGTGATCAGCTCCTTGCGGCCGTCGGCACGCACGCCGAGCAGCACGAGCAGGCACAGCCGCTCCTCGTCCAGGCGGATGTTGACGTGGATCCCGTCGGCCCACACGTACACGTAGTCCACGCCCGACAGGTCACGGGCGGCGAATGCCTTCTGCTCGTCCTGCCACTGCGTCGTCAGCCGTGTGACCGTGGTCGCGGACAGGCCCGAGGACGTGCCCAGGAACTGCTCCAGCGCGGGGCCGAAGTCGTTGCCGGACAAGCCATGCAGGTACAGCAGCGGCAACACCTCCGACACCTTCGGGGACTTGCGGCACCACGGCGGCAGGATCGCCGAGGAGAACCTCTTGCGCTGCCCGGTCACCTCGTCCACGCGCTTGTCGTTCACCCGAGGCGCGCTCACCTCCACCGCCCCAGCGCCGGTCAGGACCTGCCGCGGCTCGTGGTGCCCGTTGCGGACCACCAGCCGCCGCCCGTTCTCATCGACCTCGTCGGTGTGCGCGTCGATGTACGCGGCGACCTCGGCCTCCAACGCGGCGGCCAGCATCCGCCGGGCGCCCTCCCGGACGAGCTCGTCCAGCAACGACACCGACGCGCCGCCCGGCTCGTCCACACCGCCGTCGAGGGGATCAGGGACTACCGTGAGCATGGCGTACCTTCCCGACCGACGCGCCAACGTCGGCCTGATCGAGGACCTACAGACTTCGCATCATCCCCGGGAAGGTGCGCCCACTCACGTCACCCCGCCGGGGGATGCCATCCACAGGTTTCGATCATTGCTCCAATCTGCGTTCACCCATCGGTACCGGACGGCCACGAGAAGCAGACGGTGAGATAGCTTGGGGCAACGAAGCCATGGGAATTTTGCCAATGATCGTCCTAGCATGTAGGTGGGGGAGATTCGGTGAATCGGGACGCTAGCCATTGTTCGGTAGCCAGCCCCGGCCCAGTGATGAGTTCTGGCAAGGATGCTCAGGTCATCGCCCTGGTGCGGGCGGCGGCGACCGGTGACAGGGCCGCGTGGGACGCGATCGTGGATCGGTACGTGTCCTTGTTGTGGGCGGTGGCGCTGCGGCACGGGCTGCACGAGAGCGATGCGGCGGATGTGGTGCAGATCACGTGGTTGCGGTTGCTGGAGCACATCGAGGAGATCCGTGATCCGTCCCGGTTGGGGTCGTGGTTGGCGACCACGGCCCAGCGGGAGGCGCTGCGGTGCATCGCGCATCGGCGTCGGCACGTGCTGGACGACGACGCCAGCCGGTTCGACGGTCCGGACCGGCTGCTGGCCCCGGTGGACGAGGCGCTGCTGAACCGCGAGGTGGCCGCGGCAGCGCGGTCGGCGATGGATACCCTGCCACCCACCTGGCGATC
>DATDMG010000021.1:0-4697 GCA_036518955.1 Kineosporiaceae bacterium | reverse complement strand
GCGATGAAGGAGAATCCGTCATACAGGTGCGCGCTGTCCACGTCGGCCGCAGTGAGTTCCGTCCTGCTCCACAGGTGCTCCGCAGGGCCGCGCCCCGAGAAGCCCCCGAGGTCGTCGATGTCGTCCCATGCGGGGCGTCCGGCGGCGTGGCGGACTCGGCCAACGAAGCTCCTGATGACGACGTGAGTCTCGACAACCCACATCCCACCAGGAGCTTCGCCACATCCCGCGCACCCCGGACATCATCCGCGTGGCGCAACCCGACGCAGGCGTGCCCCCCAAGACCCGCCAAATACAGGCACAGGCAATCGTTACCCAACTGTCATCGCCACGCCCTCAACACGCACATACCGGGCGCAATCGCCCTGATCTTTAGGGCATTGGCCCGGACCCGGAGGTCCAGCCGCGCCCCGACGCCCCAGCCGAGGACGCCGATCACCGTCGCGTCGGCCAGACGGCCGTTACAGTCCATGGTCGCCACCCCGCAGACCAACCTCCCGCCGGGCCCGCCCGCCGGGTCGCCCAGCTCAGGCAGCTCCACCAACGGCAGCGGCGTCCGCCGCAGGCCCGGGACCGGTACGGTCCAGGACGGCGGAACGGTACCGGATGTGGGCACGACCAGGGCAGATGCCAGTGGGGACGGGATCACCGCGGGCACGATCGGCGCGGTCACGACGACCACCCCGCACGGACACGACAGCCCATCACAGGCGCACGGTGTGGGTGGTCGAAGCCGCTTGACCACCAGTACGTCAGATCAAGCAGGTGTGCTGGCTTCTGTGTCCGAGAGGGGACTTGAATCACTTGCGGCATCCCGCTGACCTGCAGGAACACGAGTATGCCACCGTTCGCGCGCTTCGGAAGTACTACCGAGTGCCCTGCAGTGCTACCAGCTACTACCGGTGTGATCCCACGGGATCACGGCACGGACCCGTGAGGCTGTCACGTTGAGTGACCGGCAGGCTATGGCGTCGTTGCGCGAAAGATGGTCCGCTCGCCTACTGGTCCTGCCGTTGCCAGGCGCCCGGTTCTTGGATCACCCCGGTAGACTCCCGAGGCCGACGGGCGGCACGGAAAGGGAGCGATCATGGTGAGCCTGGAGGAGCTCGATCGGCGTCTGGCTGCCGTGGAGGAGCGCCTGGGCCTTGAGGCCGGGCTGCGGGCATCCCAGGACCGGGACCTGGCGTCGCTGAAGACAGAGCTGCGGTCGGCCAACAACTTGTTGCAGGCGCTAGCACTGACCCAGAGCGACCAGACCCGGATGTTGACCGGCTTGGAGGCGACGGCGGCAGATCACGGCGAACGGTTGGGCCGTATCGACGAAGGCATGCGGCAGATCATCGCCCTGCTGAACCATCTGATCGATCGAGGCGGTCCGTCCGACGCCGTCAGTTGAGGTGTCAGTCCGGCACGTCGGGGTCGAGCGCCCGAAAGGGTTGCGCGTGGCGAGTGTCCCGATCGCCATATGGACCAGCTTGCCGTCGGCGAGCGCCAGGGTACGCGGTCGCGCCTTACCCGCGCAGACAGCCAGAGGGTCGGCCAGATCCGGCGCAGGATGTCGGCGTCGAGCCAGTGGTGCGCGGGTGCTGGCCTGGTTCCGGACGGTCTGGTATATGACCGCGAGGTCGCCCGGGTTCGTCCAGGTCGTCGTGGGGTCGGCGGACCAGCCCAACGCACGCTCCAGCTTGACCACGCACTGGGTGGGGCCAGGGAGGTCCGCCCGGGTGCCGGCCAGGGCAGCCCACAGGCTCGCCTGCACCGACGGATCCGGGGTGCCCGACAGGGCCCCGTCGGTGATCACCACGGCGGGGTGAGGCGCAATGGCCACAAACGCACCTGAGACCCGTCGCAGAAGGGCTGCGCTGGCGGCCGGACGGCGCGGCGTGCCCGGGGGGGTCTGCTGGCCGGAGCCGTCTCGGCGAGGCCGCCGTCGCTCGCGGCGAGTGGCTGGATGGAGACGCTGGGCGTCGTGCTGGGAGGGGGCTGGTGTGGATCAGTTGACGGGTCGGTGGCGGATCGTGGCCATGGAACTGTGGGACGCCGACGCGATCGATCTGGTGGGGCCGGGGTTCATCGAGTTCGACCGGGGCAGGTCGGGACGGCTGGCGTTCATCGCGGTCGAGGCCGAGCTGGATTGTCGTGGGGGAGTGCGCGACGGGCGTGCGTGCGTCGAGTTCACGTGGGAGGGCAGCGACGAGGGCGATCCGGTCAGCGGGCCAGCCTCACCGGCGCAGGTGCCCAGGTCACCGTCGACAGCGTGATCATGCTCGGGTGGATGCACCCATGCCGTTGTCGACAGTCGTTCGACGCCGCTCCTGCTGTCCTGTCCGTCGTCGTGCCCGTCGAGCCCCTGCCGCAGGGCGACTCGGTCGGTGGATCGCCCGGGTCGTTGTCGGGCGTGGGCTCGAGATCGTGTGCTGGTGATGCGGCGCCGTCGCTCGGCCGCCCCCGGGGCGCAAGTGCGGATCGCCTTCTGCGGCAGGGTGTCGACCGCCCGGGTTCCAGGACGCGCCGTCCTCGCGACAGTGGCGGCGGAACAGCGAGATGGACGTGATCGGCGGCCGGGACTGATCGTCGTGGAGTCCTTCGCCGTGGGCTGCACTCGAGGTGAACCCTGTACGGCCTCGAAGGGGTCGTGGCCGTGCGCGACGGACGGGAACGGATCGCCGCCGTCGACGCCGCAGTGGACGGGTCGTGGCCGGTCTGACCGTGCGGGAGTGATACCGTCCGCGCACGCCGAGGTGGGCGTAGCCACCTGGTCGCGAATCCGAGGGTCCGGTATCCGGGCATCCGTCGTTGCAGGGAGGCGGCGAGGATCGGCGTCCGCGCGTCGTGGTAGTCGTGTACCTCGGCCACCTCCTTGCCGGGGGCGGACCGAACGACTCGCCCCGCGCATTGGACGAGGAGTCCGTCGAACGAGACGGGAGCTGCAAGGAAGAGGGTGTCGAGGGCGGGCGCGTCGAACCCTTCACCGATGAAGGGCGTGGTGCCGACGACGAGCACGCCGTCGCCGCCCTTGACCTCGCTGAGTTTCTCGATGACGGCTCGGCGTTCCTTCGCCGGCATTCCGCCTTGGAGCACGAGGGCCCGGTGCCCGTGCTCAGCCAGGAGGGCGGCGAGCGCTTGGACGTGTGCGACCCTGCGGGTGAGCACGAGCACGTTGCGGCCGCGTCCGAGCGCCGCGTGAACGTCCGCGACGATTTGGTGGTTGCGTTCGGTGTTAGTGGCCAGGGCTCGGTGGACGCCGGCGAGGGCGCCGGGCGCTGCCAGGTCGACGTCGTCGGCACGGAAGGCGGTCTCGTGCAGGTGCAGGACACGGCTTGGGGCGACGTCCTGCATCCGCACCTCCTGCAGGGTGCCTGGGGCACCGGCGTCTTCTTCACGGTGTGGTCATACACGGCCGCGGCGAGATGGTGACACTCGTCGACGACGACGTGCCCGTAGCCGGCGAGCAGTTCGGCGACGTCCTGGCGGCGGGCGAGCGAGGGCAGCATGACGACGTCGACGACGCCGGTGAGCTTGCTGCGGCCGCCGCCGAGCTGCCCGGCCTTGACACCCCAGGTGTGTGCTGATGCGGTCGCGCCACTGGTCGGCCAACGCCTTGCGGTCGACGAGCACGGCGGTCGACGTCGCCCGCTCGGCGATCAGCGCGCACGCCATGACGGTCTTTCCCGAGCCTGGTGGTGCGACCAGCACGCCGTCGTCGTGGGCGAGCATCGCTCCGACGGCGTCCGCCTGTTCCTCGCGCAGTTCGGCGCCCAACGTGACGTCGATCTCGGTGCCGGAGGTGCGCAGGTCAGTGACCTGCAGTCTCGAGCGGGACGTTTCGACGATGGCGGTGACGGTCTCGCGCAGTCCGCGGGGAAGGACGAGCTTGTCGTCGACGTATCGGACCACCGCGGCCATGCGGGCCCAGGCCCGAGACCAGGGCCGCTACTTGGGTGGACGTCCTCCGTACGGGTACCGGCTGGTGGATGCCGGGCCCCGCCCCAACGCCGCCCATGCAGTTTGGGGGCGGCGCGCCTGCAACGCCTGGACCCCGACCCGGCGACCGCACCACACGTCCAGTGGATCTTCGCCGAGCGGTTGGCCGGTCGCAGCCTCGCCGGCATCGCCCGAGCATTGAACGATCGGGGTGTGCCATGTCCGTCTGCGGCCGACCCCGATCGCAATCGGCACCGCCGAGGTGACCGTCGGAGCCTGCGACACCAAACTGGACCGCTACCGCGCCGCCCTGGGCGCCGGGGCCGACCCCGCCGTCGTCACCGAATGGATCGCCCAGACCCAGGCCGAACGCCGTACCGCCCAGGCTGCCCTCGACACCACCAAGACCCCCACCCAGGCGGCGCGCCGGGTCGAGGCCGCCCGGGCGGAACTCACCGAGAAGTCCCTGCGCGCCCTGATCGACAAGCTCGGTACCATCGCCGATGCCCTCGCCACCGCCGACCCCGACCGCAAGGCCGAGGCGTACCGGGCACTCGGAATGGTCCTGACCTATGATCCGCAAAGCAGATCGGTCCGCATCAAGATTGATCTTGATGCGGACCGTTGGGATTCGGTTCGTGTCCGAGCCGTCATGAACCAAATCCCCATGCCCAGCTACGACGTTGACCTGCAGGTGCGCTGATAGCGCCGGATGATGCCGCGTGCCCGTGTGTCACGCCCTGGCGCCGAAGTTGTTGCCTCTGGACCTCTCA
>DATDMG010000020.1:0-2969 GCA_036518955.1 Kineosporiaceae bacterium | reverse complement strand
AGGTACTCCTCGAGCGTCTGCTCGTTCTCGGATGCCCGCATGTGTCACATGGTGCCAGCGCAACTCGCAGCCGCGCAGCGTGACGCAGGTGGCCGCGTGCCGCCGGCCGGGGGATGTGGACGATTGCCCTGTTCGGGAGCGCGGGGGCGCCACTCGGCTGGGGGCGGCGCGGGCGCATCCGTGAGTGCCGTCCCGCGAAAGTTGCAGACGCGTAGACTCGCGACGCGGGCAAGAGTGAGCCCCGGCGAGCGGCTAACTCCCGGGGCGTGAGCTGAGCCCGAGGTCAACACCGTCACGTAGAAGGGTCGGGCTCCGCTGATGCCCATCATGGCACCAACCACACGCTCAGGTCATCCGGCTACCGTCACCATGAGCGACCGCTCATGATGCTCCAGGAACGGCCGCCGCGGCTCGTCAAGCGGGCCGGGCGCTGAGCATCCGATGGGCTACCGCAACGTCGAGCTGGTCGTCCAGCAGTTCGGTGACTTGTCCGGGAGCGCCTTCAAGGTGCTGACCTGCATGGCCCATTGGGCCCACGACGGCACTGACCCGCCGAAGTACTACAAGGGCCGGGCAGACCTGCTACTTGCTCTCGGCAGGGTCGACCCGCCGGACGACGACGCCTCACCGGAGGCCGATCGTCTGCGGAACGCGAACTCCAAGGCGTTGCGGGAGGCGGTCGCTGAGCTGCGCGCCGCAGGCATCGTGTCCTACGCCGTGACGCCGACGAAGCACCGGACGCCGGAGTACTTCCTGCACCTGCAGCCGACGGCGGAGCGGGCCGCCCGACTGGCGTCGCCGCACGGAAAGCGTGCGGCGACGCGCACGGAAAACGTGCGGCGAGACCTTGATCGCCGCACGGAAACCGTGCGGATGCCGCACGAAAACCGTGCCCCCAAAGAGAAGAGACCAAGAAGAGCAGACCAAGTAGAGATCCAATCGCCTGAGGTGACCACCTCACCTGCCGCTGAAGATCCGTACGCGGCAGCCCACGAGATCCTCGCCCAACTCCCCGACCTCGGCGCCGCGCTCCTGGCTAGCGTCGCCGACGGTCCGCTACGCGAGCGCGTCATCGCGGCAGCGGCTCTACACCTGGCCGCCTCATGACCCCCGTCGTAGCCGCACCCGCCCACCGCGCCCGTTCCACCCCACCGAAGGACCGCGTGATGCCCTCCCACCTCCCGGCACCTCCCCGCCCGCTCCCGGCCGTCCCCTGCCTGGTGTACGACGGCCGCCGCGTCCGGTGGGACCGGTGGGAGGCCGCCCCGCGGGTCCTGTGCGCGCAACTGGACCAGTCGTGCGAGGCCTGCCGCGATCCCGGGCCGGCGTCGATCTCCCGTGGTGTCCTGGACGTCCCTGAGCGGACCGTCATTGAGCGCCGTCCGCTGAAGCGCCGACCCGGGCGGCCTCGCGAGTGGGCCGATGCCACCCGGACCGTCAAGGCGCACCGGCACTGGCGGCTCATGGCCTTCCTGTGCACTCGCTGTGGCCACCTGGGTGTGCTCGACCACGGCGCCGGAGTTGTCGACGCCCCCGAGGCGTGGCGAGCGGCGGAAATGGTCCTCTGCGACGGCTGCGACGCCGTCTGCGGCGTCGGCATCGACTTGGCGGAGGCGAGGGCCAACCTCGTCGCGCTGGGCGGCTGGACGGGCGGTGAAGGCTCCGACTGGGACCTGTGCCCGGCCTGCAACCCGGCATCAGCGCCCGACCCTCCGCCGCGGGCTCTGGCGGCCTACCGGGCACCCGCGCACTGACCCGCACCCCAGACGTGCAGCAGCCCCGCCGGGTCCTCGTCACGTGGTCCGGCTCTGCGTTGGCCGGGTGGAGGGGCGGGGCTGCTGGTCCGTGAGTCTCCCGCTCACGGTCGGGTCGGACTCGACTCGGCGCCGGGCTCTGCACGTCCCGGTCACTCTGGTGCGTCGGCCGAACTAAGAGATCTTGTGGGCGGTTCCCAGGGTAGCGCCCAGAGTGTCGGCCCTCATCCGATCTCGAACGGGCCGCCCCAGCGCATGTCGGGTGGCTCCGGCGCCAGCCAGGAGTCGCCCGCGACCTGCCGGCCGAGGTCGTCGGCACCGACGTGCCACATGTAGGCGACGGGCTCGCCGACGTACGGGCAGGGCGCGACGGCCTTGCGGCGGGTGAGGAGGACTTCCCCGGGCAGCGAGACGTCGAGAAGGGGCGCTTCGGGGTCGTAGTAATCAGCAGTGACCACCGGGAGGACGGGAACCGGGATGTGATCCCGTTCGGCGTACGGGCCGTGGTGGTTGAGCCACTCGACGATCCATCGCTTACCCGCATACCAGGGGTGCCGCTGGCCGGGTGCAGCGCAGGCCGTGGATGGTACGAGCGGATCACCGCCCCCCTGGATGGTCTCGTCGAACGCGCGCCGCTCCAGCTTGGCGAGCGGCCCCCGATATCGCTCGGGTGGGTCAGTCATGGTCCTCCCCCTCGTGGGCACGGGTCGGGTCCTCGGGTGGGATGGGCCGCAGCTCGAACCGGGACCCGTCGGTGGCCGCACTGTTCCACTCGGGGATCTTGTACTGCCGGGTGGTGCGCACCTGGAACCCGGCGAGGGTGTCGAGGAGCATCTCCCGGCCGTCCGGCCAGACCCGCCACAGGTGCATCGGTGCCGGCATGACCGGGGCGTGGCCGGGTGCTTCGGTCCGGCACGCGGTGGGGTCGTCGGCGTCCGGGGCGGCCCACGCGGAAGCGGAGGTGCGGACGCCGGGGATGTGGCCGATGGGCTGGCCGCAGTACCCGCAGGTGACCGGGATGTGGGGGCCGTCGTAGCAGGTGCTGGTGTCGACGCCCGCGGTGAGGTCGGCGGTGGCCGCCCAGGTGCCGGCGTCGTCCCGCTCAACCCTTGCGCCGCAGTTCAGGCAGCGGACGTCAACCACGGTCGGCGATCTCCGCGTGCAGTTCGGGCGGGAAGTCGTCGCGGGCGGCGTAGGGCTGGGCGAGGATCCGGA
>DATDMG010000019.1:0-9842 GCA_036518955.1 Kineosporiaceae bacterium | reverse complement strand
GCGGTACGCGAGCTGGGTTTAGAACGTCGTGAGACAGTTCGGTCCCTATCCGCTGCGCGCGTAGGAGACTTGAGAAGGGCTGTCCCTAGTACGAGAGGACCGGGACGGACGAACCTCTGGTGTGCCAGTTGTTCTGCCAAGAGCACGGCTGGTTGGCTACGTTCGGAAGGGATAACCGCTGAAGGCATCTAAGCGGGAAGCTCGCTTCAAGATGAGGTCTCCAGGCCCTGTGGGGTGTGAGGCTCCCAGCTAGACGACTGGGTTGATAGGCCGGATGTGGAAGCGCTGACTAGCGAGGCGTGGAGCTGACCGGTACTAATAAGCCGATAACTTGTTACATGTTTCTTGCCCGGGTTGGGGCTGCGTGGTGTTTCGCGTTCACTGTACGGTTCTCGGGTAACGACCAGGTCGTGCCTGTTCCTGTGCTGGGTGGTGTCCAGTGTGGGGGTGGGTGTGGTGTGTCGTGCTCGATAGTGTTTCGGCGGTCATAGCGACGGGGAAACGCCCGGTCTCATTCCGAACCCGGAAGCTAAGCCTGTCTGCGCCGATGGTACTGCCTGGGGGACCGGGTGGGAGAGTAGGTCGCCGCCGAACATTTTTCAGGTTGGTGATGGCGGTTGGTGTGTCCGGTGCGGGCCAGGAGGGGTTCACCCTCGTGGCCCGCGAGGCCGGGCAACACCAACCGCCATCACCACGTTTGCCTGGGCTCGTCCCTCGGCGCCCTGTTCCGTCGTCGGTCGCCGGACCGGCGGTGGGGGTTGCCGGGTGACGGAGCGTGCCGGCGACTCCTGGGCAGGTGGCGCGCCGCGATCGGGGTATGCGGTTCGATGGGTGCAGCCAGGACGGCACCGCAGGGATCGGAGAGAAGGCGCAATGGCAGATCAGGATGCACCGAGGCGCGGGCCCCGTGGCACCCGGCGGCAGGGTGACTCCCGGCCGCAGGGGGACGGGGGACAGCGCCGGGACGGTGGAGGCCGTCCATCGGCGGGCAACCCGAGGCCGACCGCCCGCTCCGGCGACGCGCGCTTCGGGGCCGGTCGGGGCAGGGCGCCCTCCCGTCGGGGGGCTGTGTCCACGTCAGGGGCGGAGCAGGGCGGGGGACGCCGGAGCGGCGGTCGGAACCCTGCCGGGGCGGGTGTGGGTGGAGGCCGTGGAGGGCGGGACTCCGGTGGGCCAGGCGCAGGTACTGGTGGTGGCCGGGCCGGTGGTGACGGCCGGGCCGGTGGTGACGGCCGGGTCTGGGGTCGCGGAGGCCCGGCAGGGCGTCGTCCGGAAGTTGACGGCGGTGCCGCCCCGGGTGCCGGTCGTGATGGGCGGACGTTCGGTCCGGGGGGCCCGGGGGCGGGGCGTGCCGGGCGGGCCCGGGGGCCGGGGGGTTCGGGCGCCGGGCGTGCCGGGCGCATCGCCGGGGGTGCGGGTGGGGGCGCTGTCGGGGGATCGGCCAGGCCGTCCCGCGCTGGGGGCACGGGTGCGGGTCCGCAGCCGGGGCGAGCCGCGGGCGCAGGTCGTCGGATCGACGGCGGAGGCGCTCGAGGGGCGTCCGGCGCGCCGCCCGGGGCCGGCGCGGGACGTCGACCGGCGGGTGCCCCAGCCGGACGTCGCCGAGGGGACGAGCAGCCCACGGGGCGGCGCACCGGTATCCCGGGGGCTGCGGCTGTCGGCTCGCCGCGCGGGGGGGCCCGGAGCGGAGCGGGTGGAAGGGGCGGGAACGGAGCCCCGGGGTTCCGGCGTCAGGACGCCGGGACCCCGGGGCGGAGCCGGACGGGTGGGACCACGGAGCCGGACCGGCGCCCCTCGGGGACGAGGACGGGCGCATCAGGGGAGTTCGGTGCCCGGGTCGGCCGGGGCGCGGACCCGGGAGCCCCGCGGACCGGCGAACGGCGTCAGGACCGGGAGCGGGGCCAGGAGCGTGGACCACGGCAGGACGGGGAGCGCCGCCATGACCCGGATCGTCAGCACAAGGATCGGGAGCGGCACGAGGATCGGGAGCGTCCGGGGGGTGGCTCCGGTCCCCGTGGCGTCGCGCCGGGCGCCGGGCAGCAGGCTCGTCCGGCACGTCGGGACGGCGGCCCTCGCCGCAGCGTGGTCGAGCAGCCGCAGGTGCCGGACGACGTCACGGGAGCCGAACTCGACCGTTCCGTTCGCGCCGAGCTCGGTGGCCTGCACGGAGCGGTCGCACGAGAGGTGAGCCGCCACCTGGTCATGGCGGGCCGACTGCTCGACGAGGACCCGGAGGCGGCGTACCGGCATGCGGTGGCCGCTCGGCAGCGGGCGTCGCGGGTGGCGAGCGTTCGGGAGGCTGTCGGCCTGGCCGCCTACCGCACCGGCCGCTACGGCGATGCGCTCGCCGAGCTGCGGACCGTCCGCCGGCTCACCGGTTCGCCCGAGCACCTTCCGGTGATGGCGGACTGCGAGCGCGGCCTGGGCCGACCCGAACGGGCGTTGACCCTGCTCCGGTCGGACGACGCGAGGCGGCTCGACAGGCCGGCGCGGGCGGAGTTGCTCATCGTGGCCGCCGGTGCCCGGGCGGACCTGGGCGAGCTGGAGGCCGCCGTCGTGACCCTCCAGGTGCCCGAGCTGAGGTCCACGACCCGCGAGCGGTGGGTGGCGAGGCTTCGCTCCGCGTACGCGGACGCCCTGGCGGCCGTCGGGCGGTGGGCGGAGAGCAGGGAGTGGCTGGAGCGTGCCGCCGAGGCCGACGTGGACGGCGAGACCGGCGCGGCCGATCGCCTCGCGGAGCTCGACGGGGAGATCTTCGTGGATCTGGCGGAGGACGACCTGGCGGAGGACGACCTGGGCCTTGCCTCCCGGGGGGGTCAGGACGAGGGCGTCCGGGCTGAGGGCTCGGGGGGCCTGGCGTGACGGAGTCCGTCGAGGTCGTCGGTCCCCGCCTGGGCGCCACCGCGGGACCCCTGGCCGGGCAGCACGACGCGGCTCTGCTCGACCTCGACGGCGTCGTCTACATCGGGCCGGACGTGGTCCCGGGTGCCCGGGAGGCCCTGGAGGCCGTCCGGGCCGAGGGGCTCGCGCTCCGGTTCGTGACGAACAACGCGTCCCGCCGGCCGGAGACCGTCGCCGCCCACCTGACCCGTCTCGGCGTCCCCGCCGAGCCCGCGGAGGTGGTGACGTCGGCCCAGGTGGCCGCGGCGCTGCTGGCCAAGCGTCTCCCCGCCGGCTCCGGCGTGCTGGTGATCGGTGCCGACGGGTTGCGGGCCGCGCTGACCGCCGAGGGGATGGTGCCGATGGATTCGGTGGACGACGGCCCGGTGGCCGTCGTCCAGGGCTTCGGCCCTGACGTCGGGTGGCGCCAGCTCGCCGAGGCGACCCGCGCCGTCCGCTCGGGGCTGTTCTGGATGGCCACGAACCTTGATCGAACGGTGCCCACCCCGCACGGTGCGGCACCGGGCAACGGGTCGCTCATCGAGGTGGTGGCCCAGGCCGCGGGCCGCCGGCCGGACGACGTGGCCGGCAAGCCACGGCCCGGCGCCTTCCGCACCGCGGCGGCCCTGGCCGGGAGCTCGGCGCCGCTGGTCGTCGGCGACCGGCTGGACACCGACCTGGAGGGCGCCCGTGCGGCGCGGATGCCCGGCCTGCTCGTGCTCACCGGCGTCACCGGCGTGACCGACCTGCTGACCGCGTCCGCCGGCGAGCGGCCCGACTACGTGGGCCGCACCTTGTGGTCCCTGTGCGAGGAGCATCCGGAGGCCGCACTGCTCGCTCCGCCCGAGAACGGTGCCGCGGTCGCCGGCTGCCGCGCCGCGCGGGTGCGGGCCGTGCGCGACGCTGGGCGCACCGTCGTCCGGGTCGAGGACGACGGCCGTGACGCCCTGGACCTGCTGAGGGCCGCAGCCGTCGCCGTCTGGGCCCTGTGCGATCGCGAAGCGTTAATGGCTCTGAACGCTCAGCAGTTGATCCAGTCGATACTCACTGTTGAGCCTGAGGCACGCTGGGCGCGGTAGCGTGGCCGCGGGTGTCCAGGTCCGCGAAGGAGGCAACTGCGTGACCGATCCGCACGGCGCCGCGGGCCACGACGGGAGGCAGGGTCACGACCAGGGAGTCCGCGGGGACGGTGGCGACCTGGTGGAAGTGCCTGAGGCACCTCCCGTGACCGGTGATCAGATCGTCGATGACGCCGTATCGTCGTTGCGGTGCGTGACGGCGGTGCCGGTGCAGGATCAGCCCGGGATCTTCGACAGCGTGCATCGGACGCTGCAGGACCGGCTCGCTGATGTCGAGGGATGACCGTGGCACGGCTTCGGCGGCTGGACGCCGAACTGGTCCGTCGAGGGCTCGCGCGCTCCCGGCAGCACGCCGGTGAGCTCGTCGGTGCGGGACGTGTGACGGTGGCCGGGTCGGTGGCCCACAAGGGCACGACACAGGTCGATCCCGCGGTGCCGATCGTCGTGATCGCCGATGATCGTGACCCCGGGTACGCCAGCCGGGGTGGCCACAAGCTGGCCGGAGCGCTCGACCGGTTCGCCGCCCCGGGGGGCGCGGGTGCCGACCCGAGCGGGTCGCTGTCCGTCTCCGGACGCCACGCGCTCGACGCCGGAGCCAGTACCGGGGGCTTCACCGACGTCCTGCTGCGCCGCGGCGCCGCGCACGTCGTCGCCGTCGACGTCGGATACGGGCAGTTGGCCTGGTCGCTGCGCACCGACGACCGGGTGACCGTGCTGGACCGGCAGAACGTCCGCGACCTGACCCCCGACCGGTTGCCCTACCGGCCCGACCTGGTCGTGGCCGACCTGTCCTTCATCTCGCTGCGTCTGGTCCTGCCCGCGCTGGTCGCCTGTGCCGGGTCCGCGGCCGACCTGGTCGTCATGGTCAAGCCCCAGTTCGAGGTGGGTCGCGAGCGGTTGGGCGCCGGCGGCGTCGTCCGGGACCCGGCCCTGCGCCGCGAGGCGCTCGCGTCCGTCGCCGAGACCGCCGCCCGGTGGGGTCTCGGGGTCGCCGGCGCGGTCGCCAGCCCGCTGCCCGGCCCGAGCGGGAACGTCGAGTACTTCCTGTGGTTGCGCGACGGCGCACCGCCACCGGACGTCGGCCGGCTCGCGGCGGCCGTCGAGGAGGGTCCCCGATGAAGACCGTCCCGAACCTGACGCGCAGCGTCCTGGTGCTCGCCCATACCGGGCGTCCGGAGGCAGTCCTGGCGGCCGAGGAGCTGGTGACCCGGCTGCACGTGGCGGGCGTCCAGCCGCTCCTGCTCCCGGACGAGGCCCGCACGCTGCCCGAGGCCGCCCGTCGGGTGGTCATGGACGCCGATCCGGGCGAGCCGCTGGACGGCGCGGAGCTGGTCGTCGTCCTCGGCGGCGACGGGACGATCCTGCGGGCGGCCGAGGTGGTGCGCGGCACCGACGTGCCGTTGCTCGGGGTGAACCTCGGGCACGTGGGGTTCCTCGCCGAGGCGGAGCGGGACGATCTGGCCGAGACCGTGCACCGGATCGCGGAGCGTCGCTACGCGGTCGAGGAGCGGATGACCCTCGACGTCACCGTCGACGTCTACGGGGAGCTGGCCGCCCGCACCTGGGCGGTCAACGAGGCGAGCATCGAGAAGGCCGCCCGCGAACGGATGCTCGAGCTCGTCCTGGAGGTCGACGGCCGGCCGGTCAGCGAGTTCGCGGGTGACGGCATCGTCGTGGCGACGCCCACCGGGTCCACCGCGTACGCGTTCTCCGCAGGGGGACCGGTCGTCTGGCCGGAGGTGGAGGCACTGCTGATCGCCCCCGTGGCCGCGCACGCCCTGTTCGCCCGGCCGCTCGTGGTCGCACCTACCGCGGTTCCCGCGGTCGAGGTGCTGCCGGGGGCGAACGGTGTGCTGTGGTGCGACGGGCGGCGCAGCCTTCCGTTGCCGCCCGGCTCCCGGGTCGAGGTGCGCCGCTCCGAGCTCCCGGTGCGCCTGGCCCGGCTCGCCCGGCCGCCGTTCGCGGACCGACTCGTCGCCAAGTTCCAGTTGCCCGTCCACGGCTGGCGCGGCCGCGCGCGCCGGTTGCGGCTCGAGTGGTCCGGTGATGACCAGGACGCCAGCTCCCGGCTCGAACGTCAGCGCCAGGAGCTGGCCCGTCGCGAGGTGGAGCAGGCGGCTCGGCGGACCGCCCAGCTGCGGGCCGCGCGCGGCCACTGACCAGGGCCGTCGGCCCGGGCCTCGGCCACCGCGTCGGGCCGGGCCTCGGCCCCCGCGACGGCCCGGGCCGTGGCCAACCGGCGCTGCGGCCGGCGAGGGGCACCTAGGCTGGCGTCGTGTTGCTGGAGATGCGGCTGCGCGGCCTCGGGGTGATCCGGGACGCCGTCCTCGAGTTCGGTCCCGGCCTGACCGTCGTGACCGGGGAGACCGGCGCCGGCAAGACCATGGTGGTCACCGGGCTGGGTCTGCTGATGGGCGGTCGCGCCGACGCCGGAGCGGTCCGGGAGGGGATGCCGGCCGCCGTCGTCGAAGGCCGGATCGCCGTCCCCGCGCAGGGCCCGGTCGCGGGGCGGGCCGCGGAGGCGGGCGCGGAGCTGGACGACGGCGACGTCCTGATCGTGTCCCGGACGGTCTCCGCGGAGGGTCGGGGGCGGGCCCACCTCGGCGGCCGGTCGGTGCCGGCGGGCGTGCTCGCCGAGCTCGCCGAGGAGCTGGTGACCGTGCACGGCCAGAGCGACCAGCTGCGGCTGAAGTCGCCCGCTCGGCAGCGGGAGGCGCTGGACCGGTTCGCGGGGGAGGCGGCGGCCGGCCCGCTCGCCGAGTACCGCGGCCTCTGGCAGCGGTTGCGCCAGGTCGAGGTGACCCTCGACGAGATCACCCGGCGGGCCCGGGAGCGCGCGCAGGAGGCCGAGTTGCTGCGGCTCGGGCTGGCCGAGATCGAGCGGGTCGACCCGCAGACCGGGGAGGACGTGGCCCTGCGCGCGGAGGCGAGCCGGTTGGCGCACGCCGAGGAGCTGCGGCGGGCCGCCGAGACCGCCCACCTGGCACTGACCGGTGACCCCGACGCCCCCGAGACCGGCGACGTCACCACCCTGGTCGCCGCCGCCCGGCGCGCCCTGGAGCACGTCCGCGCCCACGACGCGGCGTTGGCCGGGCTGGCCGACCGGCTCGCCGAGATCGGGTACCTGGTGGCCGACGTCGCCACCGAGGCCGCGTCCTACGCCCAGGCGGTCGAGAGCGACCCGCTGCGCCTGGCGGCCGTCGAGGAGCGCCGCGCCGCGCTCGGCACCCTCACCCGCGCCTACGGCGCCGACGCCGACGCCGTCCTCGCCTGGGCCAAGGACGCCGCCGGCCGGTTGGCCGAGCTGGAGGGCGACGACGAGCGGATCGTCACCCTGGGGGCGGAGCGGGAGCGCCTGCGGGAACAGCTCGGCCGGGCCGCCGCAGCCCTCAGCCGGGCCCGCGTCCAGGCCGCCGGCCGGCTCGCCGACGCCGTCACCGCCGAGCTGGGTGAGCTGGCGATGCCGCACGCACGCCTCGTCGTCCAGGTACGCCAGCACCCGGGCGACGGCGGCCTCACGGTCGATCTGGGGTCCGGCCCGGTGCCCCTGGCCGCCGGACCGGACGGCGTCGACGAGGTCGAGCTGCTGCTGTCGCCGCACGCCGGTGCTCCCGCCCGTCCGGTGGCGAAGGGCGCGTCGGGGGGCGAGCTGTCCCGGGTCATGCTCGGGCTGGAGGTCGTGCTGGGAGCGGCGGACCCGGTGCCGACCTTCGTGTTCGACGAGGTCGACTCCGGGGTCGGCGGGCGGGCGGCGCTCGGGATCGGGCGTCGCCTGGCCCGGCTGGCCCGGACCTCGCAGGTGCTCGTCGTCACCCACCTGCCGCAGGTCGCCGCGTTCGCGGACCGGCACCTGCTCGTGGTCAAGTCCGACGACGGCGACGTCACCGAGAGCGGCGTGCGGACCCTGGACGACGAGGGCCGGGTCCGTGAGCTGGCCCGGATGCTCGGCGGGATGGCGGACTCCGACAGCGCCCGCGCCCACGCCGAGGAGCTGATCGCCAACGCCCGAGGCTGACGGCCGGCTCGTCGGGAGAGCGCCACGGGACCGGCGTGGGACCATCGTCAGGTGAGGTTGCGCCTGGCCCGTCATCGGGAACGACCGCCCGAGGGCCCCGGCGTGTGCGGCCCGGCCCGCGTCGACCGCCGCACGAAGAACCTGGTCAAGCGGCTGTGCCCCGGCGACGTGGCGGTCATCGACCACCTCGACCTCGACAAGGTCGCCGCGGAAGCGCTCGTCGCCGCCCGGCCGGCCGCCGTCGTGAACGTCGCCCGGAGCATCTCGGGCCGTTACCCCAACCTCGGGCCGGAGATCATCCTCTCGGCCGGGATCCCGCTCGTCGACGATGCCGGCCCCGAGCTGCTCGACCAGGTCGCCGACGGCCAGCTGCTGCGGGTCCACGAGGGCGAGGTCTGGCGCGACGACCGGCTGGTCGGCAAGGGGGCGGAGCTGGACGTCGCGGCGGTCACCGCGGCGGTCCAGGAGGCCCGCGCCGGCCTCGCCGTCCAGCTGGAGTCGTTCGTCGCGAACACCATGGAGTACATGCTCCGCGACCGTGACCTGCTGCTGGACGGCGTCGGCGTCCCCGACATCGTGACCCCGATCGAGGGCCGCCAGGTGCTCATCGTCGTCCGCGGGTACCACTACCGGGAGGACCTGGCCACCCTGCGCCCCTACATCCGGGAGTACCGGCCGGTGCTGATCGGCGTGGACGGCGGCGCCGACGCGATCCTGGACGCCGGCTACCGGCCGGATCTGGTGGTCGGCGACATGGACTCGGTCAGCGACCGGGCCCTCACCTGCGGCGCGGAGATCGTCGTCCACGCCTACCCGGACGGCCGGGCGCCCGGGCGGCAGCGCGTCCGGGACCTCGACATCGAACCGGTGATCTTCGCGGCGACCGGTACCAGCGAGGACATCGCGATGCTGCTCGCCGACGACAAGGGCGCCTCGCTGATCGTCGCGGTCGGTAGCCATGCCAGCCTGGTCGAGTTCCTCGACAAGGGGCGGTCCGGGATGGGCAGCACGTTCCTCACCCGGTTACGCGTCGGTGGCAAGCTGGTCGACGCCAAGGGCGTCTCCCGGCTGTACCGGCAGCGGATCAGCAGCTGGCAGCTGGCCGTGCTGGCACTGGCCGGGCTGCTCGCGCTCGGCGCGGCGTTGTGGGTCACCCCGGGCGGCCAGGTGTTCTCCTCGCTGCTCGGCGCCCGGATCTACGGCGTGTGGTCGTGGTTCTCGTCCTTCTTCGTCTCCCCACCACCCGAGGCCTTGGTCCTGTGATGATCGATTTCCGTTACCACCTGGTGTCGCTGGTGTCGGTGTTCCTCGCCCTCGCGGTGGGCATCGTGCTCGGGGCCGGCCCGCTGAAGGGCGAGATCGGTGACGAGCTCAACCGGCAGGTCCAGAACCTGGCCGCGGAGAACGCGGTCCTGCGCACCGAGGTGAAGACTGCTCAGGGCGCGATCGGCAACCGGGATTCCTTCACCCGGGCCGTCCTGCCGCAGCTCGTCGCCGGTCAGCTGACCGGGCAGCGGGTCGTGCTGGTGACCCTGCCGGGCGTCGACCCGGACGCCGTCGGGTCGCTCGCCGACACGCTCAAGGGCGCCGGCGCCACGGTCACCGGGCGCGTCGGCGTCGAGGATGCCTGGGTCGAGGCGGCCAAGGCCGCCCAGCGGGACGCCGTGGCCGCCACCTTGGCAGCGTCGTCGTCCGCGTCGTCCGCGTCGTCCGCGTCGTCCGCGTCGTCCGTGGCGGCGCTCGCGGCCAACCACCCGGTGGCCGGCGTGCCGGTGGCGCCCACCCGCTCACCCGCTCCCACCGTCCCCGGCGCCAGCGGATCCGGGACCACCCTGGCCACGCTCCTCGCCCAGGCACTCGTCACCCGA
>DATDMG010000018.1:0-19534 GCA_036518955.1 Kineosporiaceae bacterium | reverse complement strand
GGCGGACACGTGCTCTCGGAAGTTGACCCGGTGCGGTGGGGCCCGCCGGGTGCGCATCATCTGAAGGGCCGGATCCGACCCTGACGGATTTCGGAGAGTCCGACTTCGGACAGCCGGCAGCCGTCCCTGCGCCTTGACCCTCGTCGTCGCACCGGGTTGCATGACAATCAACCCTCGGAAGTGGCCGTGCGTGCGGAACGTCGATGCCGGCCGGCCGCTCCGCGCGGGGTGACCGCTCGGCGCCTCACTGGCGGGGCCGGACCCGCAGGCAATCCACCAACCGTTCGTCGGAGGACTCCCATGATTCAGCGCAGGACTACCTTCGGATGGGCTGCGGCCGGTGCCGCCTTGACGGCCGTCGGGCTCACCCTTTCCGTCGTCGGCCAGGCCTCCGCGGTGAGGCTCGCAGACAGCTCGTGGGGACGTACCGGCGCATACTGCTACCAGGCCCCTCTTGACCGGCATAACCCGAGCCGCTACCACATCACGAACATCGTGGGATCGCCGAAGGAAGGCGTCGTCAAGTTCGACCGGACTCTGGAGCGGTGGGACGAGGCAGCCAACGGCTACACCGTGGTGAACACGGTCCCGGGTTGGGTGCAGACCGTTTCGGAGAACTCTTCCTTCAGCATCGATAGCTTCAACATGGGCGACGCTGGGCGGGCTTGCTCCAACAACTTCGTTGTCTATTCGGCTCCCGGCCAACCGGACACCTGGTTCCCGTACGGGACGTGGGAGTAGATGATATCGCCGCGTTCGTTGGGGTGAGAAATGACCAAGAGCATGGGTCGCACGGACTCCGCCAGGATCTGATCTGAACCGGGATCTCTATCGCGAAGTCAGGTGCGACCTGGATCTTTCAACGCCGTTGCCGCCCGACCCTTGACGTGCGCAAACCTCTTCGGCCTCGGTGGGGAGCGGGCGCGATAGGCCGCCGTCGGTCTTGCTAGCAGCCCCGAGCGGGCATTCTGACCGCAGCCTCTCTGTCGCGGGTCGACCTGCGCGGCTCCCGGCTGGACGTCGCCCGGGGCCTGGACCGGCTGGCCGGTGTTACCGTCGACCCCGGGCAACTGCTCGACCTGGCCCCGGCGATGGCCGCCCACCTGGGCCTGTCGGTGGTCCCGCGGCAGGAGTGGGGGTCAGCCCGCGAGCCGGCGCTTGCCGAGACTGGTCTCGAAGCGTTCGAGCAGGTCCAGCACGTCGAGTGCGGCCCACACCCGATTCCGGCCGCCGCCGGAGACCTCGGTGAGGATCTCCGCCGCGGCGAGCCGGTCCACCGCCCGGTAGAGGTTCTTGTCCGCCACGTGCCGCCCGCCGGGGTCGCCGCCTGGGGCGAACGCCCGCAGGCTGTCGATGTCGACGACGGGCTGGCGCAGCAGGGCGTCCAGGATGAGAGCCCCGGCCGAGCCGCGGCGCGGTCGGACCGCCTCCCACCATTCGGCGCGGATCTCGTCGAGCTCGGCGGCCAGGCGCAGCCCCGCGGAGGCCGCGTGGGACGTGGCGGCGGCGAACCGGGCCAGCCAGACGTCGAGCCGGCCGGCCCGGTAGTCGGCGAGCCCGGCGAAGTAGGCGTCGACGTCCGCGAGCAGCACCGTGGAGACCGGGACGACGGTCCGGGTGACCAGACCGCGCCGCCGCAGCACGACGTGGACCAGGGCACGGCCGGTACGGCCGTTCCCGTCCGCGAAGGGGTGGATGGTCTCGAACTGGGCGTGCGCGACGGCCGCCTGGGCGACCGGGTCCAGGTCGGTGCGCTGGCAGAAACGGACCAGGTCGTCGACGAGGGGGCCGACCAGCCCGGGTGGGGGCGGCACGAACAGCGCGCCGCGGGGGGAGTGGTAGCTGCCGCCCACCCAGTTCTGGACCGAGCGCAGCCGACCGGCGTACTCGTGCTGCGCCGGGTCGTGCCCGAGCAGCACCCGGTGGATCTCCAGCAGGTCGTCGACCGTACCGGGTCGGGTGTCGCCGCCCAGCCGGACCGCCTCGGTCATCGCCCGTACGTTGGCGGCGACCAGCGCGGCGCCGCCACCGACGCCTTCACGGATCATGGCGATGCCCACGTCACGCTGGCTCGCGCGCAGGTGCTCGATCCGGGAGGAGGCCACCGACTCCGAGCGCAGCAGCGAGCCGGCGAGCGCGGTCAGGTCGATACCCGTGGATCGGTCGAGGACCTCGACGGCGGCGGTCGCGGCGGCCAGCGCGGCGTTGGCCTCCGGACCCGGCCGGACCGCCCGGCCGGCGATCGCCGGGGGGATCGCGGCCTCGAACTCCCGAAACTGTCGGTCCCCCCTGGGAGGCTTCGGTCCGTGCCGGGGCCAGTCCCACTCGCGGTGCTGGAGGGCCACCGGCGGCCACGGTTCGGAAGCGGAAGGTGAGTCGGGCGTGATGGTGTCAAAGGTCACGGCACTCGCCCCTTCCTGTCGGTTGTTCTCTTCAAAGGTAAACACGCGGGCGAGTGTTGTCACCCTGCTCGGCGCTGAGACACGCCCGTCGAGCTTTCCCGCCATCCGTTGAGCTTCGCCCTCGCCCGGTGTACTCTCGCAGTGTTCGAACAAATGTTCGAGTCCTGATCGGATCACGGGCCGATCGGGGGCGGTCCCGCGGCCGGGGCGCTTCGACCCCGCCCTGCCGTGGGGCTGCTGTACCGGGGTCGGGCGTGGCGTGGGGAGCGCCCGCCCAACCCTCGGGCCGACCGGCCGGGGCGCACGGGGCGACGGCCGACCAGGGGAGGGAGTGTTGATGGTTCGTCGATACGCGGAGCCGGTGCAGGTGCGCGCGAAGGGGACCGACGGTACGGCAAGCGTCGAACCGCCGGCCAGCTTCCTGTGGCGGGGGCGACTCTACGTCGTTCGTGCCGTGCTCGGGCACTGGCGCGAGCGCCGCTCCTGGTGGACCGAGGCCGCGGCCCGGGCCGTGCACGGTGACGACGCCGGGGGCGCGAGCGGTGATGCGCTGGCCGGGGCCGGTCAGCCGGCATCGCTGTCCGACGAACGTGAGGTGTGGCGGGTGGAGGCCGGCAGCGGGCGTGCTTTCGGGCTGGGGGTCTACGACCTCTGCCTCGACCCCGGTCGTGCCTGGTCCCTGGTGCGGGTGAGCGACTGATGCCTCCCGTCGCCGTCGCCTTCCTGCCGTTTCTTCCGCCATGTGTCACCCATCCGCTGCACGACCTGCCTGAGGAGTCCACCATGCCCGCCACCCTGGCCCGCCCTCTCCCGCCCACGCCCGCGCGCCCGCCCGTCTCCGCCGCCGCTCGGGTGCTGATGGACCGGTCCAGCGCCGGGCTGCTGCAGGCCTGCGCCGCCCGGACGCCGGCCGAGCGCTATGTCACCGCCCACCTGGCGGCGCTGCGGGCGGGCGCCGCAGTCCTCGCCGTCCGGGGGCGGCCGACCACTCGGGGCGGTCCGCGCAGCGTCTGGGAGGTGATCCCGCGTACTGCTCCCGAACTGGCGGAGTGGGCGGCCTTCTTCGCGGCGACCGCCTCCCGCCGGGCCGCGGTCGAGGCGGGCCGCGGCGAGGCCATCACCTCCCGCGACGCCGACGACCTGCTGCGCGACGCGGAGGCTTTCCACCACGTGGTCGAGGGCGTGCTGGGGTTGCCCTTCCAGCGGGTCCTGCCGGGGTCGCTGCCCGCCTGCGGCTGATCGGCGCCGTACCGCTCACCCATCCATCGAACGGAGGCCCATCGCGATGCCCTCCGTCCCGTCGAGCCTGCCCTTCACCCACCTCCACGTCGCCTCGGGGTACTCCCTGCGGTACGGTGCCTCGACCCCCGAGGCCCTGGTGGCGGCCGCTGCCGCGCAGGGCATGGAGGCGCTCGCTCTCACCGATCGGGACGGCCTGTACGGCGCGGTGAAGTTCGCCATCACCTGCGGAGCCGCCGGTGTCACGCCCCTGCTCGGGGTAGACCTCGCGGTGGAGCGCAGCGGGCTGCTCGCCGGCCTGCCGGCCTGGGCTGATCCTCCCGGCTTCCCCAGCTCTTCCGGGCTTTCCGGGCAGGTCGCGCCGCGGCGTACCCCGGTGAGGGGTGGCAGCAGCGTGGATCCGCGGCATCCACGGGTGACCGTGTTGGCGCTCGGTGCCGATGAGGGCGCGGGGCTGCCCGCAGCGGTCGGCTGGGGGCGGTTGTGCCGGCTCGTCTCCGCCACCCAGCTGCGAGGGGAGCGCGGCCTTCCGGTCTCGACGGCGGCCCTGATCGCCTGGCACTCGGTCGCACCCGACGGTGACGCCGGCCCGGACGCCGGTGCGGGTGGATCGCCGGGCCTGCCGGGTGCTCCGGCGGCTCTCCTGGTCCTGCTCGGTCCTGACTCCGAGGTCGGACGCGCGGTGTTGGCGAGGCGTCCCGATCTGGCCCTGGCGGTGCTGCGGTCCTGGCAGCGGATGCTGCCCGCCGGGTCCCTGGCGGTCGAGGTGGTGTGCCACCACGCGCCGGAGGGGCGTCCGGCGAGCCTCGGCCATGCCGCCCGGATGCTCACGCTCGCCCGGCAGGCAGGCGTTCCGGCGGTGCTGACGAACGCGGTCCGGTACGCGACCCCGGACGGTGCGGCGACGGTCGACGTCCTGGACTCGGCCCGCAGGCTGGTGCCGCTCGACGTTCGGCACGTCGACCGGGTCAGCGCCGAAGGCGATCTCGCATCGCCGACCCGGATGGCCCGGCTCGCGCAAGAAGTGGCGGACGCCGCGGCGGACGACCGGGGCGCTGCAGCCCTGCTTGCGGACACCGACAGGGTGGCGCGCAGGTGCCGGCTCGATCCGGGGGCGGATCTGGGGATCGGCTCGGTGCACCTGCCGGAGCTGGAGATCTTGGGGTTGTCGTCGTCCGCCGACGCCGAACTCCGCAGAAGGTGTGAGGCCAGGATCCCCAGCAGGTACCCGGGCGCGGGCGGCAAGCGGCTGGGTGAGGTCCGGCAACGGCTCGACGAGGAGCTGGCCGCCGTGGCGCACCTCGGTTATGCGGCGTACTTCATCACGGTGGGGGAGGTCTGCCGGCTCATCCGAGATCTGAACGTCCGGGTGGCCGCGCGCGGCTCGGGGGCGGGCAGCCTGATCAACTATCTGTTGGAGATCTCCGGGGTGGAGCCGCTGCGGCATGGACTGCTCATGGAGCGCTTCCTGTCACCGCTTCGAAGCCAGCTCCCGGACGTCGACCTCGACGTGGAGTCCGCCCGCCGGACCGAGATCTACGAGCGAATCCTGGAACGTTTCGGCGCCGAGCGGGTCTCCTGCGTGTCGATGATGGACACCTACCGGGTGCGGCACGCCGTCCGCGACGTGGGTGCCGCCCTCGGCCTACCTCCGGGCGAGATCGACACGATCGCCAAGTCGTTCCCCCATATCCGGGCCCGCGACGTCCGGCACGCCCTGCGGGAGCTGCCGGAACTTCGCGCGGGCGGGCTGACCTCCGCCCGGCTCGACCTGCTCTTCGATCTCGTCGAGCGGCTCGACGGGCTGCCCCGGCACGTCGCCCTCCACCCGTGCGGCGTCCTGCTGTCCGACGTCACGCTGCTCGACCGCACCCCGGTGGAGTCGAGTTGGCTCGGATTCCCGATGAGCCAGTTCGACAAGACCGACGTCGAGCATCTCGGGCTGCTCAAGCTGGACATCCTCGGCATCCGGATGCAGTCGGCGATGGCGTACGCCCTGCAGGAGGTCGAGCGCGTCGACGGCGCCGGTGCCGGGCGGGCCGGCAACCACCCGCCCGACGCGCCCTACCTGGATGCGCCGACCGGCCGGATCGACCTGGACTCCGTGCCGCTCGATGACGAGGCGACGTTCGAGCTCATCCGGACGACGCACACCCTCGGGATGTTCCAGATCGAGTCGCCCGGCCAGCGGGAGCTGGTCGGCAAGTTCGCCCCGGAGACCTTCAACGACCTGATCATCGACATCTCGCTGTTCCGACCCGGCCCGGTCAAGTCCGACATGGTGACGCCGTTCCTCCGGGCCCGGCAGGGCTGGGACCAGCCGGAGTACCTGCACCCGTGCCTGGAGCCGGTGCTGGCCGACACCGGTGGGGTGGTGGTGTTCCACGAGCAGGTGCTGGGGATCGTCAAGGCCCTCACCGGGTGCACCCTCGCCGAGGCCGACGAGATCCGGCGAGGCCTCGGCTCACCGGAAGGTCAGGACGAGGTGGAGGGGTGGTTCCGCCCACGGGCGGAGGCGAAGGGGTACGACTCCGCCACCGTCGATCGGATCTGGCAGGTGCTCAAGGCCTTTGCCTCGTTCGGGTTCTGCAAGGCGCATGCCGCGGCGTTCGCCGTGCCCACCTACCACTCCGCCTGGCTGAAGGCGCACCATCCGGCGGCCTTCCTGGCTGGGGTGCTTACCCACGACCCGGGGATGTACCCCAAGCGACTCATCCTGGACGACGCCCGGCAGCTGGGGATCTCGGTCCTCCCGCTCGACGTCAACCGCTCCGGCGACACGTACGCCGTGGAGCGGCTGGATGCCAGCGTCGAGCCGTCGTCCGGCACCGAACCCCGGCCACATCCCGGGCCGGGGTTACCGGACGGGCGACCGTACGGCATCCGGCTGTCCCTCGCCGATGTCAAGGGGATCTCGGACGCCGAGGTGGCCGGCATCCTGGCCAGCCGGCCGTACCGGTCGCTGGCGGACTTCTGGCATCGTGCCGGTGTCAGCCGGCCCGTGGTCGAGCGCCTGATCATGTCAGGTGCGTTCGACGAGCTGTACGGGCTGAGTGCCCCGGTCCCGGTCCGGCAGCGGGACCGGATCACCCGGCGGGACCTGCTGCTGCAGGTTGCCGAGCTCGACCGGTGGTCCCGGTCGGTGGGCCGTCCGCGAGGGCGGCCGCCCGTGGCGGCTGGGCAGCGGGTCCGGCCGGTCGATGCGCGTGCGATCGGTCCAGGACCGGGTCAGGGGGCCGGTCCCGGGCCGGGCCGTCGGTCAGGTCGGTCAGGCCCGGCCAGCGTCCGGGACGGCCGAGGCGTCGCCCGCTCCCCCGGCGAGGGCCACGGCCTCGTCGGTCCCCTCGGCGAGGTCCGGGCCGCCGCTGCGCGGCAGTCGCAGGCACCTCGTGCGGTGGTCCCGGCCGACCAACGGCACGTCCAGCTCACCCTCGATCTCGGCGACGCGCCGGACGAGACCCGGCCGAGCGGGTTGCCCGAGATGACCGGCGCGGAACAGGTGCGGGCGGAGCTGGAGGTGCTCGGGCTCGATGTGAGCCGGCACGTCCTGGACTTCTACGTCCCGATGCTCGACGCGTTGGGCGTCAGCCGCTCCCGTGATCTGCACGCCCGGCGCAGCCGTTCGGACCTGCTCGTCGCCGGGGTGAAGGTGGCGACCCAGACACCACCGGTGCGTTCCGGGCGCCGGGTCGTCTTTCTGACGTTGGACGATGCGACCGGTCCGGTGGACACCACCTTCTTCGAGGACGTCCAAGGTCCCTTCGCCGCGACGGTCTTCCACTCCTGGCTGCTCGTCGTCCGCGGAGTGTTGCGGCGGACCGGGCCGCGTGGGATCTCCCTGCGCGGCACCGGGGCCTGGGAGCTGTCGGCGTTGTGGGACGAGTGGGTCGAAGGGGGTCTGTCGGCGGTCCAGGCTGCGATGACCATACCTACCGGGTGGGCGACGGCCGGCGAGCGTGCCGTCAGCGAGGCGGCGGCGAGCCACTCGTCCCGGCCGGTGCCGGCACGTCTGCCGGTCACGGAGTTCCAGGGCGGTCTGATCGTCACGGCCGAGCATGCGGCCGCCTGGGACGAGGCGGGAGAGGCCGCGACCGGGCTGCCGACCGGAGACCGGGCCGGTGGGATGGGTGGTGGCGTCAACCACGTGCGCAGGGTGCTCATGCATGCCAGCGGGTTTCGGCAGTCGCCGTACGCCGACATCACGCCGGCCGGGGACGATCCGCGGGACACCCGCCGCCAGCTCGCCGGGCACGAGGCGGGCGGCACGTCCGAACGTCGTCGTGAGCCACCGCGAAAGTTGTGGCACGCCAGCCCGGGGAGCAGCGGGCGATGACCGGGAGCAGGCGATGACCAGGGCGCGCCGTGGGCTCGGCCGGCATGCCACACCGGTCACGGTCGGCCGGGTGTCGATCGCCGCCAGGGCGCTCGTCTGCCTGGCCCTCGTCCTGGCGGGGGTGCTGCTGGCTGTGTCCCCGCGGGAGGAGCCGGTGATCGTGGCCACGAGCCGGTCGACCGGTTCGCCGGCCGCGGCCGTGATGGGTGCCGGGCTGATACTCCTCGGCTGGGTACCGGTCGCCGACCTGTTGATCCGCGGGCGGCACGACGTGCGCCGGGCGGCGGGGGTCTGGCCCGCTCGGACGGCTCCCGCTGCGGCCGTGCTGAGCCCCGTTGTGGTACTCCTGGCCTGTCTGGCCGGTTCGTCGGTGTCCAGGGCAACCGCGGCGCCGGCCGTCGGCGGAGGAGCCGGCCTCCTGCTGGCGGTGCTGGCGGTGCTGGCGGCGCTGCTGGTGGTCCAGGGCTGGGCACTGGCCGCTCTGTGGCGCCGCTCCGGCACCGTCCCCGACCTGCTGCCCGGCATCCAGCTCCCCAGTCTCCACCGATCGGAGCGCCCCGGGCCCGGTCCTGCCCAGCCGGGCGACGGCCCGCTGGGCGCAGCCGGTGAGAGCGGGCCCGGCGAGGGAAGGCCCGGCGGTGGGTGAGCGGCATGCCCTGCTCCGGCGCTCACTAGGGTGGGGCCGTCACGTTCCCACCCAGCCGGGAGATGCACCGTGCCAGACGACGCCCTCCGGTCTCGCCGCTGGTCCCAGCGCTCGGATCCGCGGACGGCACTGCGCACCGCCGTCGTGTGGGAGACCCTTGAGCGATTCGTCGCCGAACGGGCGGCGGGTACCGGGCGGTCCGTGCTGGACGTCGTCGACGTGGGGGGAGGCACCGGTGGCCTCGCCGTCCCGGTTGCCGGGCTTGGCCACCGGGTCACGGTGGTCGACCCGAGCCCGGACGCTCTCGCGGCGCTGCAGCGCAGGGTCGCCGACGCCGGAGTCAGCCACCTCGTCACCGCTCACCAGGGGGATGCCGGTACGCTCGCGATCTCGTTCGGGGAGCAATCCGTCGACCTCGTCCTCTGTCACGGGGTCCTGGAGCACGTGGACGACCCGCACGCTGCCGCCCAGGACGCTTTCGCCGTGCTGCGGCCGGGGGGTCTGGCCAGCCTGCTCGTCGCGCAACGGCTCGGCGCCCTGGTCGCTCGGGCCCTGTCCGGCAGATTCGCCGAGGCCCTACGTCTGCTCGACGACCCGCAGGGACGGGCCGGCGAGCACGATCCGCTACCGCGGCGGTTCGACGAGACGTCGGTGCTCGAGTTGTTCTCCGGCCGGGACGTCCGGGTGCGCATGGTGCACGGCGTCCGGCTCTTCACCGACCTGCTGCCCGGTGCGCTCGTCGACGGCGACCCGGAGGCGATGGAGGCGTTGCTGGAGCTCGAGCGGGCCGCCGGCCACCATGCCGCGCACCCGGCCCTGGCCGGGATCGCGGCTCACCTGCACGTCGTCCTGGAGCGAATCGCCTGATCCCGCCGGCCCGGCGTGCCGTCCGGAGACCAGGCCGCGGTCATGAGCAGGCGGCAGTTGGCTCGGACCGGACGGCCCCTGGCCGGGCTGTCCCAGGACGACGGGTGCGACGACGGGTGCACCGTGCTCCACGCCGACATGGACGCGTTCTTCGCGTCGGTCGAGCTGATCGACCGACCGGAGTTGCGTGGCAAGCCGGTGGTCGTCGGTGGCGGGGAGCGCGCGGTGGTGCTGTCCGCCACGTACGAGGCGCGACAGGCCGGGATCCACTCGGCCATGCCGATGAGCCGGGCCCGGCGGCTGTGCCCGGAGGCCGTCGTGGTCCAGCCGGATCATCGGCGGTACGCCGAGGTCTCCCGGGGCGTGATGGAGATCTTCCGGTCGATCACCCCGCTGGTGGAGCCGCTCAGCCTGGACGAGGCCTTCCTGGACGTCGCGGGTGCCGTCCGGCGGCTGGGGTCGCCGACCGTGATCGCGCGGTTGATCCGCGACCGGGTCGCCGACGAGCAGCGGATCACCTGCTCGGTCGGCGTCGCGACGACGAAGTTCGTGGCCAAGCTTGCCTCGGGGTGGGCCAAGCCCGACGGGATGCTCGTGATCCCCCGGGGCGAGACGGTGACCTTCCTGCATCGGTTGCCGGTGAGCGCGCTGTGGGGGGTGGGAGAGCGAACCGAGGAGGACCTGCAGCGGCTCGGGCTGAGAACGGTCGCCGACCTGGCTCACACCCCGGTGGACACCTTGCGGCGGGCCCTGGGCGAGCCCGGCGTCCATCTGCACGGCCTCGCCTGGGGACGGGACCCGCGGCGGGTGGTGCCCGAACAGGTGGAGAAGAGTTTCGGAGCGGAGGAGACGTTTGCCCGGGACGTCGATGATCCCCAACTGGTGCTGCGCGAGCTGCTCCGGCTGTCGGAACGGGTCGCCGCCCGGATGCGAGGTGCCGGCATGGTCGGCCGCACGGTGGTCGTCAAGGTCCGGTTCGCCGACTTCACCACGATCACCCGGTCCCGTACCCTCCGGCAGCCGACGGACGTCGCGCGGGAGGTGTACGCCACCGCCCGCCGTTCCTACGTGTCGCTCGGGCTGGACCGCGCGCGGATCCGGCTCGTCGGGGTCCGCGTGGAGGGGCTGACCGAGTCCAGGGCGAGCCACCACCAGCTCACCCTGGACGAGCGCCCCTCCGGGTGGCGGGAGGCCGAGCGGGCGGTGGACCGGGCCAGCGCGCGGTTCGGTGCGGGAGCCGTGCTGCCCGCTGCCCTCGTCGTCGACCCCGCACCCGGTGATCCCCCGAGCGGGCGGCCACGGCCAGCCGGCAAGGGGTGCCCGGAGCAAAAGAATCATGGTAGGGGGTATTCGGGTCAGATATGACGCTCTGCGGCCGGCGGCGAACTCAGGAGGACCCCCGCGCGTTCCGACTTTGGCAGGGACCGGGTTTCGCGCCGAGCAAGCCCGACCTATCCTGTTCCCATCACCGCAGTACTCAGGAGGTCGTCGTGCCGCTCTCCGACAACGAGCAGCGCTTGCTCGAGCAGATGGAGCGCGCCCTCTATGCAGAGGATCCGAAGTTCGCCTCCGCGATGCGAGGCGCTGCTCGGCGTCCTGGGTCCGCACGCAGGTTGTTCATCGGGGTGACCGGAGTGGTGGTCGGCCTCGTGCTCCTCATCGTCGGTGTGGCGCAGCAGATGGTCGTGCTGGGCGTCGTCGGTTTCGTCAGCATGCTCGCCGGCACCGCCTACGCCGTCTCGGGCCACCGTCGAGGTGGTCCCGCGGGCATCGTGCAGGGCAACGGGAGCATCCGGCAGGTCTCCAAGCGGCGGGGCAGCTTCATGCAGCGCCTCGAACGGCGCTGGGACCGCCGTCGTGACGGCCGCTGAGGGCTCTGGCAGCGCGTCCCAGGCCCTCCTGGCGGGAGGACGTCCCCCTGTCACGGCGTGACGGTCCTGCTGGTTTCTGATCCTTCGCCGTGAACGTGCCGCCTGGTCGCGCGACCGGGCGGCAGCTGCATGTCGGGGCCGAACGGGCGGCCCGGCCAGCGTGGAGCCGGCGGTCAACCCTTCCGTGCAGGGTGGGGCCGATCCTGGCCCCCGTTCGGGTGGCGTCGGACATCCGGCCCCGGCCCGGCGAGCGGGGCCGGGGGATCAGGGGCGGCCCACCCGCTGGCGCACGTCCGCGCCGAACTCCGACATCTTGCGGCCGGCCTCGTTGACCGCGACGTCGAGCCGCCGCAGCGCTCCACTCAGCGTCCGGAGCCCTGAGGCGGGCAGCCAGCGTGCCCGGTGGCGCACCCACGGCCTGATCGTCCCGGATTCCACCACGGCTCCCACGACGGTCGCGACGTCCGAGCGCAGTGCCGGGACGTCCCGGCCCTCCCCGTCCGGGGGCGCGTACCGGGCATGTTCGAGATCGGTCACCAGCCGCCGGAGCGCGGCCTGGGCGCTGCCAGGAAGCGCGTGGTCGGTGACGAGCCGCAACTGCAGCGCCCGCGGCGTCCAGGAAGCGGCCCAGGTGACCCCCAGGTCCTCCAACTCCTCGCGCAGCTCGTCCCAGGCGGCCTCGACCCGGGCGATCGGCGTTCCTCGGGCGGCACGGAGCCAACGGGTCCGGCGGATCAGGCGTTCGACGGCGAGCGGCACGCCGCCGAGAAGTGCCAGACCCGCCAGTCCGGCCAGCCAACCCCAGGGAATGTCAGCCATGATCCGGTCCAGCAGCGAAGGCTCGACGGCGGCCGGGGCGTCGTTCAGGCCAGGGTCACGGCGGGTGACCGCACGGGTCGGCCTCGAGGTGACCGACTGGGTGGCGGTGGCGGTGGGGGCGGGCGCCTCCGCCGTGGGCGATTGCGCCCAGGCCGGTACAGGACCGGATCGCCGGGACGGCGTCGGCTCGAAGCGCACCCAGCCGATCCCGCCGAAGTACAGCTCCGGCCAGGCGTGGGCGTCACGGAGGTTGATCTCGTACGTGTGGTCCGCCCGCTGGTGGCCGGGGAGGAAGCCCACGGCGACCCGGGAGGGGATGTTCAGGGTGCGTGCCATCACGGCCATCGCCGACGCGAACTGGACGCAGTACCCGTGCTTGTTCTGCAGGAACGCCAGGACCGCGTCCTGCCCGCTGGCCTGCCTGCCCTTGGGCGGGTCGACCTGCTCGCTGTAGTCGAAACCCCCGGTGCTGCGCAACCACTCCTGCAGGGCCAGCGCCTTGGCGTACGTGCTGCCGGTCCCCGCCACCGCGCGTGCCGTCTCGGAAATCGTGCGGGGCAGCGTGGCCGGCAGCTTCCCGTAGGTGTTCAGGATCTCCACCGGTGGCGGGGGCGCCGCCTCGAGCTGCCGGGCGGTCGGCTCGACGGCGAGATGGTCGACGACGTAACGGCTGTTCCGCGTCGTCACCCCGTCTCCCACGATGTTCAGGGTCTGCGAGTCGTAGATCCACGCGCCCTCGATCTGGACCCTCGTCGGGGGGTAGGGCGTGGGCAGGTAGGTCTGCTGCAGGTCCAGGACGTTGATGCTCGTCCGGAGCTGCCGGACCGGAACGTCCTGGGAGAGGCCGGGTGGGTTCGACAGCCCGTCCTGCACCTTGTTGTCGCGCGGGATCTCGCCCGTGCTCGGGGACCACTGGCTGCCGTCGAAGACGTCGTCGCTGACGATCCGGAGCGGGTCGGGGTGCGCGGCGGTCGTGGTGTAGCGGACGATGACCACGTTCGACCGGGCGGTGAGGTTGTCCTTCAGGGTCAGGATCGGGTTGACGACCATGATGCTGCCGCCCTTGCCGTTCCCGTGGCCGCTGCCGTGGCCCCGCAGCAACTGGTCGCCGAGGCCGGGCACGAACGTGGGGACGACGGCCGCGACCAGCACGCTGCTCACCGCCAGCCGTCGGGCACCGGCGAGCGGGCCGCCCAGCGTCCGGTCACCCCGGTCGTCGCTGCTGGGGCCGAGCACCCGGCCCCAGCTCCGGACCCGGTCCACGGAGTCGGATCCGACGAGCAGGAGGAAGCCGAGCGCGGCCACCACGAAGTACCACCAGGAGAGTCCGCCCGGCAGGACGGCGGCCGGCACGCAGTAGACGGCCAGCAGGGGGAGCCCGGCGACGGCGGGCCGGTGCAAGGACGCGGCGATCATGTCGACCGCCAGCGCGACCAGACCGACACCGCCGCCGGTGACCAGGACGACGCCCCTGGTCACCGGCACCGGTGGCACCTCCAGGCGGGTCACCGTGAGGCCGGCGTGCAGCAGGTCGGAGAGTTCTCGGACGACGTCCGGGCCGGGCAGCAGGCCCCAGGTGGCGACGTCCCGGGCGAACAGCCAGGTGACGCACAGCACCAGCCCGAGTGCCTGGAGCAGCACGACGGCCGGCCACCAGCGGACCACCTGCCGCGCTCCGGCGCCGACCCCGGCGACCACGCCCACCACCACGACGACGGCCAGGAACCACTCGCCGCCCTGCAGCAGCGGGACCAGGGTCAACGCCGCGAGCAGGGTGGCCACCGCGGCGGCCAGCGTGAGTCGCGCCTGGGTGCTGGTCATCGCGGCTCTCCTCGGGATCCGTTCACGAGCATCGGACCGGGTGGCGCGGCGCCGGGCGGGGCGGCGCCGGGCGGGGCGGGGGAGGGAGCCGCGGGGGAGGGAGCCGCGGGGGCCGCGGCCGGTCCGCTGGTCACGACCGGTCCGACCGGATCCGGCAGTCCGAGGGCGGCGGCCCAGGCGGCCGGCACCGCGTCGCGGGGCCCGGCCTCGGCCACGCCCCAGCCGGCTGAGCGCAGCGTGGCGGCGACGCGGGCTCGAGCGGCGTCCACCTCGGCGGCCCGGTCGGGGGAGAGGGTGGCCCATTCGGTGGTCCGGGCGAGCAGGGCGACGCCCAGCGCTCCCCGACCCACCAGCCGGGCCAGCGCCCCCGCGACGTCGTCGTCGACCTCACCGAGGACGACGACCACGAGGCCGTCGCCGCTCGTCCGGCCCAGGGTCGACACCGCACCTGCGAGCACCTGCGGGCCCCCCGGCGCGGCGACCGCCAGCTCGTCGAGCAGCCGCGCCGCGCCGTCGCCGGAGAAGGGCGAGATCCAGGTGGCAGGTTGCCCGTCGAGCAGCAGCCGAACCCCGTACCGTTGGCTCCCCAGTGAGACCGCCGCGGACGCCGCGACGCTCACCGCCCACTCCAGGCTCGACTGCGCGCCCTCGCCCCGGTGGCCGTCCCGCCGGTTGTCGAGCAGCACCGTGGCACGCATCTGTCGCGGCTGCTCCTCCCGGCGGACCATCAGCTCGCCACGCCGGGCGGTCGAGCGCCAGTGGACCCGCCGTAGGTCGTCGCCGTGGCGATACTCCCGGGTCGCGATGTCGTCCTCGCCGCTGGCGGCCGCGCTCCGCGCGATCGACTCGCCCGTCCCGGCCCACAGGCCACCGCCACGGACCGGTGGCAGCGGCCAGGTGCGGGGGACCACCACCAGCGGGTCCGTCGCGGTGAACGAGCGGGTGACCTCGCACATCCCGAAGGGGTCGGCGAGGCGCAGCCGCACCGGACCGATCGGGTACCGGCCGCGGACGAGCGAGCGCACCGAGTAGGTCACCGCCGCCCGGGTGCCGCCCGGCAGCCGCGCCAGCACGAACCGTGGCGACACGCCGAGCGACAACGGCACCCGGTCCTCCGCCAGGAGCACGCGGGTGCTCAGCCGCGTGACGTTCTCCAGCTCGAGCCGTACGCGCGCCGTCCCGCCCGCCACCACGTGCCCAGGGGTGATCGTCCGGGTGAGGGCGAGCCGGTAACGGGCCCGGCCCAGCACCAGGGCGCAGCCGATCGGCAGCGTGATCAGCAGCGCGGCCACCCGGAGCAGGTCGCGCTGGCCGACCACGATGGAGCACGCGGCGGAGGCGATCCCGGCGGCGAGGAAGGACCGGCCGCGGGTCGTCAGCCCGGACAGGGCCGGGCGCAGCCAGGCGAGCAGCGAGCGCACCGGCGCTCCGCTCAGGCGCTCGCGCGGGCCCGGGGAATGGGCACCGTGGTGAGCAGCCCGGTGAGCACGTCCTCCGGCGTCCGCCGGGAGAGCTGGGCGTCAGGGCTGGCCAGCAGTCGGTGGGCCAGCACGGGCACGACGAGCTCCTGGACGTCGTCCGGGAGCACGTGCGGCCGGCCCCGCATGGCAGCCCGGGCCTTGGCCGCCCGCAACAGGTGGAGCGCGGAACGTGGTGACGCCCCCAGCCGAAGCTCCGGGGAGGCCCGGGTCGCGCGGACGAGTGACACCACGTACTCCTTGATCGCATCCGCCGCGTACACCGTGCGGGCGGTGTGGATGAGCCGACGTACCGCCTCGGCGTCCGTCACCGGCATCAGTGCGGCGAGCGGGTCGTGCGCGCCGTGCCGGCCGAGCATCTCCACCTCGGCGGCCGGCGAGGGGTACCCCATCGACACCCGCGCCATGAACCGGTCCCGCTGCGCCTCCGGCAGCGGGTAGGTGCCCTCCATCTCGATCGGGTTCTGGGTGGCGACGACGATGAACGGCGGCTGGAGGGGGTAGGTCGTCCCGTCGACCGTGACCTGGTGCTCCTCCATGCACTCCAGCAGGGCCGACTGGGTCTTCGGGCTGGCGCGGTTGATCTCGTCGCCGACGACCACGTTCGAGAACACCGCACCCGGCTTGAACTCGAAGTCCTGCCGCTCCTGGTTGTAGATGCTGACCCCGGTCACGTCGCTGGGGAGCAGGTCGGGTGTGAACTGGATCCGTCGGACCGAGCAGCCCACGGATCGTGCCAGCGCCTTCGCCAGCATGGTCTTGCCGACGCCCGGCACGTCCTCGAGGAGGAGGTGCCCTTCGGCCAGGAGCACGGTCACGGCGAGCCGGACGACGTCCGGCTTGCCGTCGACGACGGACTCGACTGCCGCACGGATCGCCCCGGTGATGTGCACCAGGGCCTCTATGCCCTGAGCCTCCGTCGTGGTCGTCACACCATCTCCTCTTCGCCCGGGAGGCCGCCCTGCTGACGCGGCGACCCTCCCCCGACAAGTCTGACAGCCGCAACGTGCGGCGGCAGCGTCTGGTGCCTGCCGCCGGCCCGTTCCGGGATGTTCACTCCGGCCCCCCGGTCACCACAAGCCCGCCGGGCCAGAAACCGGCAAAGGCACGTCCCCCACATCCCCCCACCTTCCCCGCGGCCCGTCGGCCGGCGTCCGTCGCGCTGCACGATTAGTCCCGAAATGACCCGATCGGTGGCCGGGTGCGCCCGAGGTTCGTAGCCCCGCACGGCGCACCGCACGCGCTGACCCGGGGCGGCGCCACGCCGGCCCCTCCACTTCCCCCCACGCGCGTGACCTGGGCAGATGTGACAGGTTGCTGGCCACTGGGGGGCCCGTCCCGTTGACCGTGGGGGGATGTGGAGTAGAGTGGGGCACCCAGGGGGAGGGTGGCGCCGAAAGGTAGGTGGGATCCGAGGGCGGCGGTGGCGTGTTCTCGGCTCGGCTCGGCTCGGGTCTGCGAGGTGAGGGAGGCGAGGAGCGGTGTTCCTCGGCACCTACACCCCGCGCCTGGACGACAAGGGCCGGCTGATCCTCCCTGCGAAGTTCCGGGAACAACTCGAGGCAGGAGTGGTGGTGACGAGAGGTCAGGAGCGGTGCCTGTACGTGTTCCCCATGGCGGAGTTCGAACGGCTTGCCGACCAGCTCCGGCAGGCTCCGGTCACCAGCAAGCAGGCCCGTGACTACCTGCGCGTGTTCCTGTCGGGGGCCAGCGACGAGTCGGTCGACAAGCAGGGGCGCATCACCATCCCGGCTGCCCTGCGCACCTACGCGGGGCTCGACCGGGACGTCGCGGTGATCGGTGCCGGCCAGCGGGTGGAGATCTGGGACGGCCCGGCCTGGGAGAGCTACCTGGCCGAACAGGAGGAGGCCTTCGCCGAGCAGGCGGAGGAGGTGGTGCCGGGGCTCTTCTGAGTCATGGACGCGCACCGCCGACCTGACCCCCGTCGCCCGCGACGGGCCTCGAGGTGCCCCGTCCGGGAGCATCCCGGTGCACCGTGATGCAGCTACTGAACGATGCAGCTACTCAACAACGTGGCATGTCGCCGCACCGCCGCCGGCGGTGAGGTCTCCAGCCGCTCGATGCGTCCTGACGTCCCTTCCCCGGCGTCAAGCCGCAGCCGAGATGCCCGTCCTGACTCCCCTTCCCCGGCGTCAGGCCGGCTGTCCGGCCCGCATCCGGCCGCCTCTGCGGCAGGCCCCGGAGCGGATGGAGACCTGACCGCCGACGGTCTTTCCACGCTGGTCGAGTGGATCCGCCGAGAGGAACAGGTCAGGGTCGAATGGGTCGTCCAACGGGTGGCGAGGAGATGCGCCCGGCGCACGTGCCGGTGCTCCTCGAACGTTGTGTCGCGCTGCTCGCGCCCGCGCTGGCGCAGCCGGGGGCCGTCGTCCTCGACGGTACCCTCGGGCTCGGCGGGCACAGCGAGGCGCTGCTCACCACGTGTCCGGGCGCCGTCCTGGTCGGCATCGACCGCGATCGGCAGGCGCTGGCCCTGGCGGGGCGACGGCTCGCGCCGTTCGGCGAGCGGGTGCGCCTGGTGCATGCCCGGTACGACGAGTTGCCCCGCGTGCTCACCGACCTCGGGATCGACGCCGTCCGGGGCGTCCTGCTCGATCTGGGGGTCTCGTCGCTCCAGCTGGACGAGCGCGAGCGCGGCTTCGCCTACGCCGTCGACGCGCCGCTCGACATGCGGATGGACAATTCCGGCGGCCCGACGGCCGCGGAGATCCTCAACACGTACCCGGTCGCGGAGCTGGCGCGCGTCCTGCGCGAGTACGGCGAGGAGCGGTTCGCCCGGCGGATCGCCGAGGCGGTGGCCGCCGAGCGTGGGCGCCAACCGTTCAGCACGAGTTCCCGGCTGGTGGAGCTGGTCCGGGCGTCGGTGCCGGCGGCCGCCCGGCGGACCGGGGGCCACCCGGCCAAGCGCACCTTCCAGGCGCTGCGTATCGAGGTCAACGGCGAGTTGGCCGGGCTGGAGCGAGCGATGCCGGCGGCGGTGGACGCCCTCGACGTGGGCGGGCGGATCGTCGTCCTCGCGTACCACTCCCTGGAGGACCGGATCGTCAAGCGGGTGCTCGCCGCCGGCGCCGCCAGCAGTGCCCCTCCGGGCCTGCCGGTGGAGCTGCCGGAGCACGCGCCCGTGCTGCGGCTGCTGACCCGCGGCGCCGAGACGGCGTCCGAGGAGGAGATCACTGCCAATCCCCGCGCGGCCTCGGTCAGGCTCCGCGCGGCGGAGCGGATCAGGACCGGTCGGCGCACGGCGGGTCCACCGGCCCGCGCGCACAGGAAAGGGGATGCCGCATGAGCCAGTCCACCGCCGTCGTCACCCGTCCCGCCGTCCGACCGGCGCCTCGCCCGAGTACTCGGCCGACTGCCCGTGCCCCCCGGCTGCGGGTCGTCAGCGCCCCGGCGCACGCGCGGTCCCGGGCCGGGCTGGTGGTGGCGAGCCTCGTGCTGCTCGCCGTGGGGCTGGTCGGCCTGCTGCTGCTGAACGTCAGCCTGGAGAAGGGGGCGTTCGTCCGGCGGACCCAGCTGGCCCAGATCGAGCAGCTCACCGAGCAGGCCCAGACGCTGCAGGAGCAGATCGCCGCGCAGGAGGCGCCACAGGCGCTGGCGAGCCGGGCCGCGTCGCTGGGGATGGTGGAGGCGCCGAATGCGGCCTTCCTCACCACGGACGGCCGGATCCTGGGTGTGCCCTCACCAGGGGTAGCCAACAGACCCGCTATTGTTACTCCTCGTGGTCCATCTGCCGACGGGCAGGGGGCGGCCACGGGCTCGGTCCCAGACGTCACGCCGTCCGGGAAGGGCTCTCCGGCGGGGGCCGCAGTATCGGCGGGTAACGCGACGACGTCGACGAAGGTCACCGCGGCCGGAAGGGCCCCGGCGACGACCACGGCGACGTCCTCCGGAAAGCCGGCGTCCTCGGTGGCTGCGACCAAGGCGCCGGCATCCACCGCCGGCGCGTCGGCCTCAGCGGCTGCGTCGGGTTCGCCCGTGACGAAGCGGAGGGCCGCGCGGCGCGCCACGACGACGGTGACGCCCTGACCGCGACGGAA
>DATDMG010000017.1:0-24939 GCA_036518955.1 Kineosporiaceae bacterium | reverse complement strand
GGCTGGGCTCCTGCTCCTCGTCCCGGGCTTCCTGTCCGACGCCGTTGCCCTGGCCCTGCTGGTGCCGCCGGTGCGCCACGCCCTCGCCCGGCGCGCGGGAGAGGCGGTGATGCGCCGGTTCACCACGCGCTCGGTGCGGGTGGTGCGAGGTCAGGTGATCAAGGAGAATCCCGCGGCCGGACCGGACACCGGAATCCGCGTCGTGCGTGCGCCGGAGGGGGAGGAGTCCCCACCCCGCTGAACCCTACGGACGGGCGACAGTCGAGGCAGGGGATCCGAACCGGGGGGGTGGTCCGGATCCCCTGCCTCCACCGTCGCCCGTCGCCGGTCGCTCGCCAGGACCTGCGCGAGACGACCCGTTCGGGCGAACGACGGCTCAGGCGATCCGCTTCTGGGTCAGTCGCCCGCTGCGCAGGAGCTCCAGCCGTTCCTCGAGCAGGACCTCCAGCTCGGCCGTCGTGCGACGCTCCATCAGCATGTCCCAGTGGGTACGCGTTGGCTTCACCGGCTTCGCCTCCGGCTGGTCGGTGTTCTCCCGCAGCGCCTGGCCTCCGCAACGGCACTCCCACAGCGGCGGCACCTCAGCCTCCACCGAGAGCGGGACCGCGAAGTGGTGCCCGTTGGGGCAGTGGTAGGTGACGTGTTGGCGGGCGGCGGGCTGGACGCCGGTGTCGCTCTCCAGGCTCTGGGCACCCAGCCGGGTGCCGCGCATGCTCCGGTCGCTCATCGCAGTTCCCCTCGGGCTGTCGACGCCGGAAGCCGGCGCGAGTCTCGCATGGTTACCCCGAGGTAACGCGTCATCGGGCCAGGATGTTCCGCTACAGCGGGTGTGCATGATGGTGCTGTTGGTACTCACGCACCACATGCGCCCTGAATTTGCACTCTTCGCCACCAACCTTTGACGCAGAGCGGGTGTTGATCAGTTGAGGTAAACGTCCGGCCAGCGGCCGGTCACACCACCGCCGGCACGTCGTTACCTGCGTCCCTGATCCCCTCGCGCATCCGGACCCGCCACAGCAGCGAACCACCCAGGACGAAGAACACCACCAGCGCCACGATCGCTTCGCGGTAGGAGCCGGTGAACTGGTAGATCAGGCCGAACAGCAAGGTGCCGAACCAGCTCGTACCACGCTCGGTCGCCTGGTAGAGGCTGAAGTACTCCGCCTCCCGCCCCCGTGGCACCAGCTGGCTGTAGAGGCTGCGGGACAGGGCCTGGGCGCCGCCGAGCACGAGCCCGATCGCCGACCCCAGGACGAGGAACGGCAGGAACTGCCCGTCGGGTGCGAAGTACCCGGCCGTGACCACCAGGCACCACAGCACCAGGCTCAGCAGGACCGTCCGGTGTGCTCCGATCCGTGCCGCCAGGGCGCCGAACAGCATCGCCCCGGCGAACCCGACGAACTGGACGACGAGGATGGTGATGATCAGGGCGTTCTTCGACAGGTGGAGCTGCTCCTGACCGAACAGGCTGGAGGCGTAGATCACGGTCTGGATGCCGTCGTTGTAGAACAGGTAGCCGAGCAGGAACAGCATCGTCTGGGGGTACTGGGGCAGGTCCCGCAGGGTGACCCAGAGTTGCCGGAAGGCCGCCCCGACCGGACCCCGGGCGGCCAGTTCCTCGACGGCCACGGGCGGCCGGTCGCGCAGGCCGAAGAACGGCACGAGGGTGAACCCGCCCCACCACAGGCCGGCCGAGAGCAGGCTGAGTCGCACCGCCCACTCCGTGCTCAGCCCCAGGGGTCGGTGGGCGGTCACCATCACCAGGTTGATCGCCAGCAGCAGCCCGCCACCGATGTAGCCGAAGGCCCAGCCACGACTGGAGACGGCGTCCCGCTCGTCCGGCAGTGCGATGTCGACCAGGATCGCATCGTAGATCACCAGGGTGCAGCCCAGGCAGAGTTGGGCGACCAGCCCCAGCACGACGCCCAGCCACCAGCGCGTGCCGCCGAGGAACACCATCGCCGAGGCGGCCGCCGCCCCCACCCAGGCGATCCGGGCCAGCAGGGTGCGCTTGCGACCGGTGCGGTCCACCGCCGCCCCGACCACGGGCAGCAGCACCGCCGACAGCAGGGTGGACGCTGTGATCGTGTACAGGGCCAGCGAGCCGGGGCTGATCGGGACGGCGAGCAGGTGCAGCGGCGTCCGGCAGGCCAGGGCGGTGTCCTGGCCGGGGCAGGCCGCCCGCTTGGCGATGTCGGTGAGGTAGGGCGTGAACAGCACCGTGAGGGTGGTGGTGACGTAGGCGGAGTTGGCCCAGTCGTACCAGTACCAGCTGCGCTGCTCACGGCGCCGCCCGACGTCCGGCGGCCGAGGGGCGGGGGCCATCTGACCTCCTCGAGGGCGTCGGCGCCTTGCCGACGACGGCAGAAAGCATGCCCGAGATGACGCGCCCGCACGCCGCCCCGCGGCGACGCGCGTGCCGCGCGGCGGGGTCAGCCGCCCGAGCCCCCGGTCGCGCCACCGGCCACGTCACCCGGCGCGCGTGGTGGTTCCCGGAGGATCCGCACCGCCAGATCGGAGCGATTCGTCACGATCGCGTCCACGCCGATCGCCAGCAGGTGACGCATCTGCTCGGGGTCGTCGACGGTCCACACGTGAACCTGCAGCCCCGCCTCCTGCATGCTGCGGACGAACCGCGCGCCGATCACCTGCCGGCCCCCGAACTGCACAGGTACCTGCACGCAGGCGGCGTCACCGAGCACCCGGGACACGGCGGCCGGCCCCGCGCCGCGCACGGCCGCCACCACCTGGATCATCGAGCGGATCCCGGGCGACCAGGCGATCGGGCCGTCCCGGCGCAGCTCGCGCACCGCCGCGGCCCGGCGCCGGTCGCTGAACGACGTCACGCAGACCCGGTCCCGCGACCGCGTCCGCCGGACGGCTTGGACGAACGGGGCGACCGCACCGCGCACCTTGAGATCCACGTTGACCCGCACGTGCGGCCAGGCGTCGAGGACCTCCTCCAGCCTCGGGATCGGCTCGACCCCGCCGATCAAGGCGCGGCGCACCCTGCTCCAGGGCAGATGCCCGACCCGGCCCGGCATGTCGGTGACCCGGTCCAGCCGCGCGTCGTGGAACGCGAGCAGTACGCCGTCCGAGGTCACCTGGACGTCGGTCTCCAGGAAATCGACCCCCAGCCCGACCGCCGCCTCGAAGGCCGGCATCGAGTTCTCCAGACCGTTCGGGTCGAAGCCGCGGTGCGCCATCGCGAAGGGGACCGGACGATCCAGGCAGGGCAGCGGATGCACGCGGCTATCATCGTCCGCCGCGCTCGGGCTCGTTCAGGCCGAGGCCGGATCGAGCCCGAACCGGCCTCGCGCCGAGCTGAGGTGGCCCATCAGGAGCCCTCCAGGTGCCGGGTGTGGGCCACCACGTCGTCCACCAGCCGGCGGACGTGATCGGTGGCCAGCCGGTAGTAGATCTGCGTGCCCTCGCGGCGCGTCAGCACCAGCCCGGTCAGTCGCAGCTTCGCCAGGTGCTGGGAAACCGCGGGAGCCGGCCGGCCCGTCACCCGGCACAGCTCCGTGACGGTGAGCTCGCCACTCCGCAGATTCCAGAGCAGGCCCAACCGTGTCGGATCCGCAAGCATGCGCAGGGTACCGACCGCCGCGTCCCTCGCCAGGTCGTCGAGCAGGTCGAGCTCGTGATGCCTTGTTGCGGACATATGCAGATAATGAACTGTGCGGTTACTCCTGGTCAATCGGAGGGATCGGACGTCCAGCGGAGGGCGCGTGGGCGCGGCTGCTCGGAACTGGTGGGAACATGCCCGGCGACGCACATGCCGGCGTCCGGCCACCGACAGCCGGCCACAGACAGGGAGACCCGATGAGCATGGCCCCGAGGACCGGCCCGCAGGTGCCCACGCCGCACGCCGCCGACAGCCACGACCTGATCCGTGTGTACGGCGCCCGCGAGAACAACCTCAAGGACATCAGTGTCGAGATCCCCAAGCGCCGGCTCACCGTGTTCACCGGGGTGTCGGGGTCCGGCAAGAGCTCCCTGGTCTTCGACACGATCGCGGCGGAGTCGCAGCGACTGATCAACGAGACCTACAGCGCGTTCGTGCAGGGTTTCATGCCGACCCTGACGAGGCCGGAGGTCGACGTCCTGGACGGGCTGACCACCGCGATCATCGTCGACCAGCAGCGGATGGGGGCCAACGTCCGCTCCACGGTCGGTACGGCCACCGACGCCAACGCGATGCTGCGCATCGTCTTCAGCCGACTCGGCCGGCCGCACATCGGTTCACCCAATGCCTTCTCCTTCAACGTCGCCACGGTCAGCGGCTCCGGACGGATCTGGGTCGAGAAGGGTGGCGGGAAGAAGACCGAGGCCCGCTCGTTCCAGGTGACCGGCGGCATGTGCCCGCGGTGCGAAGGCATGGGCTCGGTGACCGACATCGACCTGTCCCACCTGTTCGACGACACGAAATCGCTTGCCGAGGGCGCGCTCACCGTCCCCGGCTACACCGCCGGCGGCTGGAACTACCGCCTCTACGCCTCCTCCGGCTTCGTCGACCCGAACAAGCCGATCCGCGACTACACCGAGCGGGAGCGCCACGACTTCCTCCACCGCGAGCCGACCCGGATGAAGATCGAGAACATCAACATGACCTACGAGGGGTTGGTGCCACGGATCCAGAAGTCGATGTTGTCCAAGGACGTCGAGTCGATGCAGCCGCACATCCGGGCGTTCGTGGAACGGGCGGTGACCTTCACCGCCTGCCCCGCCTGCGGCGGCACCCGGCTCAACGAGGCCGCCCGGTCATCGAAGATCAAAGGGATCAGCATCGCGGACGCCTGCGGGATGCAGATCAGCGACCTGGCCAAGTGGGTGCGCGGTCTGCCGGAGCCATCCGTGGCGCCGCTGCTGGCGGCGCTGCAGCGAACCCTCGAATCGTTCGTCGAGGTCGGGCTGGGCTACCTCTCGCTGGACCGGCCGGCGGGCACCCTGTCCGGCGGCGAGGCGCAGCGCACCAAGATGATCCGACACCTCGGGTCGTCGCTGACCGACGTCACCTACGTCTTCGACGAGCCGACGGTCGGGCTGCACCCGCACGACGTCCAGCGGATGAACGACCTGCTGCTGCGCCTGCGGGACAAGGGCAACACCGTGCTCGTCGTGGAGCACAAGCCCGAAGTGATCGCGATCGCCGACCACGTCGTCGACCTCGGGCCCGGCGCCGGCTCGGCCGGCGGCGAGGTCGGGTTCGAAGGTACCGTCCAGGAGTTGCGGGCCGGAGACACGCTCACCGGGCGACACCTGGACGACCGGGCCGTCCTCAAGCCGTCGGTGCGCCCGCCGTCCGGGATCCTGCCGGTGCGCGGCGCCAGCACCCACAACCTGCGGGACGTCGACGTCGACATCCCGCTCGGCGTGCTCGTCGTCGTCACCGGCGTGGCCGGCTCCGGCAAGAGCTCGCTCATCCACGGCTCGGTGTCCGGTCGGGACGGGGTGGTGGCGGTCGACCAGACACCCATCCGTGGCTCGCGGCGGAGCAATCCCGCGACGTACACCGGACTGCTCGACCCGATCCGCGCGGCGTTCGCCAAGGCAAACGGGGTCAAACCGGCGCTGTTCAGCGCCAACTCCGAGGGTGCCTGTCCCACCTGCAACGGCGCCGGCGTCATCTACACCGACCTGGCGATGATGGCCGGCGTCGCCACCACGTGCGAGGAGTGCGAGGGCAGGCGGTTCCAGGCGTCGGTCCTGGAGTACCGCCTCGGCGACCGGGACATCAGCCAGGTCCTCGCCATGTCGGTCACCGAGGCTGAGGCGTTCTTCGGCGCCGGGCCGGCGCGGACGCCGGCCGCGCACTCCGTCCTCAACCGGCTCCGCGACGTCGGGCTCGGCTACCTGAGCATCGGCCAGCCGCTCACGACGCTGTCCGGAGGGGAGCGGCAGCGGCTCAAGCTGGCCACCCACATGGCGGAGAAGGGGGGTGTCTACGTCCTCGACGAGCCGACCGCCGGCCTGCACCTGGCCGACGTCGAGCAGTTGCTCGGTCTGCTCGACCGGCTCGTCGACTCCGGCAAGTCGATCATCGTGATCGAGCACCACCAGGCCGTCATGGCGCACGCCGACTGGATCATCGACCTCGGTCCGGGCGCCGGCCATGACGGCGGCCGGATCGTCTTCGAGGGCACACCCGCCGACCTCGTGGCCACCCGCTCCACCGTCACCGGCGAGCACCTCGCGAGGTACGTCGGCGCGTGATCGAGGCCGGCGTGTCCTGACCCGGTCCCGGCCTCCCGCCGGCAGAGCCGTTCCGGTACGTACTCCGACGGCCTGGGCGGCCATGCAGACGTGCGTTCCGGGGGAGGGCCGGCCGCTGCGGGAGTACACCGTGAACCGGTCGTGCTGGTAGGCGCCGGGGTCGCTGACCTCGTCAAGGGTGTGCAGGTGGTCGGGGGAGAGTCTGCACGGCGAGCCGTCGGCGCGGTGTCCTGGGGACGGCTCGACGCCGCCGACGCCGGGGCGGTGCTGGGCGACGTTGCGGGTGTCCTAGTGATAACAGGCCCGGCATGACCACACCACAGGGGAGAGGATCACCCAGCCGCCACCACCCACACAACCCGGAGAGGGGGCCAGACCTACCCACCACAGTCGATCATGGAAGGCCCGCCGGACCGCTGGCCGAGCCCCGCTCCGGCGGGTCGCTCGAGCAACGTCTGGTCCGGTTGCCGGAAACCGAACTCGGCATACAGCCCGTGGGCATCGGCGGTATGCAGCAACCAGCGGAAGTCCCGCCCCGGACCCTTGTCAATCATCAACGAGACGAGCGAACGCCCCACGCCATGGCCGCGGTGGGCCGTCAGGACGAAGACGTCCGCGAGGTAGGCGAGCGCGAGGCCGTCGCTGACGGCCCTCGCGAAGCCCACCATCTGGCCGGTGGATCTCAGGTAGGCGGCCGCTACCCGCCAGGCGTCGTCCAGTTGCGCCAGGATCGCGTCGCGGTTGCGCCAGCGGCCCCAGTAGGCCTGGGTGGTCAGGAAGCCGCACAAGACGGCGCGGTCGACCCGGGCGGGGTCGTCGTCGAACTCGTAGTCACTGGCGCGGACGGCGGGCGGCATGGCGGCATTCTGCCGGGAGCCAGGAGCCGGGAGCGGCGGCCCCGACCGGACGGGCCCCGCACGCGCGACATGACATAATGTGCATTATCGGCGGTTGTCGTACCCGGCGCATCCCGTTCAGTGTTGATCTCACGCCGGCATGGCGGTGGCGCGCCCAGGGCCGGGCCCGGCCTGAGTCAGGCCGGGCCGAGGACTTCCGTCAGGTCGGGTGGTCCGGTAAAGGTCGTAGACCGGGTCACCGTAGTAGGGGCTCGCATCGGTCCCATCGTCGGAGAGCGTGCTGACGTCTCCATCGATGTAGCCGAGTTGCCCGTCGAAGGCGGTCACCCACGGGCTGCCGGTGGCATCAGCCTCGTATTCGCAGACAAGAGTCATCATGGATTGCCCGCCGTCCTGCGGGCTTCCGGAGCACTGGCTCTGTTCCTGCCAACACATGGCCCCCAGGCAGGACCAGGCATACCCGACGACCGTGACCGCCTGAGGGAGCGGATCGCCCCACGAAAGACCCATGCCGCCCACGACATCGACGAGTCGCCCACGGGCGTTCGGCTCGGTCTCGACCATGGCGAAGTCTGCGCTGGGCTTGCTGCTCTCGACCCAGTCGCTATCCGCACCGAACCACCGTGCGGTGAACGTACCGGATGGCTTGCTCGCCAGGCCGGCGACGTACCGATACCCAGGCATGAAGACCCAGTTCTGGTACCAGCCTCCCGCCGCGCCGCCGTGCACGCAGCGCCCAGCGGTGATGACCAGCCCCTTGGAGTCGCTGTTCACCGCACTGGCCGTGCAGAAGTGATCTCCGGCAGGGACGTCGGCCGTAGCGACTGGATTGTGGAAGAAGACCTGGCCGACCGCCGCGACGACGGGGGGCGTGTCTGCGGCCCCGGCGGGCCGAGCTGAACTCCGCGAAGGGGAAGTGATCAGGGGCTCGGCCGGGGCCACTCGGCGCCGGGTGGCGGTTCCAGGCGGAGCGGGAGGGGTGCGCGCGGCCGCGGCGGCACGCCGCCCAGCTGGGGTGCGCGGCCGGGCATTCCGGGACATGACGGGTGTCGCCTTCCGCATCCGGTCAGCTGTCCAGTAGCGGTTGACCGCCGATTGCGTCGAGTCAGCAGCGGCGCCGGTTCCGCTGCTGACGGTGGCTCCTACGACGGCAACCATTCTCTGAGCGGCGCGTGCGGACGGCGGAACTGTCGCGGACGCAGGCGTTGTCGAGGCGACGGTCGTGGTGGCGCTGGCGACGGCGATGATCCAGCCGCACGCCCGCAGGCGCTTTCTTGGCATGACTCCCCCGAGTGCATCGTGCGGCGATCCGCGCATGAACCGTAAGAGAGATCCTCTCGCCGGACAAGAACCAGCGGGGCTTCGCCCCAGCCCGACGAGGGTCCCCCGGTGAGGGTGTCGGGACACCCTCACCATGATCGAATGCGGTGGGTGCGGTTGTCTCCGGGGAGGGTTGTGTGGCTGTTGACAGTCGGGTGATCTTGTGCCTGAGCCATGGTCATGCCGGGCCTGTTATCACTAGATGCCACTGTTGCTCACCGCCGCGGCCCGGTCGCGGCCGGCACCCCGGCCTGCAGCGACCGACGCAGCAGGTCCAGCGACGCAGGCAGCGGGAACCCCGGTACCCCGGCGTGCACCAGGTTCGCGGCGGCCACCGATCGCCGGTAGGCCCGCTGCAGCCCGCGCGGCCGGAGCGGCAGCCCGGCCGGAAGCGGCGCGCTCCCCCGCGGCTCACTCGGCCTGCTGTTACTGCGGATCGACGTCCAGAGCGCGTAGACCGGGCCGCCCTGCAGGGAGGCGACGAGGTCAGCCCGGACGGCGAGCCACTCCCGGACGCGCTGGGCCACGATGCCAGGCATCACCGGCCATCGGTCGGCATCGGGACCGATCTCCAGGACGACGCGGCTCCCGTCGTCCTGGAGATCCGCCAACCGGAGCGCGGCCAGCTCGGCCGACCGCGCCGGCCACACCGACATCACCGCGAGGATCGCCGCCAGGCGCACCTGGTCGTGATGCCCGCGGCCCGGCAACCGCCCGCTCAGCGCCGTCAACGCGGCCCTGATCTGCGAGGTGGTGAGCACCTCCCGCAGCGGTGGCCTGCCGCTGCGGTGATCCGGGGCGTCGATGCCGGCGAAGCGGGCGAGGCCCCGCAGCGAAGTGATCCGGGCCCGCTGCGTGGCGGGAACCGGGGTGGGCACGCCCCGGAGCACCGGATCGGCGAGCGCGAGCCACGTCTCGGCGAAGCCCTGACCGGTCAGGTCGCGCAGCCGTACCTCGGCGGTGGCCGGTTCGAGCGCCGCCCGCTCCTCGGCGCGGAGCTCCTCGCCCGGGCTCAGCTCGTGCCGGGTCAGCGCGGCGGCGAACAGCACCGCTTCACGCAGCGCCCAGCGCCGCTGTCGCAGCAGCGCGCGTGACCCTCCGCTCGCCTCCAGGTGACGGAGGTAGTCGGCCACGGCGTCAAGGGCCGGGGTGCCCGGTGTGATGCCCATGCCCGGCACCGTACGGGGCACCACCGACAGCCGGCCGACGGCGCGGCCGGGAGCACGCCAGGGCGGGAGTTGACGAGGGCGGCACGGCCCGTGAGGACCATCGGCGGGAAATGTCCCGGTAGGCTCGGCCGCCGCGTAGGTTGATCGTTTGTGCCGTCGGGGTTCTTGTCGTCCGAGCAGGTGGCTGCCTACGGGCTGGTCTGGAGATCGGCGGCTACACAGTGGTCGCCCACAACGACGACATGTGACACCCCCCGCACGGCACCGGCTGACACGCGAGTCGCGCCCCACATCTCGGCGCAACGACATCGGCCACCCTTCGGCACCGCGTTGGCGTAAAGGGCGGGTGCGACCGGAATATGCAACCGAGATCCCCACTGCACGCGCTCTACCCACAGCCGAAGCAGCCACCCAGGCCACGCCAGCCGCTACGAACTGATCGTCAGCCTCAAGGCCGGCGGGGCCGCTACCGGGACTTCTCCGGCCAATGGTCCTCACGGGCCGGCACGGCACGCACGCGTCCCATCGTGGCGTTTCGGTGGCGTCAGGAGCGCCCTCGGCCGGTCCGCCGGAGCCACCACAAGCCGATGAACGGCAGCACCAGCGGGACGAATCCGTAGCCGATCCCGTAGGCGGACCACACCGTGGCCCGCGGGAAGTCCTGCGGGGCCAGCACGCTGAACGTCCCCACCACGAGGACGCCGGCGAGCTCCGTCGTCACCGTGATCCAGGCCAACCACCGCGCGCTGCGCCCGCGCCCGGCGAGCGCCAGGGTCGCCACCAGGTAGACCACGCCGGACACCGCGGACAACGCGTACGCCAGCGGCGCCTGATGGAACCGGGTGGCGAGCTGGACGCCGGCCCGGGCGGTGGCGGCCAGCGCGAACACGCCGTAGACGGCGACCAGCACCCGCCCGGGCCCGGACGCCGTGGGCAACGCTCCGGTGGCGGCGGGGTGCGCCGCGGCCGGCTCGTCGCCCATCTCAGGCACTCCCCTGCCACATCATGACCAGCCGCGCGGTCATCACCGCCACGGTCAGCCCGCCGACGGCGACGACCGAACCGCTCCACCGGGTGCGATCCGCCCACGCCCACGCCACCGCGATCGGCAGGACCGCGACGATCCCGACGAGGTAGCCGACCACCGTACCGAGCGACCGGACCGGGTGCCCGACGGCCAGTTCCACGCCCGCGACGACCGACTGGACGACGGTCACCACCTCGGCCGCCGCCGCCAGCCCCAGCAGCAGGCGGTCCGCCGTCCGGTCGAGCAGGGACAGCGCCAGACCGGTGAGCGCGAGCAACCCGGCGGCCCCGACCACCGTCCAGAGGATCACTGCGTACACGGGCCTACCCTGCCACGTCCGCCGCCGGTCGGGCGGGCAGGTCAGCGCTCGCGGCGCACGGTGGCCCGGTTGCCCTTGATCCGGCTGACCCCGAGCGCGGTGATGACGTCGTCGGCGGCGGCGGCAGGGACCTCCACCAGGGAGAACCGGTCGGTGATCTCGATGGCGCCGATGTCCGCGCCGGCCAGCCCGGTCTCCCCGGTGATCGCCCCCACCAGATCCTGGGGACGCACACCCGAGGAACGACCCAGGCTCACGAACAGCCGGGTCATCCCCGCCCGCGGACGGCGCCCGCCGCGTTCGCCCGGGCGCGCGGGCTCCGTGGTGGTGCGGCGTGCGGAACGGTCGGTCCGGGCGAGCCCGGCGATGCGGGCCGGCCGGAGCGACCGGTCGCCACGCTCGGGGCGGTCGGCACGATCCCGCACGCCGCGCCGCCTGACCCCGGTCCGCTCGGTCCGCTCGGTCCGCTCGGGACGCTCGGCCCGCTCTCGGGGCCGAATCTCGGGGATCTCGGCGTCCTCGGTGAGCGGGCCGGTCGCGTCGTGGGCGAGCTTGACCGCGGCGAGGGCCACCTCGACGAGGTCGAACTCGTCGGCGAGGGTCTCCACCACGACCCGGTAGGGGGTGAGGTCATCGGTCAGCAGACTCTCCTGCAGCGCGGCCCGGGTGAGTTCGAGGCGCCGGGCCCGCAGGTCGGCCACGGTCGGGAGCTGCGCGATCAGGATCCGGGACCGCGTCGCGCGCTCGATGTTCTTCAGCAGGCGGTGCTCGCGCGGCTCGACGAGGGTCACCGCCACGCCGTCCCGGCCGGCCCGCCCGACCCGGCCGACCCGGTGCACGTACGACTCGGGTGCCGACGGCAGCGTGTAGTTGACCACGTGTGTGAGGTGATCGACGTCCAGACCGCGGGCGGCGACGTCGGTCGCCACCAGCAGGTCCGCCGTGCCGGCCCGGAGCCGGTTCATCACCCGGTCGCGGGCCTCCTGGCTCATCCCGCCGTGCAGGGCCTCGGCCCGGTAGCCGCGCCCGTTCAGGGTCTCCGTGACCTCGTCGACCTCCTCCCGGGTGCGGCAGAAGACGAGGGCCGCACCAGGCTGCTCCAGGTCGAGCAGCCGGCCCAGGGCTGCCGGCTTGTACGGGCGTTGGACGAGATAGGCAGCCTGCCGGACCTTGGGCGGCTCCCCGGCCGGCCCGCTCGGCCGCTCCACCTCGATCCGTACCGGGTCGCGCAGGTACTCCGCCGCGATCCGGCCGATCCGCGGGGGGAGGGTCGCGGAGAACAGCACCGTCTGCCGGCCGCCCGGTGTGCGGGCGAGGATCGCCTCGATGTCCTCGGCGAATCCCATGTCGAGCATCTCGTCGGCCTCGTCCAGGACGGCGAGCCGTAGCCCGTCGAGGCTGAGGGTTCTGCGCTCCAGATGGTCGAGCACCCGGCCCGGCGTCGCCACGACGACGTCGACCCCGCGACTCAGCTCGCGGATCTGCCGGCCGATCGGCTGCCCGCCGTAGACGGGCAGCACGCGGGCACCCAGCCCGCGCCCGTACCGGTGGAACGCCTGCGATACCTGGACGGCCAGCTCCCGGGTGGGTACCAGCACCAGCACCCGGGGGTCGTGCGGGCTGCCATCGCCTTCGCCGGCACCGCCGGCCGGCTCGGCCGGCCGGTGCAGGGCGTTCAGCGCGGGCAGTGCGAAGGCCGCGGTCTTGCCGGTGCCGGTCGCCGCCTGGCCGAGGACGTCGCGTCCGGCGAGCACCGCCGGGATGGCCCGGGCCTGGATGGGCGTGGGCTCCTCGTAACCGAGCGCCACCAGTGCCTGGAGCAGCTCGGGGCGCAGTCCGAGCGCGGCGAAGCCGACGTCGTCGGCATCCCCGGTCTCGACCGCTCCGAGGGCACCGGGCGGGTCGTGGATCGGGTCGGTCATCGCGTCGGCTCCAGGGGCTCGGGTCGCTGCGGGTCGGGTCACTGCGGGTCGGGTCACTGCGGGTCCGGTCACCGTGGGTGGCCCCGGCCCCTCGGCACGGGCCCGACGGCCGGCGACCGGTCGCACCGCCCCAGCCTAGGGGCAGCCGCTCCGGCCACGGACGACGTCGGCGGCCATCGCGGGGACGGCCAGAGACCCGCCCTCAGCCCTACGCATCGTCATCGTCCATTCCAGAGAGTAACGTTGACTGAAAGCTTGCAGCAGTCGAACGAGACGTGTGGTTAACCTGGTCCTGGCGAGGCGGACCGGACGTTACACAGCGTAGCGTCAAGGCGGGAGGATCTAGAGCCGGTGGCCAGAATCTCGGATACCCACGCGGAGCCGTGCCCCGCTCCGGGCTCTCCCTCGACACCCACGGGCCGCCGCCGGCGGCTGGTCGGCGCCTCGGCCGCAGGCGTCGCCGGCCTCCTGGTTCTCGGGTTCTGCATGCCCTTCGTCCTTCCCGGGGTGCTGACCGGCGTCCGCAGCAACCTGCCGTGGTTCCCGCCGACGACGTGCGAGCGGACGACGGTCGTCGAGGTGGTGTCGGCCCCCCAGGTGCTGCCGGCGATCCAGTCGCTGACCGCCGGCCTGCAGGGCAACCGCCTCGACGACGGCAGCTGCCTGTCGGTGCGGGTCCGCGAGCAGAATCCCTCCGACACCGTCGCGAGCAGCCTCGTGCTTCCACCGACGCGCGCCCCTCAGGTGTGGGTCGCCGACTCCTCGCTGTGGCTGCCGCAGGTCACCCGGTGGAAGCAACGTGCCATCGGCTCGCTCGGCACCACCCCTGTGATCATGGTGTCGAGCGGGAGCGCGATCAAGGCGCAGACCTGGGCGAGCACGTCCCCGGGCTGGACCGACCTCTTCCAGAGGGCGCGCCCGCTGTCGATCCCCGACGTCACCGGGAGCGCCCGGGCCGAGCTCGCGATGCTCGCGCTGTGGCAGGTCGCGGGCAAGGGCGCCTCCGCCGACCGGATCGTCGCCGCCACGGCCCTGGCCTCCCGCCAGACGGACTACGCCTCCGACGCCGACGCGCTGTCCGCGATCGTCAACAGCCCCCCGGGGCGGTCGGACGCCGAAGCACCCTTCGTGGTGACGACCGAGGCGGAGATGGTGGCCATCAACCGGGACAGCATGCGTGAGGTCCTCGCGCCGCTGTACCCGAGGGAAGGGTCTCCGTTCCTGGACTTCCCGATCGTCCGCCTCGCCGAGGCGCTGCAGGACGCGCCGCACCGGGTCGGCACCGACCTCGTCGTCGCCGCGCTCACGTCCCAGCAGGCGCAGACGGCCGCGCACGCGCTCGGGCTCCGCGACACCAGGGGCGGGACGCCGCCCTCGAGCCAGCGCGGGCTGCCCGGCGTGGTCAACCCCCTGACACCGCCGTCCATCGCCGACCTGGCCCGGTTCCAGACCCGGTTCGCGGCGCTCGCCGTCCCCAGCCGGCTCCTGGTCGCGATGGACGTCTCCCTGTCCATGAGGACCATCATTCCCGGCACCGGCCTGACCCGGCTCGAGGTGGCCAGCCGCGCCGCGTCGTCGGTGGGCCAGATGCTGCCCGGCGCGTCGTCGGTGGGCCTGTGGGCCTTCGCGCTGAACATGAACGGCAACAAGCCCTACCGGGAACTGTCGCCGATGGCACCACTCGGATCGAACGAGGCCGGGGTGACCCATCGCGAGGTCGTCGCCGGCGAACTGCAGGCGATGGACCGCCGGCTGACCGGGGGCGGCACCGGGCTGTACGTCACCGCCCTCGCGGCCGTCCGGGCGGTACGGGCGAGCTACGACCCACGCGCGTCGAACGCCGTCGTCCTGTTCACCGACGGCACCAACGAGAACGACCCGGAGATCAGCCTGCCGCAGCTCCTGGCGACCCTGAGGCAGGAGACGAGGGCGAACCCGGACCGGCCGGTCCGCCTGGTCTGCGTCGGGCTGGGCCCCGGGATCGACCTCGCGGCCCTGCAGGCGATGTCCGACGCCACCGGTGCCACCGCCTACCAAGCGCTCACCGGCCAGGAGCTGCAGCTGGCCCTGTACGACGCGATCTCGCGCCGGGCGTAGCCCAGCCCCCCGACCGCTCACTCCACGACGCAGATCAGGTCGCCGCCCTCCACCTGTTGGACGGCGCCGATCGCCAGCCGCCGCACCGTGCCGGCGACCGGTGTCGTCACCACAGCCTCCATCTTCATCGCCTCGATCGTGGCGATGCTCTGCCCGGCCTCGACCGCGACACCCTCCTCGACCGTCAGGGACACCACGCCGGCGAACGGCGCCGCGACGTGACCGGGCCGGGCCGGGTCGGCCTTCTCCGCCGTCCGGACCGCCACCTGGACCGACCGGTCGCGCACCCGGATCGGGCGCAGTTGCCCGTTGAGGGTGCACATCACCGTGCGCAGCCCGCGCTCGTCGGCGTCGCCGACGGCCTCCAGCGCGACGATGAGCCGCACCCCGCGATCCAGGGTCACCTGGTGCTCGGTGTCGGGCCGCAGGCCGTACAGGTAGTCGACGGTATCCAGGACGGAGACGTCACCGTAGGTGTCCCGGACGGCGGTGAACTCCCGTGTCGGCCCCGGGAAGAGCAGCCGGTTGAGGGTGGCGCGCCGGTCACCCACCAGCGCCTTGCGGTCCGCTTCGGACAGCTCCACCTGGCGCCGCGGGAGTGCCCGCCCGGCCAACGCCCGGCTGCGGAACGGCTCGGGCCAGCCGCCCGGCGGGTCGCCCAGCTCGCCGCCCAGGAACCCGATGACCGAGTCCGGGATGTCGAACGTCTGCGGATTGGCCGCGAACTCCGCCGGGTCCGCGCCCACCGCGACCAGGTGCAGGGCCAGGTCGCCCACCACCTTGGAGGACGGGGTGACCTTGACCAGTCGGCCCAGGATCCGGTCGGCGGCGGCGTACATCGCCTCGATCTGCTCGAACTTCTCCCCCAGGCCGAGCGCGATCGCCTGCTGGCGCAGATTGGACAGCTGGCCGCCGGGGATCTCGTGGTCGTACACCCGGCCCGTGGGGGCCGGGAGACCGGACTCGAACGGCCGGTACACCCGGCGGACCAGCTCCCAGTACGGCTCGAGGTCCATCACCGACCGCAGGTCGAGACCGCTGTCGTGGTCGGTGTGCGCGAGCGCGGCCACCAGCGCCGACAACGGGGGTTGGCTCGTCGTCCCGGCCATCGACGCGCTCGCGGCGTCGACGGCGTCCACGCCGGCCTCGATCGCCGCCAGCAGGGTGGCGAGCTGGCCACCCGCGGTGTCGTGGGTGTGCAGGTGGACGGGCAGGTCGAACCGCTTCCGCAGCGCGGTGACCAGCCGCCGGGCGGCGATCGGGCGGAGCAGCCCCGCCATGTCCTTGATCGCGATGACGTGGGCACCCGCTTCGACGATCTGGTCGGCCAGCCGCAGGTAGTAGTCCAGGGTGTAGAGGCTCTCCCCCGGGTCGAGCAGGTCGGCCGTGTAGCAGAGGGCGACCTCCGCCACGCTGGTGCCGGTCTCCCGGACGGCGGCGATCGCGGGCCGCATCTGCTCCACGTCGTTGAGCGCGTCGAAGATCCGGAAGATGTCGATCCCGGTCTGCGCGGCTTCGTGCACGAAGGCGTCCGTGACCTCGGTCGGATAGGGGGTGTAGCCGACCGTGTTGCGCCCGCGCAGCAACATCTGCAGGCACAGGTTCGGCATCGCCTCCCGCAGGGCCGCCAGCCGCTCCCACGGGTCCTCCCCCAGGAAGCGCAGCGCGACGTCGTACGTCGCCCCGCCCCAGCACTCCACGCTCAGCAGCTGGGGGGTGAGCCGGGCCACGTGCCCGGCCGCGGCGACCAGGTCCTTGGTGCGCAACCGGGTGGCGAGCAGCGACTGGTGCGCGTCCCGGAACGTGGTGTCGGTGATCCCCGGGACGGGCGCGGCCCGCAGCGCCGCGGCGAAGCCCGCCGGCCCACGCTCGAGCAACGTCTGCCGCCAGCCGGGCGCAGCCGGCGCGTCGAGGTCGAGGTGCGGCAGCTTCGTCGCCGGATCGAGCGTGATCGGTGCCGCCCCGTGGGGCCGGTTCACGGTGACGTCGGCCAGCCAGGTGAGCAGTTTGGTGCCGCGGTCCGAGCTCGGCCGGGCCGTCAGCAGGTGGGGGCGCTCGTCGATGAAGGACGTCGGTACCGCCCCCGCCACGAAGTCCGGCTCGGCGAGCACGGCCTGCAGGAACGGGATGTTCGTGCTGACGCCACGCACCCGGAACTCGGCGAGCGCGCGTCGAGCCCGCCGCACCGCGGTCGGGAAGTCGGCGCCGCGGCAGACCAGCTTGACGAGCATGGAGTCGAAGTGCGGACTGATCGAGGCACCGGCGTGGGCCGTGCCGCCGTCCAGCCGGATCCCGGCGCCTCCCGGGGAGCGGTAGGTGTTGATGGTGCCGGTGTCGGGCCGGAAGCCGTTCGCCGGGTCCTCGGTCGTGATCCGGCACTGCAGCGCGGCGCCGTGCAGGGTGATCCGGCCCTGGCTCAGGCCGAGGTCGGCCAGGGTCTCGCCGGCGGCGATCCGGAACTGCGACTGCACCAGGTCGACGTCCGTGACCTCCTCGGTGACCGTGTGCTCGACCTGGATCCGCGGGTTCATCTCGATGAACACGTGCCGGTCGGCGTTCTCGCCCGCGGTGTCGAGGAGGAACTCGACCGTCCCGGCGTTGACGTACCCGACCTCGCGGGCGAACGCCACCGCGTCGCGGCACAGGGTCTCGCGGATCGCCGGGTCCAACGCCGGGGCGGGGGCGATCTCCACGACCTTCTGGTGGCGTCGCTGTACCGAACAGTCCCGCTCGAACAGGTGCACGGTCTCGCCGGTGACGTCGGCCAGCACCTGGACCTCCAGGTGCCGCGGCCGCAGCACGGCCTGCTCGAGGAACATCGTCGAGTCGCCGAACGCCCCCTCGGCCTCCCGCATCGCGGTGGCCAGGGCGTCCGGGAGCTGCGCCGGGGTATCGACCCGGCGCATGCCCCGGCCCCCGCCTCCGGCGACGGCCTTGGCGAAGACCGGGAACCCGATCTCAGCCGCAGCGGCGACCAGCTCGTCGACGTCCGCGGACGGCGCCGAGGACCTCAGCACCGGCACACCCGCCCGCCGGGCGGCCGCCACCGCACGCACCTTGTTCCCGGCCAGGGTGAGCACCGGCGCCGGCGGCCCGACGAAGGTGATCCCGGCATCGGTGCAGGCCTGCGCAAGGGCCGGGTTCTCGGACAGGAAGCCGTACCCGGGGTAGACGGCGTCCGCACCGGACTCCCGAGCGACCCGGATGATCTCCTCGACGTCCAGGTACGCGTGCACGGGGTGGCCCCGCTCCCCGATGAGGTAGGCCTCGTCGGCCTTGATCCGATGGACCGCGTTGCGGTCCTCGTAGGGGAACACGGCGACCGTCCGGGCGCCCAGTTCGTAGGCGGCCCGGAAGGCGCGGACAGCGATCTCCCCCCGGTTGGCGACGAGGATCTTGGCAAACACGGGGCCTCCCACGTGATCAGCTCTGGAACGACATCCCGGGCGCGACCCTGCGCAGCGGTGGGCCTACCGTAACCGCCGCCACCGCGCGATCATACGCACCAGCCGCGACCATGCCCCGAGAGTCGTGATCACACCCTAGGGGTTGGCCCGCTCTCGGGCGGCGGCCAGTTCCCGGCGCTGTGCAGCGAAGATCAGCTTCACCAGGTGCTCCCGATCCACCGGAGCGATGTCGACGAACCGCCCGTGCAGCGTGCGGTCCGACAGCTCGACCACGGCCAGCACGGACGGCACCAGCCGGCCGCCGGGGAGGGTCAGCTCGAGGTACAGCCGGGAGCCGTAGGGGGTGGGGCCGCTGCGCGGGTGCAGGTCGACCCCCAGGCCGCCGGCGGAGACGTCCAGGGTCACGCCTTCGACGACGTCGTCGCTGAACGCCCGCCGAGCGGCGGGGTCCGCCGCGGTGGCCCGCAACGGCAGGGCGAGGCGGCCACGCACATCCAGGCGGCGCTGTCGCAGCACGGGAGCCGCCGCCGTGCCGGGGCAGAGCTCCAGCACGCCGTCGCGGATCCGCAGGTGCGCCGCGACGCTGACCATGCCTGTCCGGGTGGCGGCTTCGAGCACACCGTCGCCGTCCGTGAGGGCGCGCAGCGGCGCCAGCACGGGGACGCTCCACCGCCCGGACAGCTCGACCTCCGCGAGCGCGCGCAGCGGCACCCGGCCGGCGGCGGTGTGCAGGGTCAACCGGCCGCCCGCCCCGATGCTCGCCATCGCTCCTCCGTCCGACGTCACGCCTGCCCCAGTGCAACCCAGTGTGACGGGAGGACGGAGGGACGGCTCCCGAACCCGATCCGATCACTCTCGCTGCCTAGCCGGTGCCCCTCCGTCACCTGGTCGCCTCGGCCCGGTCAGCCCGTGGTGACGCGCAGTTCGCGCAGTCCACGGATCACGAACTCCGGGCGGCGCTGCGGGACGGCGGCCAGCCGCAACGTCGGCAGCCGGGCACGCAGCGCGGCGAGGGCGGCCTGGATCTCGACCCGGGCGAGCGGGGCGCCCAGGCAGAAGTGGATCCCGGCTCCGAACCCGAGGTGCGGGTTGGGGGTGCGGCCGACGTCGCATCGGTTCGGGTCGGGGAACGCGGCGGGATCGCGGTTCGCGGCGCCGAGCAGTGCGGCGATCTTGCCACCGGCGGGGAGGGTGACCCCGGCCACGGTGACGTCGCGGGTCGCCGTCCGCTCGAAGAGCTGCAGTGACGAGTCGAACCTGATCATCTCCTCCGCGGCCGTCGGGACCAGCGCAGGGTCGCTCACCACACGCTCCCACTGGTCACGATGAGTGAGAAGGGCGAGCATCCCGTTGCCGATCACGTTCACCGTCGCCTCGTGGCCGGCCATCAGCAGCAGGACGCAGGTGCCGACGATCTCGTCCTGGCTCAACCGGTCCTGACCGTCTGACGCGGCGATTAGGTCGGTGACCAGGTCGTGTGCGCGCGGGGCTCGACGTCTGGCCGCGACCAGGTCGCGCAGGTAGGCGACGAACGCGGCCGCGGAACGCTCGGCCGCCGCCTGCCGCTGCGGGTCCAGGCCGTACTCGTACATCTTCACGATGGCGTTCGACCAGGGGCGGAGCAGGACTCGGTCGACCGGCGGGACGCCCAGCAGTTCGGCGATCACCTCGACCGGGAGCGGCTTCGCGACCGCGGCCAGCAGATCGGCACCGGAGGCGTCGGCGGCGGCGTCCGACGCGGCCAGCACGGTGGCGAGGTCGGCGACCAGCCGGTCGGCGAGCTCGGTGATCCAGGGCCGCAGCCGCTCCACGTGCCCGCGGGCGAAGGCGCCCGCGACGAGCCGGCGGAGCCGGGTGTGGGTCGGTGGCTCGCTCTCCAGGATGGACGTGCGGTGGAGGAGGTTGAAGGCCGGGAAGAGCTCCGCCGGTTCCCGGTCGCGCCAGATCCGGCCCACCCCGCGCTGCCGCAGCACCTCGCCACAGGCCGCGTGCGAGACGGCGACGAACATGCCGAGGCCCTCGTGGCGGTGTACCGGTGCCACCGCACGGAGCCGGGCGAACACCGGATACGGGTCCGCCAGGAAGGTCGGGTCCGCCGGGTCGAACCCTCGCGGGGACTCCCCGGCCTCGATCACTGGCTGCACGGAGGCAACGTTACGGGGCGCCCACCCGGACCCGGCGACGACCGGGCGAGCGCTGCTGGCGGACCTCTTTCCGTCAGGCGGTGGCCAGGAGCGGCGTGACGTCGCGGTCGTACAGCAGGATCACTCCACCGGCCGGAGCGGAGATCCGCTGCGTCGGCGGCCCGAACTGGGCCTCCACGTCCGCGATCGAGCAGCCCACCTGGTCCGGCGCCGACGGGTCCCAGAGCACGAACGTCCGGGCGGCCGGGACGCCGGTGCGGGCGGAGTCGGTGAGCCAGTGCCGCGGTCGCAACCGGCCGGAGGAGCATGCGACGTCCGACACCATCAGCCGGCCGCCGGACTGGTGGGTGTACAGGTCGGCGGCCCAGAACCCGCTGTAGCCCTTGGCCGCGCCGGTCCGCTCCAGGACGGCGAGGGTCTGCTCCTGCCGTGCCGCCAGCTCCGGCCGCGGGGTGGCGTCGAAGACCACGGCGACCAGGTTGGCCAGGGTGGCCGCGGCCAACAGCGCAGCCAGGCCCGCCGCGAGGCGGGGTCGCCGCGAACGCAGCAACGCCGCGGCGACCGCGGCGGCCACGGCGAGATCCACCACGGCGAGGACCAGGTACCGGCCGGCGTGGAAGTCGGAGACGGTCCGGTTCGCCACCACCCCGGCCACCACCAACGGGCAGTGGGCGCCGAGGAACGCCAGCGCCAGTTGCCGGGTCCGCCAGCCGTGGACGGCGACCCAGGTCGCGGCGGGGACGGCGGCGACCAGCACGGTGACCACCCCGATCCGGGCCGCCAGGTCGGCCGCGGTGACCGGGTCGCGCAGGCCCACCTCGGCGGCCATCGCCGCCGGAATGATCCGTAGGTGCCCAGCGAGTTGGCCGGGATCGAGGGTCACCCCGGTCGCGTCCGGCACCACCTGGACGCCGGCCGCGGCCAGGGCGCGGTGCAGCGGCGACACCGCCACCAGGGACCCGGCGAGGACCGCCGCCGCCGCGAGCAGCCGACGCTCCCCCGGCCGGCCGGCACCGCCGTCAGCAGCGCGTCCGGCCGGCCGGACGGCGAGCCAGGCCAGACAGGCCAGCGCCAGCGGTCCCGCCACCAGCGCGGCCTCGTAGGGATCGTCCACCCAGAGCAGGGCCAGGGCGGGTACCGCCGCGACGGCCGCGGCCGCCCGGACGAGGCGCCGCCACCCGGACCGCGGCGTCGGGGCGAGGACCACGCCGCCCAGCACGGCCAGCAGGCACACCGCCGCCCCGAGCTCGATGTTGCGGGAGTTCGGCATCACCGCCAGGTACTGGCCCAGGCCCCCGCCGACGGTGCCGAGCCACGCCAGCGGCAGCGCGACGTCCCACCAGGACCGCCCCGCGCCGGCGGGGAGGGCGAGCGAGACGAGCCGGTGGGTCCCGGCCGCCAGCAGCGCGACGGCGAGCACGGCGAGGGACACCGACTCCACCAGCAGGCGCAGCGGCGGCGCGAGCGGGATCGCCTCGACGGCCGCGTAGAGCGGGATCTTCAGCAGCCAGGTGTCCGGCGGCAGGTAGGTCTGCCGGTGACCGGCCCGCAGCCAGGTGACGACCACCGACTGCTGGGCCACCGAGTCCGACGTCACGGTCAGCCGCCGCAACCGCAGCACCACCGCGAGGGTCAGCGGGACGGCGACCACGGCGGCCGCCGGGGCGGCGCGCGAGACAGGCGCCGGGAGTGCCCCCCGGACCCACCGGAGTGGCCGGACCCCCCGCAGCGACCGCCGCGGCGGGAGGTACCTCACGCGGTGACCGACGGCAGCTTCGCCAACGCCCCCGCGAACCGCTCGTCGCCGACCTCCTCGTCGACCATCCGGCCGGACAGGTACGCGTCGTAGGCCGCCAGGTCCAGGTGCCCGTGCCCGCACAGCGCGGTCAGGATGACCTTCTCCTCCCCCGACTCCTTGCACGCCAGCGCCTCCCGCAGGCACGCGGCGAGGGCGTGGCTGGGTTCCGGCGCCGGCACGATGCCCTCGGTCCGGGCGAACCGGACAGCAGCCTCGAAACACTCCGTCTGGGGGATCGCGACAGCCTCGATCAGGCCGAGCTCATAGATATGGGACAGCAGCGGCGACATGCCGTGGTACCGCAGGCCGCCGGCGTGGATCGGGTCCGGCACGAAGGTGTGGCCCAGCGTGTGCATCTTCAGCAGCGGGGTCAGGCCTGCGGTGTCGCCGAAGTCGTAGGCGTAGACGCCGCGGGTCAGCGACGGGCAGGACGCCGGCTCGACCGCCCGGATCGTCGGCGTCATGGCGCCGGCCAGCTTCTCCCGCAGGAACGGGAACACCAGGCCGCCGAAGTTGGACCCACCGCCGGTGCAGCCGACGATCAGGTCCGGCGTCTCGCCGATCTTCGCGAACTGGCGGAGCGCCTCCTCCCCGATGATCGTCTGGTGCAGCAGCACGTGGTTGAGCACGCTGCCCAGCGCGTACCGCGTCTCCGGGTCGGGGCCGGCGACCTCGACCGCCTCGCTGATCGCGATGCCCAGGGAGCCGGGGTGCTCGGGGTTCTCGGCCAGCAGCGCGCGTCCGGCGCGGGTCAGCGCGGACGGCGATCGGTGCACGGTCGCGCCGAAGACCTCCATCATGGCGCGCCGGTAGGGCTTCTGGTCATAGGAGGCCCCGACCTGCCAGACCTCGCACTCCAGCCCGAACAAGGAGCAGGCGAACGCGAGCGCCGTCCCCCACTGCCCGGCACCGGTCTCGGTGGTGAGCTTGCGGACCCCTGCCCTGGCGTTGTAGTACGCCTGGGGGACGGCGGTGTTCGGCTTGTGCGAGCCCGCCGGGGACACGCCCTCGTACTTGTAGTAGATCCGCGCGGGAGTGCCGAGCGCCTGCTCGAGCCGGTGGGCCCGGAACAGCGGCGAGGGCCGCCACAGCCGGTAGACGTCCTGTACCTCCGGCGGGATGTCGATGAACCGGTCCCCGCTGACCTCCTGCAGGATCAGGTCCATCGGGAACAGCGGCAGGAAGTCCTGCGGCCCGGCCGGCTGCAGGGTACCCGGGTGCAGCGCGGGGGGCGGTGGACCGGGCAGGTCGGGGACGACGTTGTACCACTGGGTCGGCATCTCGGACTCGTCCAGCAGCACCTTGTGGCGCGGAAGCTCTCCCAACGCGATCGCACTCCTTCGACGACGCTTCGTCAGGTCCTTCGCAGGGCCTTCGTCAGGAACCGATGGTGGACGGCGACCCGACGCCAGCCGAGTGCGGCCACCTCGCCCGGTCAGCGCACAGCCTGTCAGACGCCGGCCGTCCCGCGGCCGGCGACCCCGTCGCCGGGGCACGGGCGGACGGGCGCGGGCGGTGACGGGTGGGCGTGCCGCGGCACCCCCGGTCCGGGCCGGCGCCGAGCCGGCGGCGGCGGTCCGGCAGGCTCAGCCCACCGGCCAGGTGTGGACCGGTTCGTTGGCGTGCATGCCCTCGCCGTACAGCCGCAGCATCTGCGCCAGGGCTTCGGTCCGGTCCAGTCCTTTGGCCTCCAGTGCGTGCACGGTCTCGACCTGCCAGGTGGCGCCGTTGCGCCCGGTCTTGGCGCGCAGCTCGACGATGCCGAGCAGCCGGTCGCGGATCGGGGCGTCGACGCCCCAGCGGCACAGCCCCTCGTGGGCGAGCGGCAGCAGCTTGCGCAGCACCAGCTCGTCGACGGTCGCCTGGCCCAGCCCCGGCCAGTAGCAGACGGCGTCGATCCCGCGCTGGGCGCAGGCGAGGAAGTTCTCCTGCGCCGCCGGGAACGTCATCTTCGACCACAGCGGGCGCTCGTCGTCCGCCAGCACCCGCAGCGCGCCGTAGTAGAAGGCGGCGTTGGCCAGGGTGTCGACGACCGTCGGCCCGGCGGGCAGCACCCGGTTCTCCACCCGCACGTGGGGCATCCCGTCGACCACGTCGTAGACCGGGCGGTTCCACCGGTAGACCGTGCCGTTGTGCAGCCGCAGCTCCTGCAGGCGCGGCGGGCGGCCGGCCCTCAACTCGGCGACCGGGTCCTCGTCGCTCAGCTCCGGCAGCAAGGCCGGAAAGTACCGCACGTTCTCCTCGAACAGGTCGAAGATGGACGTGATCCACCGCTCCCCGAACCAGACCCGCGGCCGGACGCCCTGGTTGCGCAGCTCGGGGGGCCTCGTGTCGGTGGACTGCGTGAACAGCTCGACCCGGGTTTCCCGCCACAGCTCGCGACCGAAGAAGTACGGGGAGTTGGCGCCCAGGGCCAGCTGCGGACCGGCCAGCAGCTGGGCGGCGTTCCAGGTGCGGGCGAAGTCCTGCGGCGCGACCTGCAGGTGCAGCTGGACGCTGGTGCAGGCGGCCTCCGGAGCCAGGGTGGTGGCGTAGCGGGTGAGTCGCTCCACCCCGTGGATGTCCAGGTGGATGTCCTCGCCACGGGCAGTGAAGATCGAGTCGTTCAGCGCGGCGTACCGCGCGGACGGGCTCATCCAGCCCGGCCGCTCGGTGTGCTCGGG
>DATDMG010000016.1:0-3331 GCA_036518955.1 Kineosporiaceae bacterium | reverse complement strand
ACGCGGTAGCGATCTTCGAGACGGACAGGGCCCGGCCCTGCTCCGGGGTCGGCGCGATGGCCAGCACCGCCAGCGCGTCCCGGCTGGCCAGCCTGGCGTCGTCCTGGGCGAACGCGGCCAGTGCTGGATATTCCCTCCCGCACCGTCCTACCGCGTGAGAGCGCCTCATGTCCGGACGCGGAGTCACGGCCACACCGCCCGCTGGGACTCGCGGCCACGAGCGGTCACGCTATGCCGTGCCGCCAGCGGTTACGGGTGTTGCCTCAAGCAGGGCCGCCAGGTCCGAGAGCCGGCGGGGCGTGCCGTGACCGGCGCGGCCTGCCTCCGGCGATCACCGCACCGGCCCGACGTCGGCGTCCCCGGCACCCGGGCCGGTGGTACCCGGGCCGGTCGATTCTGAGGACTGAGAGGTCACCCGCCGCGCCTTGCCGTCGTCGTGTCGTGGCGCCCGAGACTCGATCCTCGCGCACGCCCTGCGACCTGGCACCTGGCGAGGGCGCCTTGGCGGCGCCTTGATCGGCATGCCACCACTGGGGGCGGGTGCACGATGAGGTCGGCTCGCGACAGGGGAGGAACCGCGATGGGCCGAGACCTGGGCCGGGTGCTGGTGGTGATCGGGCTGGTCGTCGTGCTCGTGGGAGCGCTGGCGTGGGCTGGCGGGCTGTCCTGGTTCGGGCACCTGCCCGGCGACATCCGGATCGAGCGTCGCAACGTGCGCGTGTATGTGCCCTGGGTCTCGATGCTCCTCGTGTCGGTGCTGGCCGGCGTCCTGCTGTCCATGTTCCGGCGTTGACCGCAGCGGGCCGCCGACCGCAGCGGCCGGTCTGTAGCGGCTTGAGGTGGGTCTGCCCGCAGGTCTATTGCCGCTGTCTCCGTCTGTCGGGTGTCCCGGCGCCATGATCGTGGGACAGCTCGTGGGACACGCCGCCTGTTCATGCAGGTCGGTGTGTGCGGTGAGATCGACAGGGTGTGCGTCGGTGCCGTTGCCTGCGCTGGGGGCGTTCGTCCTGCGTAGGTCGTGGGTTCCATTCCCACAGCGGCTCCCCAAGGTGCAGGTCAAGGCACCTGCTCACCTTGGGCTGCTGGTCGTTCTGTTCGCGCAGTGACGTCAGCGTGTCCCACGCGGCCTGGGATGCGTTCCCCTGAGCGCTTCCAGTCCTCGCCGTGGATCGCTGGGCGCTCCCTGTGCCCGGTGGTGACGGGAGCGGTCGAGGAGCCGGACGCCGGTGCCTGGCTGCGGGCGGCCATGGATGGATCTGCCACGCGAGGTCGGGGAAGACGTCGACGACGTCGGTGCGCCGCTTGATCTCCTTGTTGACCCGATCCAGCGGGCTCCTCGACCAGATCGTCTTCCAGTGCGAGACCGTGAACGTGAGCAGGTCGTCCTTGGCGGCGACCATCAGGTGCTCGACCTTGAAGCCTTCCCCGCCCGAACCCTCGGCCTCCACCTGTGAGGGCAAAGCCCATACCTGTCCGGTCCCCGTGCTCCTCGCTGCCCAGTTTGCTGGGACGGCACCGGGGTACGGGCCTGAGGTCGTTGCTCGGCCCGACCTTTCGCAGCTGGAGAGTCCATGCCCGACGCCATGTCCACCGACCCGGTCGTCACCGGCACTCCGACAGTGCCTGCCGAGGTCACCGGAGGAGACGCTGCGACCCCGGCAGCGGAGACGTCGGCGGCCGGAACAGCCGGCTCGCCGGCCGGAGCGGAGCAATCCAGCCTGGCCGCGCCGGCCGCCCGGCGCGGGCTGAGCTACGCGGTCGACATCGTCTTCTGCATCGATGTCACCGGCAGCATGACGCCGATCCTCGATGCGGTGAAGGCCAACGCGCTGCGCTTCTACCAGGACGTGCAGAGCAACCTCACGGCCAAGGGCAAGAACGTCCACGAACTGCGCGTGCGGGTCGTCGCGTTTCGCGACCTCGCCGCCGACGGGGAGGCGGCCATCCAGGAGTCGCCGTTCTATGAGCTGCCGACGGAGCAGGCGGCCTTCAGCGACTTCGTCAACGGCCTCGTGCCCGAAGGCGGTGGAGACGCGCCCGAGTCCGGACTGGAGGCCGTGAGCCTGGCGATGACCTCGCCCTGGACGACGCGGGGTGACCGCCGTCGCCAGGTGATCGTCGTGTGGACCGACCAGCCGGCCCACGCCCTGAATGCCGCACTCGTGCCGGCGCATCTCAGCGAGCGGGTGCCGTCCGACTTCAGTGCGCTGACGGACCGGTGGGAGGACGCGCAGGGGCCGCTCGGCTCCAGCAGCAAGCGGCTCATCCTCTTCGCTCCGGACGGCCCCGGCTGGAGCGACATCTCCGGAGTCTGGGAGAACGTCGTCCACCATCCCTCGCAGGCAGGCGGCGGCCTCTCGGACGTCGATTACGGCACCATCGTGGACTCCATCGGCAACTCGGTCTGAGCAGGGCGCCGGGAATGGAGTCCGATCAGATCGGGACCGCGCGCCCCGAGGGCGAGACGGCGGCTGAAGCCGAGGGTGCGCGCTCCTCACCGGAGGAGGGGAGGGACGCCGGCCTCGAGGAGACGGTCGACGTCGACGAGACGGTTGACGAGGAGGACAAAGCGGCCGGCGGCGAGGCGACTAGGACGCCGTCCGACGCCTCGGCTCCTCGAGAGCTGCTGGGCGGGGCCGCGGTGGGACCGACGCTGAAGGTCCGGTTCAACCTGGCGAAGATCGAGGGCCAGGGGGAGGACGCCGAGCCGATCCTGCGTGACGGGCGCGAGCTGGCGCTGGTCGGCGTCCTCGACGGGATGGGCGGGGCGGGAGGGACCGTCTACGAGACGCCCGACGGGCCGCGCACCGGGGCGTACCTGGCCTCCCGGCTCGCCCGGGACGCCGTGGAGGAACGGATGCTCCACATCCTGGACCCCGAGTGGAACCTCGACGGCCCGGTCGCGGCGCGGGACCTGCAGCGGACGGTCCGGAGCGTGCTCGCCGACGCGCTCTCGGAACTCCACGCGCCGCCCAGCGGCCTGCGCTCACGGCTCCTGCGCGCCCTGCCCACGACCATGGCGCTGATCGCCCTGCAGCGGCGCGAGCGCGGCGGCGACCAGTGGGCGTGCCACGTGCTGTGGGCGGGGGACTCGCGTGCCTACGTCGTCACGCCGGACGACGGCGCATGCCAGCTCACCGTCGACGATCTCCGTGACCGGGGTGACGCGATGGCCAACCTGCGCGGGGACTCCCTGGTGAGCAACGCGATGTCCGCGGACACGGACTTCGTCGTCCACCACGGCATGGTGGAGCTGACCGCGCCGTTCCTGGTCCTCGCCGCCACCGACGGCTGCTTCGGCTACCTGCCGAGCCCCATGCACTTCGAGCAC
>DATDMG010000015.1:0-9437 GCA_036518955.1 Kineosporiaceae bacterium | reverse complement strand
CCCACAGATGGAAGCGGTCCGCATGCTCACCAACCACGACATGGACTCCGCCTCCCCGATGGCCACCCTGCTCGTCGGCCAGCCCTACCTGCGTCAGAAGATGCGCCTATCCACCCTGGCCGCCCTCGAACAACGCATCGGGATGCGCTACCTCATGCCCCCGATGACCGCCACCGAGACCCGCGACTACATCCACCACCACGTCAAACTCGCAGGCCGCGCCGACACCCTGTTCACCGACGACGCGATCACCGTGATCCACACCGCCAGCCGCGGCTACCCCCGAGCGATCAACAACATCGCCGTCCACGCCCTGACCGCCGCCTACGCCCGCGCCAACCCCGTCGTCGACGAGAAAGCCGCCCGCGCAGCCCTCACCGAGACGGTCTCCGACTGACCCCTCCAGAACCAGACCGGCACCCTGACCGTCACCATCACGAAGAACTCCCCGCCACCTGCAGACGAAAACGGCCCCGCCGGACCCACCGGCGGGGCCGTTCCGCATCCCGACATCCGCAGCACCAATGAAGATCAGATCTGCAGCAGGAACGACGGCTGACACCCCATACTCTGGCCGCGCGGGAGATGCTCGCTCATTGGCAGCAGGAAATGCCCTCACGTCCGGGCACTAGACGTCCATCGGCCGATTGAACAGGGTAAACAGCTGTGACGGTGAGCCTCCAAGCGGCTCAGCGGCAAGGTGCTGACCTGCACTGATGCTAGGGCCGGGCGCATGGACGTGTATTGGTCGCGGCAGATCGTTGAGGCCGACCGGCACCGGTGAGGGGCTACGACCCAGGAAGAGGCTCCACGGGCAGGCTGGGGTCGATCGCACGAAGGGGCGCCGGGTCGGCCGTCAGGACTGGCCATCCCCGATCCTGAGCGCTCAGGATGGTGTGGGCCGCTGCAGCGTCCCAGGATCCGGCCGCGTAGACGTCGCGGGCTAGAACTCCTGACCGGCTCGCCGCCCCGGCGTCGAGACTGTCCACGTCGAGACTGTCCACGACGGACAGAGGAAGGTCGAGGAGCAGGTCCAAGAAGGGGTACTCCTCTGGTCCAGCCGCCGCCCGGGCGGCCTGTAGCGCCGTCGCCGGAAGGGCCAGGGCGATGCCGAGGTCGTTGGCGGCAGCAAGGAAGGCTGCCCCATAGATCTAGCGTCCAATCGCGATATCGCTGATCGCGGTCGCGTCGAGAACCCGGCCGCCGATTACGACGCGTGCTGGCCGGCCGCGTCGCCCCGGAGACGCTCGACGCAGTGGGCATAGGCGGCCTGGTCGATCTCGCCGCAGGCCGTCCGGATCCGCTCTGCCGCCGGGTCCCGTGGGATGCGATATGCCCGAAGGGGCTTGATTTGTAGCTATTTAGTGCCTGAGAGTTGTGGGAGGTGATCTAGCGGGGAGGCTCGGCGTGAGGATGGATCAAGTTCCCTGGGAGGCTGAGCCGCACACGAAAGCCAAGCACGCCCTCTACCGGCGGTACTTGAGCCACTGGACGCCGATCATGATGCAGGGCTGGGGTGGCAAGGCCACCTACGCCGAGGGGTTCGCCGGGCCGGGGGTGTACCTCGACGGATCGCCCGGATCTCCTGTGATCGCCATACGATCCCTCCTGGATCGACCGGACCTGAAGCTGAAGGTCCGCAACTTCCGATTCCTGTTCGTCGACAACGACCAACGCTGCTGCGACTTGCTCGGCAAGAGACTGCGCGCGGCCACCGCCCAGAACATCGAGCTGCCGGAACTGCGCAAGCACGGGATCGACGTGGAGATCGTCCACGGCCCCTGCGAGCCGACGCTGGAGCAGTTGCTGACCCACAAAGGCGCCTGGGGCTCACCGATGCTGGTCGTCCTGGACACCTGGGGCGGTGCCGTGCCACTGGACCTGGTTCGGCGGGTGGCCAGCAACCGGGGCAGCGAGGTCATCATCACGATCCAGCCCCAGTACTTCTCCCGATTCGCTGCAACCAGCGACATCGACCACGGGGACCGGGTGTTCGGCGGCACAAGTTGGCGGCGGGTCGCCGAGCAAGCGCCGCAGGACAAGGCGAGGTGGCTGCTGCAGCACTACCGGGAAACGATCAGGTCGGCCGGCTTCCGGTATGTATTGGACTTCGAGCTGATCGACAAGCGTGGACAGGCCCTGTACCTCGTGTTCGGGACGACCCACGCACGAGGTCTGCAGCGGATGAAAGAGGCGATGTGGGAGGTCGACGACGTGTACGGCGTCGGCTACCGCGACCCCCGAGATCCGGACCAGGAGGCTCTCGACATCGAGCTGCAGCCACAGACCGCGCCCCTTCGCCGGCTGCTGCGCGATCACCTCGCCACGCTGCACGATCACCGGGCAACGATCGACGCCCTGCACGAGTTCGCCCTGTACCACACAGTGTTCAAGGAGAGTCAGGTACGGCCGGTGGCGATGGACATGATCGCCCAAGGGGAACTGGTGCGCTGCGACGGTGGAACGTTGTCCCGACGAAGCGTTGTAGGCCTACCGTGATCGGCACCGGACCGCAGATGCAGCAGAGCCACCGCCGGGCGGCGCCACCCATGGACGTGAGTCACCGAATGGTGGCCACGGGCATCGCCTCCCAGGTACGCCCGTCAAGCTCGCGGCCACCAGCCTTCGGCGTCCGCCCGCCCCACTGTTTGAAGAAGAAGGGCACCCGCGCACCCAGACACAGGTCGCGGAGGGCAGCCGCCCAGCGAGGGTCCATCGGGCGCGCGCCAGGACCACTCTCGCCACCGGCAATGACCCAGTCGATGCCGTCGAGCGTCAACCTCTCCAAAGGGCCCAGCAACGGCTCGCACGACAGGAAACGCACCGCTGCCGGAACGTGCCTCAGCTCGTCGACGCGATGCAGTTCATCGCCGTTCTCGACCGACACTCCGATCCACACGTTCGAAGGCCAGGGAAGGTACTCGGCCACCCGGCGCAACCGCAGGGCCCGCTTGGTGAGCACCTGATAGGTGTGCTGCGGGGTGCGCTCCATCACCTCGAACACCTGACGAACAAATCCCAGAGGCACCTGGGCATGGAAGAGGTCGCTCATCGAGTTCACGAACACCACGCGTGGCCTGCGCCACCCCAGCGGTGCCTCCAACGCCTCCGGGTGGCAGGTCACCCCGAAGCCGGGCCCGCTGGTGCGTGGGTCCCCGTCTCGCTGGTAGCGCTGCTGCCCCATCGCCTTCAGCCGCTTCGCCAGGGCCATCGCGTAGCAGTTGTCGCATCCAGGCGAGATGCGGTCACACCCCGTCGTGGGGTTCCAGGTCACCTCGGTCCACTCAATCGCGCTGCGCTGTGCCATGACCACGACCTCCCTTCATCTCATCGAACAAAAGTTCGATAAATCACGGTGGCTCCCAGACTTGCGCTGGTCAATCGTGAGAGATCCAATCAGCGCACGGGCCACTGTGCGCCCTGGCCCCTCGAAGATGGGGTGCTTCTGCTGACCGCAGCAGGCAGAGAGGTCAGGGCTTCCGCTGAAGCATCGCGTCGATGCACTGCTTGGCGATCTCGTCCCGGCCGGGCAGGGCGTGTGCGTAGACGCGTCTCCTGGGTCTGTCAACATACATGGCTCTACTGGGTGTCCTGCCTCTCGCTGGCGCGGTGACCCGCTCCCGGATGACGACCCTCGCGCCCCATACCTGCAGGTGGGCGACGCGTTGAGGCGCTCGATCCGGGACGGGGAGTACACCGCCGGGGGCAAGCTGCCAAGGATCGACGACCTCGCCCAGCAGTTCGGCGTGGCCCGGAACACCATCCAGAGCGCCCTGCGGGTCCTGACCAACGAAGGCCTCGTGACGCCGCGGCACGGGACCGGCATCTTCGTGCGCTCGTCCCGGCCGCAGCCGGCGTCCTCCGCCGGCAGCGATGAGTCGCGCCTCGATGCGGTGGTCGAGGAACTCGCGGAGGTCCGGCAGGAGGTCCGCGAACTCAGGCAGCGCATGGCCCAGCTGGAGTCGACGATCGGGGAGCGGGTGTCTCGCGACACGTGACCTGACGGCACGTCCACCGAACGACGACTCGGCAAGGTGAGGACCATGCAGCTTCCCGTCTCGACCAAGCAGCGCACGCCCCGGCCGGCGCCACCATCGGCCGACCCCACCCGTCCGCCTCGCGTGCTCATCACCGGTGCCGCCGGCGCGATCGCCACCCCGCTCGCCCGCGACCTCGCGGGTGACTTCTCGCTCGTCGCGCTCGACGTCAGTCCCGTGCGTGAACCGGAGTACTGGGTGGAGGTGCACAAGCTGTCCGTCGGCGACCGGGACGCCGTCCTGGGCCTGGCGGGCGACGTCGACTACGTGCTCCACCTTGCCCACGGCGCCTACTCGGGCTGGGAAGGCCTGCAGGAAGTCGACATCGACGGCACCCGCAACGTCCTGGACGGCGCGCTCGACGGGCCGTGCCGGCGCGTCGTCCTGGCCTCGACCAACCACGTCAGCGGCTGGAGCGAACTGGACCACCTCGCCGGCCTGCCAGCACCGGTGCCGATCCGGCCCGAAGACCCACCGCGGCCCGACGGCCTCTACAGCGTGGCGAAAGTCGCCATGGAGGCGATGGGCCGGGCAGCGGCGGAGTGCTTCGCCCTGCCGGTGTCCGTGCTGCGCGTCGGTACCTGCCGGGCCGTGGACGACGTAGAGCAGGCCGCGAGGGAACCTGAGTTCGCCTACATCGGCGACCTGGACGCCGTCCGCCGCCTGGCGCAGTCCTGGCTGGCACACGCCGACCTGTTCCGCATCGTGCGGGAAGAGCTTGCCGCCACCGAGACGTACCGGCTGCGCTACGCCATCTCCTCCACGGACGACGTCCTGTGGTCATCGGCCCCGCAGGCCTGGACCGCACCAGCAGCCGACACCCGCGCCCCGTCCGGCGGCTGAGCCGAACCACCACGGGGCGACCGATCGGGGGGAGTGCGTTGACGACCAGGGACGTCACACTCGAAGTGCTCAGGCCAGGCAAGATCGCAGTGATCGAATCGGCGTCGGAGACGGCGCACTACCCGATGCTCAACCGCGGCGCCTTCCTCGGCCTGGACCTGCCCTGGCTCGAGCTGGACTACATCGACGAGTCCGATCTGGACGCCCTGCTGGCCGGCCCGGTCGAGCACCAGTACGCCGCGCTCGTCCTGACCCCCGGCGCCGTCGCGCTGCCCGGTGTCCGTACCATCCTCGAACGCCGCAGCGCCGAACTCGCCCACGCGCTGACCAGCGGCGTCGGCGTCGTCATCACCGCCACCACCCTGGGCGGGGTCGAGCGGTTCGACCTCACCTTCCTGCCCGAAGGCAGCCAGGTCTCCCTCGTCGACACCGGCATGCGCGAGATGACCGGCATCCTCGTCACCGACAGTCTCCCCGACGACGTGCTCGCCCCCGCCGACGGACAGCGTGCCTGCTCGGCGCTCACCCTGACCTCGAAGCCCACACGGCCACCCTCGAACGCCTACGCCAGGAACGGGCACAAGCTGGACGTGGAGCGCCCCGAGGATGATCGAAAGGTGGTCGACGATCAGCCCGTGGGCCTCCCGCACCGTCAGAGGCATTCCCACACCCGCCCGTCCACGCAAGGGCCGCGGGCCGCGCCTCGACCTCAGCCTTCCCGCCCCGTGCCGAATACGTGCCGACGGACCGCGTCAAGGACGACGGCGAGGCGCAAAGCCGCAGGTGGGAGCTGGGTCAGGTGCCCAAAGATCCGCCCGCTGAAAATCGGGAGGCCAGCCGTCTGGGCTGGACCAACGCCATCGAGCCCCGAGAGTGAGGGCGCGACTCATGGGTGATAGGGAGACAAGTACCACCGGCGCGGGCCGTGGCCCAGGCCGGCACGACTCCTAGCTTGATCAGATGTCCCGCCACCGTTGCGCTCTGACCGTGGTCACCAACACTCGCTCCGCGCTGGTTGGCTCACCCGTGAACCTACCCGGCGTCGAGGAGATCTGCTCCAAGTGCGGTGCAGTCTGGGTCGGTCCCCTCGGGCGCCATGCCACCGATGTTCCGCTTCTAGCCTGATCGTCGCGGGTTTCGCAGACGGCACCCGGCCAGGTCCCTAGCTAAAGCCAGCGCGCAACTCCTCCGTGATGCGAGCACGTACCGCTGCGGTGCTGACTGAAGCTGTAAGGTGCCGTCACGGCACACCGCCGTGGCACCCGCCGGAACCGCTGCGGCCGACTCGGGCCGGTGCACGCAGACTCCGCTCACATTGCGGTAGTAACCCTCGCTGCAGCTGCCTCTGGTTGCGGCCTGCGTGGGCGTCGTCGCCTCCGCGACCTTGACCGAGCTGGATGTCGCGACTGTGCTCCTGATCGTTCTGGACGTGGTCGCGGTCGCCGTAGTCGTGCTGGGGGCAGCTATGGAAGTGGTGGCCTGCGAAAAGGACGTGGTCGCCACCTGAGGCGCCACCGGGGTGCCGGTGTCGGGGGTGCACGCCGCGAGTAGAAGCACAGCCATGGCGGCAATACCCGCCAGCGACCAGTGTCTGATCGTGACCCGCCACGTCACACCTTGATCCATATCGGCCATGCGCACACTCTAGGACGTGATTCACCTACCTTGGGTGAGATGATCCGACCCCGAGACAGAGCCGCGAGACGGAGAAGGGATCGACGCCTGCGTCACGGAAGAATCTCCAGAAGGCGGACGCGGCGACCATCCCTCGCGCCCCGGCCGATAGCGCCGCTTGGATCCGTCCCGGGGCCAGGGGCCGTTTGGCCTGGTGCGGCGGGTGTTGGGTTCGAACCAACGTAGGCTGTGCCGACGGTTTTGCAGAGCGACCCCTGCACGCCCGTGACTTGCGGCGACGCCGCCTGGGTGGCCTGATCCCCACGCATCCCCACGGGAACTGGACTCAGCCGACGTTAGCCAGGATCAGCCGGACGCCGAAGAGCTTCGGCGACTCGTAGGGGAACTACCCGACGAGCAACTCTCCCGCAGCCCTGGCCGAGGCCGCCGGCAGGTCGCTGCCCGACTGGCTGCGACCGTGCCCCCTGGTGGCGCTCGCACCGGCGCAGGTGGGCTTCACCCTCCGGTCAGGCAAGCTCGACTCGGCAGAATGACGTAGCCGTCTTGGCGAGCTTGGCATCAGCCGTGACCAGGGTGAGGTCACGCATCTCGGCTAGGACGACATACGCAGCGTCGTAGCCACTGATCGAATCCCGAAGCTGCCACATCCGGGTCAGGAGCGAATCTAAAGGCACGGTCTCGATTCCGAGCCGAGATATCCGGCCGACGGCACGCTCACCCACAGAAGTCTCAATCTTCCGTCCAAGCGTCAGACCCCGCAGAACTGAGAAGACCTCGGCCTTCCAGTGCTCCGGCGCCACCCACTCCGGATCACGCGCAAGGACCGCACGCGCACGCGCACCACGCTCATCCGCGTACACCAGCGCATTCGACAGGACCGAAGCGTCGACCACGATCATGCGCTGGCCCTCGGCTGCCCTTCCTGCCGGCCGTCCGCCCGGTCAGTCTCTGGGCGCGCCTGCGCCAGGACCTCCCGGGAGTCAGGCGCATCCGGTCCGGCACCGCCGCCCTCCACCGTGAGCTCTGCCTCGATCTCGGCCAGAAGCTCGCGATTCCGGCTGAACTGCGCCTGCCGACGCAAGATCCCCAGCAGGTAAGCCTGGAGAGACTGGCCCCGCTCGCGCGCCTGCTGCGCCAGCACGTCCCGGACATCTTCCGGCACGTCCCTGATCGTCACTGCCGTCGCCATGACTGCATAGTGCAGTCAGAGTGGCTGCATCGTCAACCCCTCGCCTGTCGCTTGCCCGTAGCAGGCACCGACGCCCTCCCGATGGACACACCGCCGCGGGTATCCGGAACGACCGCCAGTGCACCCCACGGATGCCCCACAAGCAATCGAGAACATGCATGGCCAGGGGTCGCGGCCATGACGTCTTCGCAGGCCAAGGAAAAGATCATCAGATCAGCAACGGTCCCCGGAACCGCTCCCGCAAAGCCATCAGCAAGATCGGCCCCTGACCGCGTCTCCGCAAGTCAGGGGCCGTTCCGGCTGGTGGTGGCGGGTGTTGGGTTCGAACCAACGTAGGCTGTGCCGACGGTTTTACAGAACGACCCCAGCACGCCCCTGACCTGCGGCGACGCCGCCTGGTTGGCCTGATCCCACGCATTCCCCACAGGAGGCCGGACGCATCCGTGGACGCCCGGGAACAACCGGACAGCGAGCACGGCAGGCCTGTCCACGGTCGGCCCGCCCTGTGTCGGTGTCGGCCGCTACCCTGCCGGTATGGGCAGCTGGGACGACGTGACCAGCTACGAGCAACTGCAGGATCTGACGCCTGCCGAGCGTGAGGCGCACTTCGACTCGTGCATCGTCTGGGACCCCGCCGACCTGCCGGAGGCCTACCGCAAGCGCCGTGAGGCCCAGAGCGCCCGGGTCCTGGCCCGTGAGGAGCGCCTGCGCGGCCAGGCGTCGTGACCCGCCGCGGCGTCCGCGTCATTGCCGATTTCTTCGTCCAGCTCAACCAGCAACTTCCCGCCAAGCGCGGTCCTCGTAGCCACGGGCAAGGCGAGCCCAACCCCGCGACGCGCATACCGCACGGGGTATCTCAAAATGCCCTGTTCCTCGGCAAGCGCGAGACCGTCCGCGGCAGGTTCCAGCCCGCGGCAGGTTCCTGTCAGTGGCAGACGGGCGGCTGCCCCGGCGAGGAGTGCACCCCACCGCCAAGGCGATGGCGGCAGACGGCGCCACCTCACCGGGGCAGGACCGTACAGCCAGCCCCTGCCCCGGCCCCGCACCATCACCTGCCCAGCGCGGCCACTTCACCCAACATGGTCACGACTCCGACGGGGGAACTTGCACGATCGCCAGCGCATGCACCTCCCCAGCGGCGATCGACGTAACCTTCTGACCCGCCAATGACGCCGGGAGCTCCACCTTCCGGTAACTGTCGTCGCCCCAGGTGGTGACCGTGCCATCCGAGGTCAATACCAACGAAAAGGCGTCGCCGGCGGCGACCGAGGTAACCGTCTTGCCAGCCAGCGAGGCCGGGATGTTCAGCTCCCCGTACTTATTGTAACCCCACGCGATGATCGTTCCGTCCGAGGCCAACGCCAGCGAATGCCAGTAGCCGGCGGAGATCGCGGTCACCGTCTTGCCAGCCAGCGACGCCGGGACATTCAGCTGCCCGTAGGTGTTAGAGCCCCAGACGGTGACCGTGCCGTCCGCGGCCAACGCTATGGAATGGTAGGCGCCTGCGGAAATCGCGATGACTCGCTTACCCGCCAGCGACGACGGGACGCTCGCCTGCCCGTAGGCGTTGTCCCCCCATGCAGTGACCGTGCCGTCCGAGGCCAGGGCCAGAGCATGGTAGTAACCGGCGGAGATCGCGGTCACCGACTTACCCGCCAGCGACGCCGGGATGTCGGTCTGCCCATGGCCGTTCCAGCCCCAGGCGGTGACCTTGCCGTCGGTGGTCAGGGCTA
>DATDMG010000014.1:0-36596 GCA_036518955.1 Kineosporiaceae bacterium | reverse complement strand
GTGCCCTTCGGGTCGAGAGACCTCACGGCAAGGTACAATACCTTCATCGCGGCCTGCTCGTTCGGGAAATGACCTCTCGCGTCGATGCCCTTCCGGAACCGGGCGTTCAGCGACTCGATGGCGTTCGTGGTGCTGAGCAAGTGCCGGACCTCGATATCGAGATCGAGGAACGGCACGAAGTTGTCCCACGCGGAGCGCCACAGCTTGCCGATCGCCGGATACCGTTCACCCCATTTCTCGTCGAAGGCTTCGAACGCCGCCAGTGCAGCATCTGCGTTGTAACCAGTCAGGGGTAGCTGGCCCAGCGCCCGCTTCTCAGGCAGCGCGAGCGAATGCCGTCGTCGTCTTGCGGGGTGGCATCCAGGCCGTGACGCCGAGGGCGTCGCGGATGGCGTCCAGGGGTTGGCGGCCGTGGTTGCGGGCGGTGACGAGGTAGGAGCGGATGCGGCAGTGGCGTTGCAGGGTGGCCAGGGTGCGCCAGCAGCCGGAGACCTTCTCGGCGAGCTTGAAGCCGCGGATCGCGGCTTCTGAGCCGTTGTTCGTGGGGGGCACGTCGGTGCGGGTGGTGAACAGCCACACCTGGTCGGCCTTGCGCTTCAAGCGTTTCGCGAGGACCAGGCCGGGGTGGTTGCCCTTAGCCCAGGGCCGGGACAGATTGATGGAGATCCCGCAGGCCACGGCCTGGTCGAACTTCTTGCGGGCGGCGGCGATCCGGTCGGTGTCGAGGGGGGCGCCGTTGCGGCGGGCTTGGTTGAAGGCGTGGATCGCCAGCCGCAGGGCGTCGGCGGCCTGGGTGGCCCACGCCTGGGTGAGCGGGTCGATATCGATCACGTCCTGCAAGTGGCGGAGCATGTGGCTCAGGCACTGCTGCACGCCTGCCAGGTCGTCGTCGTAGGAGACGTAGCCGCCGAAGTCGTCGCGGACCAGCGTCCCGGTGTAGTTGTCCAGGATCCCGAACGCGGAGATCTCCTTCTTGGTCCGGGTACCGGCCGCGCCGAACCAGACCAGATCGGATCCGCCGCCGGTGTAGCTGCACAGGGTCCGCACCGTGAAGACGTGCGGGTTGCTGATGTCCTGCCCGGTCTTGGCGGCCTCGGCGGCGGCACCGGACGGGGTGATCGGGGCCGGCGTCTCGTCGGTGCCCAGCACGTCCTGTTCACACAGCGCGGCTTTCAGCGCGTCCTCGAAGCCCGTCGCGGTCAACGCGGCGTCCAGACGGGCCAGACACGACGAGACGTACCCGGTCGACACCTCGGCGCCCAGCAGCGCCGACATCATGTCCGCCGCCCGCTGGACCCCGATCACATCCTGGGAGGCCAGCCAGGTCGCCGCCGCGGCCACCTGCGGGCCATAGCAGACCGGGCCGCCGCGCACCCCGGCCGGCAGGTCCGCGGTCGTGGCACACCCGCACGCACAGACCCGCCGCATGATCAGGTACTCGGTCACCGTGAGCGCCAATGCGGGCAGGTCGAACACCTGAACCCGGGAAGCCACCGTCCCGTCGGCACCGGCCAGGCTGCCCCCGCAGCCGGCGCACGCGGCCGGCTCGACCGGCTCGGTCCGATCCGCCTTCGCCACCCGCGCCAGGCCACTGCCCCGATGCCCAGCCTGCCCGCCCTGCTTACGCTTGACCCCGCCGCGCCCGTCATCCCCCCGAGGACGGCCGGCCCGCCTGCCCCGCCGACTCACCCGCCGGCGGTTGCTCAATACCGGTCTGCTTCGCCCTGACCTTCGCCTTCGCTGCCGGCCCGTCCTGGCTCGGTGGCTGAGAAGAGTTCGAGGAGTCCCGACCCGCCGCCCGCGCCAACGCGGCCAGCTCGGTCCGCATCGCCTCGATCAACGTCGCCTGCTCGGCCAGCTGCGCGGCCTGCGCCACGACCAGCGCCGCCAAGTCCTCGTACGAGGGCGGATCGGGCGACTCGGGCACGCCCCGCAGTCAAACATGATCCAAACGCCGAAGCCAGCACCGACACGCCGCAGGTCACGCGAGGGCCTGACTGGTTACGCGCAGGTCGACACCGGCGGCGAGCAGCTCGGTGGCCGAGTAGTGCCGCAGGGAGTGGATGCGGGTGCTGCGCAGGCGCAGCCGCTGGGCCATGCGCCGGTACCGCTGGGTGACGTACCTCGGGAGCAGCGGCCTGGAGTTGTCGGGTGCCAGGGAGAAGATGAAGGCGTCCTCGTCCAGTTCGATGCCCAGGTCGGCGCACCGCTTCGCCACCGTGGTGCGGTGGGAGCTCAGCAGTTCCATCGTCTGCGGATCGAGGGAGATGCGCCGCTCGGTGTCGGTCTTGGTGTTCTTCTCGAAGACCGCGGCGCGAGTCGGCTGGGCGGTGCTGCGTTCCACCGACAGTTTCGCCCGAGCGGTGTCGAGGTGATGCCAGCGCAGGGAGCACAGCTCGCCGCGCCGGAATCCTGTGATCATCGTGAGCCACAGCAGTAGGCCCCAGTCGGGGTCCGTCCAGGCGTCGTTGAGCAGTGCGGCTGCTTCGGCGGCGGACGGCGGGTCTGGGCGCGTCTTCTCGGGCGCGGGCGCCTCGACCAGCTCGGCGGGGTTGACCGACAGATAGCGCCAGCGGACGGCGCGAGTGAAGGCACCGCGCAGGATGTAGTGGATCTTCCGGGTGGTGCTGGTGCTCAATGGCCGGCAGACGTGCCCCTTGGGTGGCCGCCCGGAGCACAGGTCGCGGCAGCGGTGCAGGCGGGCGTAGAAGCGCTCCAGGAGCTCGGCGTCCAGCCGGCCGGCCTGCAGGTGCCCGAGCCGGGGGTTGATGTAGATCCGGATCAGGTCCTCGTACCGCTCCCGAGTCGTGACCTCGAGGTCGGCGACCTCCATCCACTGCTCGACGGCCTCGGCCACCGTGATGGCGGACTTCGGGTGCTGGCGCTCATCGACCTGCCGGAGCAGCCTCGTCACCGCGACCTCGGCCTCGGCGTAGGTCGGGGCGATCTCCTTGATGCGGTGGTCGCGGCCCGTCAGCGGGTCGACGCCGGCGTAGACGATCGCCCGGAAGTGTCCGGAGGGGAGCTCCTCGATATGCCCGCGTGAGCGGCGCTTGCGGCGTGCCATGGCGTGAACATAGAGACGCCCGGTCCACGTTTCGTTCCATGAACCGAGCGGGAGGGTCAGTGCCTCAGGCAAAGCCGCTGGTCAAGCAGGGTGCCCCCGGCAGGATTCGAACCTGCGCTCCCGCCTCCGGAGGGCGGTGCTCTATCCCCTGAGCTACGGGGGCTCGGGACACCAGGACCATACCAGTCCGGGTGGCCTGGGCGCGAAACGGTTGCCCCCGCTCGCGGTGGGTGCGAAGGGGGGGTACGCGGCCCGCGTGGGGTGCTGCCGGGCCGGCGTACCTGGGCAACCCGCTCGAGTCACGACTCCGGTTCGCTGCCGGCTGGCAAGGGGGGGGCGTGTTCGAGCAGGCAGTCCAGGTAGCAGGTGACCGCGGCGACGGCGCCCTCCGCGTCCCCGGCTGCAATCGCTTCCACCAGGTCCGCGTGCTTGGTGGGCGACATCACGCCGGACGCGAAGTAGTTCGCCCGCACGCTCTCCTGGAGGGCCGCCACGAAGTTCTCGTACAGGTCCGTGAGCACCGGGTTGTGGCCCGCCTGGCTGATCGACCGGTGCAGCTCCACGTCCAGGGCGAGGGCCTCGTCGACGCGGCCGGAGCCGAGCACGCGGTTGCGCCGGGCCAGCAACTCCCGCATCTGAGCAACGTCCGCGTCGGTGCGGCGAACGGCTGCCAGTCGGGCTGCGCCCACCTCGAGCGTCCGCCGCACTTCCAGCACGTGGACCGCGTGCGCCACCGCCACCCGGCGGCTCACCGCACCCGCCAGCTCGCTGCTGGCCAGCACGTACGTCCCCGACCCCTGACGTCGCTCGAGGAGCCCGGCATGGACGAGTGACTGCACGGCCTCGCGAACGGTGTTCCGGCTCGTCCCCGTGAGCTGGGCCAGCTCCGCCTCCGTCGGGATGCGCGTGCCGATGCTCCAGGCACCGGTTATGATCTGCCCACGCAGTTGCTCGATCACCTGGTCGATCAGCCCGGAGCGCCGGGCGGTGCGCAGCGAGGGGCCGTCCATGGTGTCCGCCTGTATCATCCCATCATCCAATCTTCGCCGTCTGCTCACTTTTGAGCGTCGACAGCTGTATCGCTACGCGCGGCGAAGCGGTTACTGATCTCTATCATCCTCTGCCGGATCGCTCCGTGCCCACGATCACTGGCGGCCCTTCGGCGTCCGGCCGGCGGTGAGGCCGCTCACCTCGTCCGGGCGTCACCGGGCTGACGCCGGCGCCACCCGACGCTCGTCCCCCGATACCCTTCTGGGGTGACTCCCGAGGAACTGTCCGCCGCCATCCGCGCCTGCTTGGTCGCGGCCGTCGCCGCCGGCGACCTGCAGGTCACCGTGCCGAGCGAGATCAAGGTGGAGCGACCTCGGCAGCGCGAGCACGGCGACTGGTCCGCGACCATCGCCCTCCAGCTGGCCCGGCAGGCGGGGCGGTCGCCGCGGGAGGTGGCGACGGTGATCGCCCGGCGGCTCGCGACCGTCCCGGGTGTCAAGGCGGTGGACGTCGCCGGGCCCGGATTCCTCAACATCACCCTGGACGCCGGTGCGGCCGGCGAGCTCGCGCGCGCCATCGTCGGGGCCGGGCCCGGGTACGGCACGAACGACACCCTCGCCGGACAGGCGATCAACCTCGAGTTCGTCAGTGCCAACCCGACCGGTCCGATCCATCTGGGGGGTACCCGGTGGGCGGCGGTCGGCGACTCCCTGGCCCGCATCCTGCAGGCGAGCGGGGCGAAGGTGGTCCGCGAGTACTACTTCAACGACCACGGCGCGCAGATCGACAGATTCGCGCGGTCACTGTTGGCACGCGCTCGGGGCCAGGAGGCGCCCGCGGACGGGTACGGCGGGCAGTACATCCAGGACGTCGCGGACCAGGTGCTCCGCCAGGTCGCCGAGGCCGGCCAGCCCGACCCGCGCAGCCTGCCCGACGACGAGGCGCAGGAGGTCTTCCGGGCGCACGGCGTAGAGCTGATGTTCGCCGAGATCAAGCGCAGCCTGCACGAGTTCGGGGTGGATTTCGACGTCTACTTCCACGAGAACGACCTGCACACCTCGGGTGAGGTCGGTCGGGCCGTCGCCCGGCTGCGGGAGCTCGGCCGGATCTACGAGGCGGACGGCGCCGTGTGGCTGCGGACGTCGGACCTCGGCGACACCAAGGACCGGGTCGTCATCAAGAGCGACGGCGAAGCCGCCTACATCGCCGGGGACCTCGCGTACTACCTGGACAAGAGGGAACGCGGCTTCGACCGGGTCGTGATCATGCTCGGGGCCGACCATCACGGCTACGTGGGCCGGATGATGGCCATGTGTGCGGCCTTCGGCGACGTCCCGGGCGTCAACCTCGAGATCCTCATCGGGCAGATGGTCAACCTCGTCAAGGACGGCGAGCCGGTCCGGATGAGCAAGCGCGCCGGCACCGTGATCACCCTCGAGGATCTGGTGGAGGCCGTGGGAGCCGACGCGGCCCGGTACGCTCTCGCCCGCTCGTCCGCGGACTCGCCGATGGACATCGACCTCGACCTGCTCACCCGGCGCAGCAACGACAACCCGGTCTACTACGTACAGTACGCGCACGCCCGGATCGCCGGCGTGACCCGGAACGCCGCCGAGGCCGGCGTCCATCGTGAGGACGGCTTCGACCCCGCGCTGCTGGACCACGAGACCGAGGCCGTGCTGCTGGCCGCGCTCGGGGAGTTCCCGCGCGTGGTGTCCACCGCCGCCGAACTGCGCGAGCCGCACCGAGTGGCCCGCTACCTGGAGGAGCTCGCCGGCCACTACCACAAGTGGTACGTCGAGACCAGGGTGACGCCGCGCGCCGGCGAGCCGGTGAACGACGTCCACCGGGCCCGCCTCTGGCTCAACGAGGCCACCCGGATCGTGCTGGGCAACGGGCTCGGGCTCCTCGGGGTGAGCGCGCCCCACCGGATGTGAACACCCCTACGGACCCGAGGACCGCCTGATGGTTGCGCACGAGGCCGGCGCCCTGCACGCGCCCGACTACGGGGGCGTCGCCTCCGTCCCTTCCTGGTTGCGCCCGCCCGACGACGTGAACGACCTGCTGCCGATCCTCTGGCCGCTGACCGTGCGGCGCCGGGGTGACGGCCTCCTCGACGTGGGCGGCATGGACGTCGCCACGCTGGCGGAGCGGTTCGGCACGCCGGCGTACGTGCTCGACGAGACCGACTTCCGGTCGCGAGCGGCGGCGTTCCGGGACGCCTTCGCCGCGGCCTTCGCCGGCCTGTCCGGGGCCGACGTCTACTACGCCAGCAAGGCCTTCACCTGCACCGGCGTCGCCCGCTGGATCGCCGAGGACGGTCTGGGCCTGGACGTCTGCTCGGCCGGGGAACTGGCCGTCGGCCTGCGGGGTGGCGTCCCGGCGTCCCGGATGACGTTGCACGGCAACAACAAGCCGGACGCCGAGGTCCGCCGCGCCCTGGCGGCCGGCATCGGCCGCATCGCGATCGACGCCCTCGAGGAGATCGACCGGGTGGCCGACCTCGCCGCGGAACTCGGCGTCACCACCAGCGTGCTGCTGCGGGTGACCGTCGGGGTGGAGGCGCACACGCACGAGTACATGTCGACCGCGCACGAGGACCAGAAGTTCGGGCTTTCCCTCGCGGACGGCGTGGCCGACGAAGCCGTCCGCCGCACGCTGGCCCGCCCCGAGCTGCACCTGCTGGGTCTGCACAGCCACATCGGGTCCCAGATCTTCGACACCGGCGGGTTCGAGGTCGCCATCCGCCGGCTGCTCACCCTGCACGCCCGCACGGCGTCCGACCGCGGCTACCGGATGCCGGAGCTGGATCTGGGCGGTGGCTACGGCATCGCCTACACCAGCGCTCACGACCCGCTGGAGCCGAAGGCCTTGGCCGACCAGATGGCCGACCTCGTGGCCCGGGAGTGCCGTGGGCTGGGGATCGACGTCCCGCGGGTCTGCGTGGAGCCGGGCCGTGCGATCGCCGGGACGAGTACCTTCACCCTGTACCGGGTGGGTGCGGTCAAGGACGTCCGGCTCGACGGCGGCGGCTGGCGCCGGTACGTGTCGGTGGACGGCGGGATGAGCGACAACATCCGGACCGCCCTGTACGGCGCCGACTACTCGTGCACGCTGGCGTCCCGCGCGTCGGCAGCCCCTCCGGTGCTGAGCCGGGTGGTGGGCCGGCACTGCGAGAGCGGCGACATCGTGGTCCGGGACGAGTTCCTGCCCGGGGACGTCGGGCGCGGCGACCTGCTGGCCGTGCCCGGGACCGGCGCGTACTGCCGGAGCATGTCCAGCCAGTACAACCACGTGCCTAGGCCGCCGGTGGTGAGCGTCCGGGACGGCCTGGCGCGGGTCCTGGTCCGCCGGGAGACCGAGGACGATCTGCTGGCCCTGGACGCCGGCTGAGGCGGGGTCGCGGCCCAGCGCCGAGCGCGGGGTCGGTGCGTGTCCGCGGGTCGCGGGCCGCAGCCGGCCGCCGGTGCGCGACACTGGGTGATCCTGGGACGTCGAGGTGCCGGGACGTCGGGCCGTCGACGCAGCGCCGTCCGGATGCTGAGATGTCCCGGCGGGCGACCGCCCCGGTGTGGGACACAGGAGCCAGGCTGGTGACGTAGCTGTCGTCGTCGAGCCGGAACGGCGCTGCCGGAGGCGGCGCCCGAACGAGGGTGAGGAGTACGGCGTGGAGCCGCTGAAGGTCGCGTTGCTGGGGTGCGGGGTCGTGGGCACCGAGGTGGCGCGGCTGCTCACGACGTACGCGCAGGAACTGGCCCTGCGGGTGGGGGCGCCGGTCGAGCTGGCCGGCGTCGCGGTCCGCCGGATCGGCCGGGCCCGTGGCGTCGACGTGCCGCGGGAGCTGTTCACCACGGACGCCGCGGAGCTGGTGAAGCGCGCCGACATCGTGGTCGAGGTGATCGGCGGCATCGAGCCCGCCCGTACGCTGATCCTGCAGGCGATGGCCGCCGGAGCCGGCGTCGTCACGGCGAACAAGGCCCTGCTCGCCGAGGACGGCCCGACCCTGTACAGCACCGCGGCCGAGCACGGCGTGGATCTCTACTTCGAGGCGGCGGTCGCCGGGGCGATCCCGCTGCTGCGTCCGCTGCGGGAGTCGCTGGTCGGCGACCGGGTGCACCGGGTGCTGGGCATCGTGAACGGCACCACCAACTACGTGCTGGACAAGATGCACACGACGGGCCAGGGGTTCGCGGAGGCGGTCGCCCAGGCACAGGCACTCGGCTACGCGGAGGCCGACCCGACGGCCGACGTCGAGGGCTTCGACGCCGCGGCCAAGGCGGCGATCCTGGCGTCCCTGGCGTTCCACACCCGGGTCAGCGCCGCCGACGTCCACCGGGAGGGGATCACCGGCGTCACCGCCGCCGACGTGGCCAGCGCGCAGGCGATGAACGCCGTCGTCAAGCTGCTCGCGATCTGCGAACGCACGGTCGCCGGGAACGGCGCCGAGGGCGTCTCGGTCCGCGTACACCCGGCGATGATCCCCCGCAGCCACCCGCTGGCCGGCGTCCGGGACGCCTTCAACGCCGTCTTCGTCGAGGCGGAGGCCGCCGGCGAGCTGATGTTCTACGGCCGGGGGGCCGGTGGGCAGCCCACGGCCAGCGCGATCCTCGGCGACCTGGTGAGCGTGGCCCGCAATCGGGTCGGCGGCAGCCGAGGCCCGGGCGAGTCGGCCTATGCCAGGCTCCCGGTCCGGCCGATGGGGGAGGTCCCGACCCGTTACCACATCAGCCTGGACGTCGCCGACCGGCCGGGCGTGCTGGCCCAGGTCGCGCAGGTGTTCGCGGAGCACGGGGTATCCATCGAGACCGTGCGGCAGCAGCAGCACCGGGCCCGGGACGACGCCGCGCCGTCGGCTCCGGTCCCGGACGGCGCGTCCCGGGCCGAGCTCGTCGTCGTCACCCACACCGCGCCCGACGCGGCGCTCGCGGCGACCGTGGAGGCTTTGGCCCGGCTGCCGATCGTCGAAGCGGTGGCCAGCGTGATGCGTGTGGAAGGGGACTGATTCGCGGTGGCCCACCAGTGGCGAGGCGTGATCGAGGAGTACCGGGACCGGCTGCCGGTCTCCGCCACCACCCCAGTGATCACGCTGCGCGAGGGGGGTACCCCCTTGATCCCTGCCCGCGTGCTGTCCGAGCGGACCGGCTGCGACGTCTGGATCAAGTTCGAGGGCGTCAACCCCACCGGCTCGTTCAAGGACCGCGGGATGACGATGGCCATCTCCAGGGCGGCCGAGGCCGGTGCCAAGGCGGTGATCTGCGCGTCCACCGGCAACACCTCGGCCTCCGCCGCCGCCTACGCCACCGCCGCCGGGATGGCCTGCGCGGTCCTGGTGCCGGACGGCAAGATCGCGATGGGTAAGCTCAGCCAGGCGATCGCGCACGGCGCGACGCTGCTCCAGGTGGAGGGGAACTTCGACGACTGCCTGACACTCGCCCGCAAGCTGTCCGAGGCGTACCCGGTGGAACTGGTCAACTCGGTGAACCCGGCCCGCGTCGAGGGGCAGAAGACGGCGTCGTTCGAGATCGTGGACCTGCTCGGCGACGCGCCGGACATCCACTGCCTGCCGGTCGGCAACGCCGGCAACATCACCGCCTACTGGAAGGGATACCGCGAGTACGCGGCCGACTCCCCGCGCCTCGGCCCCGCGCCGGCGACGCGACGTCCCCGGATGTGGGGCTTCCAGGCGGCGGGAGCGGCACCCATCGTGCTCGGCCATCCGGTGGACCACCCCGAGACCATCGCCACCGCGATCCGGATCGGCCACCCCGCCTCGTGGAAGCAGGCCGAGGAGGCCCGGGACTCCTCCGGCGGCCTGATCGATCTGGTCACCGACGACGAGATCCTCGCCGCCCACCGGCTGCTGTCGGCGTCCGAGGGGGTGTTCGCCGAGCCGGCGTCGGCCGCCAGCGTGGCCGGGCTGCTCAAGTGCCACGCGGCCGGGCTGCTGGACCGCGGCCAGACGGTTGTCTGCACGGTCACCGGGCACGGTCTCAAGGACCCGCAGTGGGCGCTGCGCCGCCCGGACGGCGGCGAGGTGACCCCCGTCCGGGTACCTGTCGACGCCGTCACGGCGGCGCGCGCCCTCCGGCTGTCCGCGTGAGCGGGCCGGTCACCAGCGCCCGGCTGGGGGAGTTGGCCGGGGACGGACGGTCGGCCCCCGAGCCCGAGGGCGCGGCAGTGCGCTACGGGGTGCCGATCGTCGTCCGCGTGCCGGCGACCAGCGCCAACCTCGGCCCCGGCTTCGACAGCCTCGGCCTGGCGTACGATCTGTACGATGTGGTGATCGTCGAGGCGTTCCCGGCGGTCCCCGGCGAACCGACAGCGGTGATCGAGGTGGACGGCGAGGGGGCCGGCCGGGTGCCCGACGACGAGTCCCACCTCGTCGTCCGGTCCATCCGTGGCGGGCTGGTGCACGCCGGGGCCGCCGGTTCGGGGGTCCCCGCCCCCGGGCTGCGCCTGCGCTGCCGCAACGTGATCCCGCACGGGCGCGGGCTCGGTTCGTCGTCCGCGGCCATCGTGGCGGGGCTCACCGCTGCGCGAGGCCTGCTCGCGGATCCTTCCCGGCTGGACGAGGCGGCCGTGTTCGAGTTGGCCTCCGCGGTCGAGGGGCATCCGGACAACGCTGCCGCGACCGTGTTCGGAGGGTTCACGGTGGCCTGGACGGATGCCGAGGCGGCGCCTCCGGGGCGCGCCCGGGGGCGGGCGCGCGCCGTTCAGGTGCCGGTCGCGCCGCAGGTGCGTGCGGTCCTGTGCGTCCCGGACGGCGAACTGCCGACGTCCAAGGCCCGTGCCATGCTGCCCGCCCAGGTGCGGCACGCGGACGCCGCCTTCAACGCCGGGCGTGCCGCGCTGTTGGTGGAGGCGCTGAGCCGGCGCCCGGAGATGCTGATGGCGGCCACCGAGGACCGGCTGCACCAGGATCTGCGCGCCCCCGCGATGCCGGCGACCGCACGACTGTTGCACGCGATCCGGCGGGCCGGCGGGGCGGCGGTCGTCTCCGGGGCGGGGCCGAGCCTGCTGGTGCTGGGCGTGGACGACGAGCCGGCGGTGGCGGTGGGCGCCGCGCTGGCCATGTGCGGCGCGGAGACAGGCCGCTGGCGGGTGCTGACCCCCAGAATCGATACGGAAGGCACTCTCTTGACTACAGAGGGTGCACAGTTCGACTGAACCGGGGGCGCGCCGTCCCGGACGAGGCGATCGCGTTCGGTCCGACGACCGGTGGGTCTCGCCCGATCAGGTGGGAACAACCGGGGGTAGGGGGGTGTTCCCGACAACGAACAGGAGAAAGTGACCCACCGGATTGCGCATCCGCACCCCTTGCGGTGTTACAGTGTGTGCGCAGCCGTAGGGGGATTGAGTCTGAGTTGCTCCCAGTGCTGCCCCCGCCGTGATCTACAGCCACTTCCCTGTGCGCGCACGGCACTCTCCACACGGTTCGGGCGCGGGCCCGGACGCAGTCTCACCCGGGCGTGACCTCATCCAAGGGCCAGCAGCCGGGGAGGGGAAGGGACCCTTAGTGACAGACACCACCCAAGCCGCTTCTGCGGACTCGGCAGTGACCGAGGCCGGCTCCAACGGCTCCAGCAGCCGTCGCCTGAGCCTCTCCGCGATGCGGCTGCCTGAGCTGCAGGCCGTCGCGGCCGAGCTCGGGATCAGCGGCACCGCGCGCATGCGCAAGTCCGACCTGCTCGAGGCCATCCGTGCCCGGCAGGCCGGCACGTCGCCCGTGGAGGCTCCTTCCGCCCCGCCAGCCCGGCGGGCCTCGCGTCGGGCCGGCGCTCCGGCGGGCCCGCCGTCGCCTCGTTCGACCGATCAGCAGGCGTTGCCGCTGGCCGGCGCGTCGCCGTCCGAGGCGCCCCCGGCCCGGGCGGTGGCCAGGGCGGCCGAGCCCGGCGTTCCGGAGCCGCAGGCGCGACGCGACGAGGGCCCTGCGGCCGGGCGGCCCGCGGCAGCTGAGCGCGCGGCAGCGGCGGAGCAGCCTGCTCCCGTCGAACGGCCGGCCGTCGAGGGCGCCGAGGCTCCGGCCGGGCCCCCCGGTGAGGCCGAGCAGCGCGAGGGCTTCGGCCGTCGGCGCGAGCGCCGTCCACGTGACGGCCAGCAGCGTGATAGCCAGCAGCGTGACGGCCAGCGGGTGGCTGTCGTCGAGGGCGGCACGGACGGCGCGCCGGGCCAGAACGGCCAGGGCACGGCCGGGCGCGGCGAGCAGGTCGCCCGCAACGGTCAGCAGCTCCGCGAGCAGGGCCCGCGCGACGCGGGCGCCCGGGACCACGCGGTCCGGGACGATGAGGACGACGAGGGTGACGGCCGCGGCCGGCGTCGGCGCGGGCGCTACCGCGACCGCAAGCGCCGCACCACCCGTCCGGAGGGTGGCGTCGTCGCGGACGAGCCGGAACTCGCCGAGGATGATGTCCTGGTGCCGGTCGCCGGCATCCTCGACGTCCTCGACAACTACGCGTTCCTGCGGACGTCGGGGTATCTGCCCGGCCCCAACGACGTGTACGTCTCGCTCGGGCAGGTCAAGAAGTACGGTCTGCGCAAGGGTGACGCGGTCATCGGTGCGGTGAAGCAGCAGCGAGAGGGCGAGCAGCCGCAGGGCCGGCAGCAGAAGTTCAACGCGCTGGTCCGGATCGACTCGGTGAACGGCGCCAGCCCGGACGACTCGCGCGGCCGGGCCGAGTTCAACAAGCTGACCCCGCTGTACCCGCAGGAGCGGCTGCGGCTGGAGACCGAGCCGAACATCACCACGACGCGGGTGATCGACCTCGTCGCGCCGATCGGCAAGGGGCAGCGCGGCCTGATCGTGTCGCCGCCGAAGGCCGGCAAGACCCTGGTGCTGCAGGCGATCGCGAACGCGATCAGCCGGAACAACCCCGAGTGCCACCTGATGGTCGTGCTCGTGGACGAGCGGCCCGAAGAGGTCACCGACATGCAACGCACGGTCAAGGGAGAGGTGATCGCCTCGACCTTCGACCGGCCGGCCGACGACCACACCACGGTCGCCGAGCTCGCCATCGAGCGGGCCAAGCGGCTCGTCGAGCTCGGGCACGACGTCGTCGTCCTGCTCGACTCGATCACCCGCCTCGGTCGCGCCTACAACCTGGCGGCTCCGGCCAGCGGGCGCATCCTGTCCGGTGGTGTGGATTCCTCGGCGCTCTACCCGCCCAAGCGGTTCTTCGGCGCCGCCCGGAACATCGAGAACGGCGGTTCGCTGACCATCCTGGCGACCGCCCTGGTGGAGACCGGCTCGAAGATGGACGAGGTGATCTTCGAGGAGTTCAAGGGCACCGGCAACATGGAGCTACGCCTGTCGCGCCAGTTGGCCGACAAGCGGATCTTCCCGGCCGTCGACGTCAACGCGTCCGGCACCCGGCGGGAGGAGATCCTGATGGGCGTGGACGAGCTGAAGATCGTCTGGAAGCTCCGCCGGGTGATGGGGGCGCTCGAAGCGCAACAGGCCATCGAACTGCTGCTCGACCGGGTCAAGCAGACCCGCAGCAACGCGGAGTTCCTGCTGCAGGTGGCCAAGACGACGCCGTCGCCGAGCAGCAGGGACGACGACTGACCGGAGGAATCCGCCCGCATCCGCAGGCGATCGCCGGTGCCCGCCCACGCCTGCGCGCGGGGCGGGCACCGGTGACTGCGGTCCAGCGGGACGGCCACCGAGCGCGGTGTCGGCGCGCCCGCTGCTGCGGGAGCGCTGCTGTTGCGAGCGCAGCGCTGACGCGGGAGCGCTCCCAGCCGGGCCGACGCCCCGGCGGGTTCGTGCCCGCGGCGACGAACGTCCTGGCCGGGGCAGCCTGGGTCTCGTCCAGCGTGGGAGGCGCGCCGGCCGGGTGGCGGGCGCGGAACGGGAGGAGGCCGGCTGGTGACCACGGACACCCCGCCGGGTGTAGCGGCGCTGGACGACCTGCTGCACCGGGCCCGCACCGCGTTCGAGGATGTGCACCAAAGGGTCTTCGCCGGCGATCCGTCGGCCAATCCCCGGCTCGTGGTCGAGACGACCGAGGCCGCCGTGGTGGAGGGCGTTCCGACGCTCGTGCTCATCGCGCCCTGGACGCTGAACGGGCTGATCTTCCCTGCGGCGGGTGGCGGACCGGCCGAGCTGATGATCGCAGGCAGCCGCCGCCGTGCGTTCCGTGGCGACGTCGCCCCGCTCGGGGTGTACTGGTCCGTCAACCTGGTGCCGGACGTCTCCCGCCTCTCCAGCCCCCGCCAGGCCCGCACGCTGGCGAACTCCTTCGCCGTCCCGTTCCGGGACGCCGTCCGCACCTGGCTGACGGCGGGACCTGCTACCCAGTCGTGACCACGCACGGCAGCTGTGATCATGCATCTGCGCCGGGAGGACCGGTGATGGCGTCGGGCCGGGAATGCCGGCCGGCGGGCCGGGGTTGCGCGTCTGGCACACTGGTGCCCTGGCTCCGGTTCACGTCGCGCGCCCGCGGACGACCCGGCGCCCCGCGATCAGAGGAGTTGTTCAGTGAAGAGCGGTATCCACCCGGATTACCACGAGACCACCGTGACCTGCACCTGTGGCGCCACGTTCACGACGCGGTCCACCGCCCGGAACGGTGTGATCCACGCCGACGTCTGCAGCCAGTGCCACCCGTTCTACACGGGCAAGCAGAAGATTCTCGACACTGGTGGTCGGGTCGCCAAGTTCCAGCAGCGGTACGGCAAGGTCCAGCAGGCGAAGAAGAAGTAGGGCGTTCGCGGCGCCGGTTGCGCCTGGCCGGGCGGGTCGCCGTCTGGCCGGGCGACGCCGGCGTCCGTTGCTTTGTCGTCGGCTGCGCGGCTGACCGCGGCACATGATCACGGGAGGTGGGCGGTGATGACCGACTCCGCGGTGGCGCCGCTCGAGGGTGCCGTCGCGCCGATGCTCGCCGAACACGCCGAGCTGGAGCGGCAACTCGCCGACCCGGCTGTCCATGCGGACGCCGCGTCGGCCCGCCGGCTCGGCCGCCGGTACGCGGAGCTGACCGGCGTCGTCGAGGCGCAGCGGGCCTGGCGTGCGGCGGTGGACGACCTGGGGGCGGCGCGCGAGCTCGCCGAGGACGACAGCGGGTTCGCCGCCGAGATCCCGGCACTGGAGCAGCTGGCCGACGCCGCTGCCGAGCGGTTGCGCCGGATGCTGGTGCCTCGGGACCCGGATGACGACCGTGACGTCATCATGGAGATCAAGGCGGGGGAGGGCGGCGAGGAGTCCGCGCTGTTCGCCGGCGACCTGCTCCGGATGTACCTGCGCTACGCGGAACGGCATGGCTGGCGTACCGAGGTGCTCGACGCCACCGAGAGCGAGCTCGGCGGGTACAAGGACGTGTCCGTCGCGCTCAAGTTCCGCGGGGCCCCCGCCCCGGGCCAGGGTGTCTTCGCCCGGATGAAGTACGAGGGCGGCGTCCACCGGGTGCAGCGCGTGCCGGTCACCGAGTCACAGGGCCGCATCCACACCTCGGCCGCCGGCGTCCTGGTGCTACCGGAGCCGGAGGAGGCGAGCGAGGTCGAGATCAAGGACGACGATCTGCGCATCGACGTCTTCCGGTCCTCCGGTCCCGGCGGGCAGAGCGTGAACACCACGGATTCCGCCGTCCGGATCACCCACCTGCCGACGGGCCTCGTCGTCTCCTGCCAGAACGAGAAGAGCCAGCTGCAGAACAAGGAGCAGGCGCTGCGGATCCTGCGGGCGCGGCTGCACGCGCTCGCCCAGGAGGCCGCCCAGGCCGAGGCTGCGCAGGTCCGGCGCAGCCAGGTGCGCACGGTCGACCGGTCGGAGCGGGTCCGCACCTACAACTTTCCGGAGAACCGGATCGCCGACCACCGCACCGGGTTCAAGGCCTACAACCTCGACCAGGTACTGGCCGGTGACCTGGACCCGGTGATCGACTCCTGCGTGGCCGCCGACGAGGCCGCGGCGCTGGCCCGGCAGCCGGCGTGACGCAGCGCCTCGACGAGGTGCTCCGGGCCGCCACCGACCGGCTGCGGGAGGCGGGTGTGGCCGCTCCCCGAGGCGACGCCGAGCGGCTCGCCGCGCACGTCCTGGGCGTGACCGCCGGTGCGGTGCCGGCCGCCGCGATCACCGGCAGGTCGCTGCCGGACGCCGCGGCCACGCGCTTCGCCGACCTGGTCGCCCAGCGCGCGGAGCGGATTCCGTTGCAGCACCTCACCGGCCGGGCCGCCTTCCGCACGATCGAGCTGGACGTCGGCCCGGGCGTCTTCGTGCCGCGCCCGGAGACCGAGGTCGTCGCCGGGTTGGCGATCGCCGCGGCGCAGGAGCTCGACGAGCCGCTCGTGGTGGACCTGTGCACCGGCTCGGCGGCGATCGCGTTGAGCGTGGCGGTCGAGCTCCGGACGGCCCGGGTGGTGGCTCTGGAGGCCGACCCGCTGGCCCACGCCTGGGCGGCGCGCAACGTCGAGCGGATCGCGCCGGGGCGGGTCGACCTGCGGCTCGGGGACGTCGCCGACCCCGAGGCGCTGGCCGACCTCACCGGCCGGGTGGACGTCGTCGTCGCGAACCCGCCCTACATCCCGGACGGCGCCCGACCGGTCGATCCGGAGGTCGCCGACCATGACCCGCACCTGGCGCTCTACGGCGGCGGTGCGGACGGGCTGGCCGTGCCGGCGGCGGTGGTGCGGTGTGCTGCCGTCCTGCTGCGGACGGGCGGGGCCCTGGTGATGGAGCACGGCGACGTCCAGGGCGCCGCGGCGCGACGGTTGGTGCGTGCTGCGGGCGGTTGGGCCGACGTCCGGACGGAGCGCGATCTGACCGGGCGGGACCGCGCCCTGCTGGCCTGTCGCTCCGCCCGGTGACGGCAGCACTCCGGTGGAGGTGCGAGACTTCCGGCGTGAGCTATCGCTACGACTGCTCGGACTCCTCGGGGCGGGGCCGCGGGTTGGCCCGTGCCCGGACGGTGCTCGGCGAGGGCGAGCTGGTCGTCGTGCCCACGGAGAGCGCGTACGGGCTGGCCTGCGACGCCTTCTCCGCGCCGGGGCTGGCCGCACTGCGGGCGGCCAAGGGCAACCCGCGCCTGCGCCCGCCGGTCCTGATCGGCAGCGGGCGCACCATCGACGGGCTGGCGACCGAGGTCACCGCCGAGGCGCGGGCCCTCGCCGAGGCTTTCTGGCCCGGGCCGCTCACCCTGATCTGCGAGGCGCAACCCTCGCTCGACTGGGGGCTGCGCGGCGGCGACCGCAGCGTGACCCTGCGGATGCCGCTGCATCCGGTGGCCCTGCAGCTCCTGGCCGAGACCGGGCCGCTAGCGCTCACCGCGGCCAACGCCCCCGGCCGCCCGCTCCCGACCACCTACGACGACGCGTACCTACAGCTCGGCGACGCCGTCGCGGTCTATCTGGACGCCGGGCGGACCAGCTACGGCGGCCCGTCCACGGTCGTCGACGCGCGCGGTCCGGTCCCGCGGTTGCTCCGCCACGGTGACCTCACCATCGACCAGCTCCGCGGGGTCGTGCCGGGCGTCGTCGACGCCGCCGACGCGCAGGGGGCGACCACCTAGGTGAAGGCCTACGTGTTCGTCCTGGTGGTGGCCGCGGCGGTGACCTACCTGGTGACGCCCCTGGTGCGCCGGGTGGCGCGGCGGCTCGGGGCGATCACACCGGTCCGGGATCGGGACGTGCACAGCGTCCCGATCCCACGGATGGGCGGGGTGGCGATGCTGTCCGGGTTCGCCGTCGCGATGGTGATGGCGTGGCGGCTGCCGTTCCTGGAGCCGGTCTTCTCGGGGACGAACGGCTCGCCGTGGGGCGTGCTGCTCGGGGCGACCGCGGTCTGCGCGCTGGGCGTCGCCGACGACCTGTGGCAGCTGGACGCCGTCACGAAGCTGGCCGGGCAGGCGATCGCGGCCGGGTTGATGGCGTGGAAGGGTGTGCAGTTCGTGACACTGCCCATCGCCGGGCTCACCCTCGTCTCGCCCGGCGTCCTGGTACTGCTGTCGGTCCTCGCGGTCATCGTCACGATCAACGCCGTCAACTTCGTGGACGGGCTGGACGGTCTCGCCGCGGGGATCGTGGCGATCGCCGGGTCCGCGTTCTTCGTCTACTCCTACCTGATCGCCCGGCAGGCGAGCCAGACCGACTACTCCTCCCTCGCCACCCTGATCACCGCCGGCCTGGTCGGTTGCTGCCTGGGCTTCCTGCCGCACAACTTCAACCCGGCCCGGGTCTTCATGGGCGACAGCGGCTCGATGCTCATCGGCCTGCTGCTGGCCGCCCCGACGATCGCGATCACCGGGCAGGTGGACCCCGCGGTGATCTCCGGCCTCAAGATCGCGCCGGCGTTCCTGCCGCTGGTCCTGCCGCTCGCCGTGCTGGCCCTGCCGTTCGGCGATCTGCTGCTCGCGGTGATCCGCCGTACCCGGGCCGGTCAGATGCCCTGGCATCCGGACAAGAGCCACCTGCACCACCGGATGCTCCAGCTCGGGCACACCCACGCCCGAGCCGTCCTGATCATGTACGTCTGGACGGCGGCGCTCGCGTTCGGCGTCGCTCTCACCGTCTTCGACCTGCCGCGGGCGCTCGCGGTGGGCGCGTTCTCGACCGCGGTGGCCGCGGCGCTCACGTTCGGGCCGTTTCGCGGTGGCGGGCGGGCCCGACATCACGCACCGTGATCAGTCACCGGCAATGTTTGGCCGTTCCAACGATTTCGTGACAGAATTCACAAGCTCGGATCGGGGGTGGATTCCAGGTGAACAAAGGGTCTGCGTCAGGGCCGGTGGCGCGCCCGGCGCGAGGCGTTCTCGCCGGTGGCGCGGTGCCCGGGGTGGTCGTCGGACTGATCGTCTCCGCCGGGAGTTTGATCTCTTCGCCGCAGGCGGCGGCCTCGGCGCTGCTCGGGGCGGCGCTCGCCGGCGCGGCCCTGGCGGTCGGGCCGATCATCATGATGACCGTGGAAGATTCCTCCCCACCTGCAGTGATGGCTGTTGCCTTGATCGGCTACGTGGTCGTCGTGGGGGCGGTCGGGGGGATCTACCTGGTGGTGGCTCCGCAGGGGTGGGTGCGCGGAGGGTACGCCGGGTGGGCGGTTCTCGCCACCTTGATCGCATGGCTGGGTGGGCAGATCCGGGCCACCAGCCGGCTGCGGTTGCTTGCCTTCGGCCATGCGTCACGGGCCGACGCGCCGGTCGAGGAGCGCCTTGACAGCGCCGATGCCGGTTCCCCTGAGTCACCGCGGCGCGCTCGTCACTGATAGGCTGAGCACCGATGGACGACGACGCCCACCGCTCCGCCGGCCCGGTCGGCGAGGCAGCGGCGTGGACCGTTCTCGCGTATCTGATTTCCGGACCTCTCGTGTACGGAGGCCTGGGCTGGCTCGTAGATCGGTGGCTCGGCACCTCGCCCGTGTTCGCGCTGATCGGCATCCTCGCCGGCATGGCCCTGGCCCTGTACCTCGTGTGGGTTCGGTACGGTACGCACGACCGACGCCCGCCTTCGGCGTCCCCGGACGCCGGTCATCACCCTGAGTGAGGAGTGACGTGAGCGCCCTGCTCGCCGCCGGTGACGCTGGATACCAGGCCCCGACGACGTCCGACTTCTGGCAGCCGCTGTTCGGCACGGACGGTCCCTTCGCGATCACCCGCGCGTCCATCGCGATCCTGCTGTCCGTCGTGATCCTCTCGGTGTGGTTGCTCGCGTCGACCCGCCGGATGAGCGTGGTTCCGTCGAAGGGGCAGTTCTACACCGAGCAGGTCTACGGGCTCGTCCGCAACGGCCTCGCCCGAGACATCATCGGGAGCCACGACTTCCTCAAGTTCGTGCCCCTGCTGTTCTCGCTCTTCACCCTGATCCTGCTGAACAACCTCTTCGGCGTGCTCCCGCCGGTGCAGTTCCCGACGATGAGCCGGCTCGGATTCCCGGCGGCACTGACGCTCGTCGTGTTCGTGCTGTACCACGTGCTCGGGATCCGCAAGATGGGGCTCGGTGGATACTTCAAGCACATGGTTCCGCCCGGTGTCCCCGGCTGGGTTCTGGTGATCCTCTTCCCGCTCGAGCTGTTGACCTACTTCTTCACCCGTCCGGTCACGCTGGCGCTACGGCTCTTCGGCAACATGTTCGCCGGTCACCTGCTGCTGGTGCTCTTCGTCACCGGGGGTGAGTACCTGGTCCTGCACGCGGGGAACCCCACGCTGATCCCGGTGGGGATCTTCTCCTGGGTCATGGCGTTCGTGATGACGCTCTTCGAGCTCCTGGTGGAGTTCTTGCAGGCCTACATCTTCACCCTGTTGGCCGCCCTGTACATCGCCGGCTCCCTGGCCGCCGAGCACTGAGACCTCCGTGCGCGTCGATCCACGCGCCGGGAGACCGAAACCTGCACCACCCGCTGGATCGCACCACCGAGCCCTGCCGTGTCGGCACCCGCCGCACCGGAGCACCGAATCACTCCCATCCGGCGCCCCACAGCGACGGAACGATAGGAAACGAGGTCATCACGTGTCCGGAAACATCGCCATCCTGGGTTACGGCCTGTCCGCCATCGGCCCGGGGGTGGGCGTCGGCCTGATCTTCGCGGCGTACATCAGCGGTGTGGCGCGCCAGCCGGAGGCCCGCGGCATCCTGCAGCCGATCGCCTTCCTCGGCTTCGCGCTGGCCGAGGCCCTCGCGATCTTCGGTCTCGCGCTGGCGTTCGTCTTCCGCACCTGATCGTGACCCTCACGCCGTAACCACGACGAGCCCTAGGGAGTGACCGTGAGCGTCACAGCGACCGTGCTCGCCGCCGAAGACGGGGGCGGCAAGAGCTTCTGGGAGACCGCCTTCCCCGTCATTCCGCACCCCGGTGAGTTGATCTTCGGTCTGATCGCCATCGGCATCCTCTACTACGTCGTCGCGCGCCACGTGGTTCCGCGGCTGGAACAGGTCTACGCCGAGCGTGCCGAGGCGATCGAAGGCGGGATCAAGAAAGCCGAGATCGCCCAGGCCGAGGCGGCTGCCGCGCTCCAGCAGTACCGCGACGAGCTGGCGCAGGCGCGCGCGGAGCGGGCCCGGATCATCCAGCAGGCCGCCGAGGAGGCCGCCGCCGTCGCCGCCGAGATCCGGCAGCGGGCGCAGGACGAGGCCGAGCGAATCACCACAGCCGCGACGCAGCAGATCCAGGCCGAGCGCCAGGCGGCGCTCGTCCAGCTGCGGCAGGAGGTCGGCCGGCTGGCCGTCGACCTGGCGTCGCGGGTCGTCGGGGAATCGCTCGAGGACGAGGCGCGCCAGCGGCGCGTCGTCGACACCTTCCTCGCGGACCTGGAGTCGGCCGAGGCCACGGCCGGGCAGGGGTTCTGATGCACGGCGTGAGCCGCGCGACGTTCGCGACCGGTCAGGAGAGCCTGGAGGCGCTCCTGACCGGTCCCGGTACCGACCCCGCGGCCGTCGCCGACGACCTGTTCGCGGTGACCGGCCTGCTGGCCGCCAACCCGGGGCTGCGGCGCGCGCTGACGGACCCGTCCCGGGAGGGTGACGCGAAGGCGGGTCTGATCACCCGGCTGCTCGGCGGCAAGGTCGGCGACGGCGGCCTCGACCTGCTTGCCGGGCTCGTCCGCGGGCGATGGTCGCAGGCCGGCGACCTGGTGGACGCCGTCGAGCGGTTCGCGGTGACCGCCGTGCTGGCCGCGGCCGAGCGCGGCGGCCGGTTGGACGCCGTGGAGGACGAGCTCTTCCGGTTCGCCCGGACCATCGCCGCTGATCAGCGGCTGCGCGACGCGTTCTCGGCGCGCACCGAGGGCACGGCCCGCAAGGCCGAGCTGGTCGGGGCGCTGCTCACCGGGCGCGCCGCACCCGAGACCGTGCGCCTCGGCGTCCAGGCCGCCACCCTGCCCCGGGGGCTGCGGACCGAGCAGGTGCTGGAGCAGTACGTCGAGGCGGCCGCCGAGCGTCGCCGCCAGCTGGTCGCTCACGTCGTGGCGGCGCTGCCGCCGACCGAGCAGCAGCGGGCCCGGCTCGGTGCGGCGCTGCAGCGCCTGTACGGCCGCCCCGTGCGGCTCAACATCGACGTGGACCCCACCGTCGTCGGCGGCATCCGGGTCGAGGTCGGCGGTGAGGTGCTCGACGGCACCGTCGCAGCGCGGTTGGACGACGCCCGGCGCCGGCTCGCCGGCTGACAACTCGTCGTCTCGTCGTCGATTCTGGGTCACAGGTTGGCAAGTGCGGTCCCGGCTCAGGGGCCGGTGGACACGCAGAGAGAGCAGGGAAACCACCATGGCGGAGCTCACGATCCGTCCGGAGGAGATCCGGGACGCACTGGACGCCTTCGTCCAGTCGTACGAACCGGGCGCGGCCTCCCGCGAGGAGATCGGCCGGGTCGCCGACGCCGGTGACGGCATCGCCCACGTCGAGGGCCTACCGAGCGTCATGGCCAACGAGCTGCTGCAGTTCGAGGACGGCACCCTCGGCCTGGCGCTCAACCTCGACGTCCGGGAGATCGGCGTCGTCATCCTCGGTGAGTTCAGCGGCATCGAGGAGGGTCAGTCCGTCCGGCGGACCGGCGAGGTGCTGTCGGTCGCCGTCGGTGACGGCTACCTCGGCCGGGTCGTCGACCCGCTGGGCAACCCGATCGACGGGCTCGGCGACCTCGTCACGGAGGGCCGGCGCGCGCTGGAGCTGCAGGCGCCGTCCGTCGTCCAGCGGCAGAGCGTCAAGGAGCCGCTGGAGACGGGCATCAAGGCCATCGACTCGATGGTGCCGATCGGCCGCGGCCAGCGGCAGCTGATCATCGGTGACCGGCAGACCGGCAAGACGGCCGTGGCGTTGGACACCATCATCAACCAGAAGGCGAACTGGGCCTCCGGCGACCCGAGCCGGCAGGTGCGCTGCATCTACGTCGCGATCGGCCAGAAGGGCTCCACGATCGCCTCGGTGCGCCGTGCGCTGGAGGAGGCCGGCGCGCTGGAGTACACCACGATCGTGGCCGCGCCGGCGTCCGACCCGGCGGGCTTCAAGTACCTGGCGCCGTACACCGGTTCGGCCATCGGCCAGCACTGGATGTACGCCGGCAAGCACGTCCTGATCATCTTCGACGACCTGTCCAAGCAGGCCGAGGCGTACCGTGCGGTGTCGCTGCTGCTGCGCCGTCCGCCGGGCCGTGAGGCCTACCCCGGTGACGTGTTCTACCTGCACAGCCGGCTCCTGGAGCGCTGCGCCAAGCTGTCCGACGAGATGGGCGGCGGCTCGATGACCGGCCTGCCGTTCATCGAGACGAAGGCCAACGACATCTCGGCCTACATCCCGACGAACGTCATCTCGATCACCGACGGCCAGTTGTTCCTGGAATCGGACCTGTTCAACGCGAACGTCCGGCCCGCTATCAACGTCGGTGTCTCGGTGTCCCGGGTCGGCGGCGCGGCGCAGACCAAGGCGATGCGCCGGGTCTCCGGTTCGCTGCGCGTCGACCTGGCGCAGTACCGGGCGCTGGAGGCCTTCGCGATGTTCGCCTCCGACCTGGACGCCGCCTCCCGGGCGCAGCTGGCGCGCGGCTCGCGACTGGTCGAGCTGCTCAAGCAGCCGCAGTACTCGCCGTACCCGATGGAGGAGCAGGCCGTCTCCATCTGGTCGGGTACCTCCGGCACCCTGGACGACGTCCCGGTGGAGGACATCCTGCGCTTCGAGCGGGAGCTGCTGGACCACCTGCGGCGCCACACCCAGATCCTGGACACCATCCGGGAGAGCCGCCAGTTCACCGACGAGACCGAGACGGCGCTCAAGGAGGTCGTCGCGGAATTCAAGAAGGGGTTCACGACCGGCGAGGGCAAGGCGCTGGTGTCCGCCGGCGTGGAGGAGAACGAGCCCTTGGCGGAGTCCGAGGTCGAGCAGGAGAAGATCGTCCGCCAGAAGCGCGGCTGATCGCGGACCGGACGAGGAGGAGCACCCATGGGAGCCCAGCTCCGGGTCTACCGGTCGAAGATCCGATCGGTGCAGGCCACCAAGAAGATCACCCGGGCGTTCGAGCTGATCGCGACGTCCCGGATGGTCAAGGCGCAGCAGCGCACGGCGGCCTCGGCGCCCTACGCCCGCGCGATCACGCGGGCGGTTTCCGCGGTGGCCACCTACTCGAACGAGGACCACCCCCTGACGACTGAGAAGCGGCAGGTGACCCGGGCCGCGATGCTGCTGGTGACCTCCGACCGCGGGCTGGCGGGCGCCTACTCCTCGAACGTCATCAAGGCCGGCGAGCAGCTCGCCGAGCTGCTGCGCAGCGAGGGCAAGACGGTGGTGCCGTTCATCGCGGGCCGGAAGGGGATCGCCTTCTACCGGTTCCGCCACCGGCACGTCGAGGCGCAGTGGGACGGCTTCTCCGACGCCCCGCAGTTCGAAGATGCCGAGGCGATCGCGGGCACGCTGATCGAGGCGTTCCTGAAGGACGAGAGCGAGGGCGGGGTCGACGAGATCCACATCGTCTACACCCGGTTCGTGAACATGGTCACCCAGGTGCCCGAGGTCGTCCGCCTGCTGCCCCTGGAGGTCGTCGAGGGCGAGGAACCTCCGGCGCCCGACGAGGTCCTGCCGTTGTACGAGTTCGAGCCGTCGGCCGCCGCCGTCCTCGACGCGCTGCTACCGAAGTACGTCGAGAGCCGCATCTTCAACGCCCTGCTCGCCTCGGCCGCCAGCGAACTGGCCGCCCGGCAGCGGGCGATGAAGTCGGCGACCGACAACGCCGAGGAGCTCATCCGGCGGTACACCCGGCTGGCGAACACCGCGCGCCAGGCCGAGATCACCCAGGAGATCAGCGAGATCGTTGGTGGCGCCAATGCGCTCGCCGACGCGGGGGCGAGTTCGTGAGCCCCGCAGCCGTTACGACCCGAGCCGTGGCACGCCGGTGCGAGAGTGAGTGAAGAGGACATGACCGCAACAGCCTTCGAGACGCCCGCCACCGGCGCCGCCGGGGTCGGCCGGGTCTCCCGTGTGATCGGTCCCGTCGTCGACGTGGAGTTCCCGTCCGACGCGATGCCCGACATCTACAACGCGCTCACCGTCGAGGTGACCCTCGGCGCGACGGCCCGGACGCTGACCCTGGAGGTGGCCCAGCACCTGGGCGACAACCTGGTCCGGGCCATCTCGATGCAGCCGACCGACGGCATGGTGCGTGGCGCGCCGGTGACCGACTCCGGGTCGGCCATCACGGTCCCGGTCGGCGACGTGACCAAGGGCCACGTGTTCAACGCGATCGGCGACTGCCTGAACCTCAAGGACGGCGAGCGCCTGGAGGTGCGGGATCGCTGGCCGATCCACCGCAAGGCCCCGGCGTTCGACCAGCTCGAGAGCAAGACGCAGATGTTCGAGACCGGTATCAAGGTCATCGATCTGCTCACCCCGTACGTGCAGGGTGGCAAGATCGGCCTGTTCGGCGGCGCCGGTGTCGGCAAGACGGTGCTCATCCAGGAGATGATCTACCGGGTGGCCGAGAACTTCGGCGGCGTGTCGGTGTTCGCGGGCGTCGGTGAGCGCACCCGCGAGGGGAACGACCTCATCGCCGAGATGACCGAGACCGGCGTCATCGAGAAGACCGCGCTGGTGTTCGGCCAGATGGACGAGCCCCCGGGCACCCGGCTGCGGGTCGCGCTGTCCGCGCTGACCATGGCGGAGTACTTCCGGGACGTGCAGAAGCAGGACGTTCTGCTGTTCATCGACAACATCTTCCGGTTCACCCAAGCTGGTTCGGAGGTCTCCACCCTGCTCGGCCGGATGCCGAGTGCCGTCGGCTACCAGCCGACCCTGGCGGACGAGATGGGCGTGCTGCAGGAGCGGATCACCTCGACCCGCGGCCACTCCATCACCTCGATGCAGGCCGTCTACGTGCCCGCCGACGACTACACCGACCCGGCTCCCGCAACGACGTTCGCGCACCTCGACGCGACGACAGAGCTCTCCCGGACGGTCGCCTCGCTGGGTATCTACCCGGCCGTCGACCCGCTGACCTCGACGTCCCGGATCCTCGACCCGCGGTACATCTCGCAGGACCACTACAACACCGCGGTCCGGGTGAAGCAGATCCTGCAGCGCAACAAGGAACTGCAGGACATCATCGCGATTCTCGGCGTCGAGGAGCTGTCCGAGGAGGACCGCATCGTCGTGGCCCGAGCCCGCCGGATCGAGCGGTTCCTGTCCCAGAACACGTTCGTGGCCAAGACGTTCACCGGCCTCGACGGGTCGTTCGTGCCGCTGTCGGACACGATCGAGGCGTTCACGAAGATCGCGGACGGTGAGTACGACTCGACGCCCGAGCAGGCGTTCTTCATGTGCGGCGGGCTGGACGACGTCGAGCGCAAGGCGGAGCAGATCCGCAAGCAGACGGGTTCGTGACGCGTTGGGCGACTCCGCCGCGCCGGTCCACCGGGACCGTGACCCGGTGGGGTCGCCTGGTCGCGTCGAGTGCACCGGGGCGGGAGTTTGACATCGTCCGGTAATGCCCCGGTGTGCTAGTCGTCACGCTTGCCCCGGTGCGGGCGTCGTCCCAGGTATCGTTGACACAGAGCCAGCACCGCCACCCGGCTTCCGGCGGTGCCCGAGGTGCGGAGGTAACAGGTGCCCCTTCAGGTCGAGCTCGTCTCGGCGGACCGTCGGGTCTGGTCCGGCGAGGCGTCGATCGTCGTGGCCCGGACCGTGGACGGCGACCTCGGCATCTTGCCCGGGCACGCGCCGGTGCTGGCAGTGCTCGTCGAGGGCAACGTGAAGATCGAGCCGGTGGAAGGGCCGGTGGTGATGGCCAGAGTCGACGGAGGCTTCCTCTCGGTGGAGCACGACCGGATCACCATCGTGTCCGACCGGGCCGCGATCGCCGAGCCGACGGCGCACTGAAGGCAGCGGGTGCGGCGACATGGGGAGCGTGGTCATCCCTGTCGCCGAGGTGCTGGCCACGGTGCTGGGCCTGGTGCTGCTCGCCCCGGGCGTACTGCTCGTCCGGCGGCGGCTGCTGACCCGTGGCCTCGGCAGCTTCGACTGCTCGCTCCGGCACGAGACGGTCCACCACCGCGGTCACTGGATCCATGGGATCGCCCGCTACGGTGACGATCGGCTGGACTGGTTCAGGGTGTTCGCCCTCGGGTTGCGTGCGGCCGAGTCCCTGGCCCGGCAGCGCCTCGTCATCCTGGACAGCCGCCAGCCGGAGCTGGAGGAGCGCCACTCCGTGCTTCCCGGCTGGGTAGTCGTCCGGTGCGGGTACGGCTCCACGATCGTGGAACTCGCGATGAGCGAAGGCGCCTTCAACGGCCTCGCCGCCTGGCTCGAGTCGGCCCCGCCGGGCCAGCATGTGAGCAGCGTGGCCTGACCGAGGGGACGCCGCGGCACCCGGCCGTCACGACGGCGAAGGCACCCGGCCGCCACCCGGCGTCCACAGCACGTCGCCCGCCGGTAGGTTGGCCACCCGGCTCAGGATGAACAGCAGATCGCTCAGCCGGTTGAGGTAGCGCGCGGTGAGCGGGTTCACCCCGCCGTCGGGCGCGACGCCGTGGTGGTCGATCGCCGCCCACACGGCGCGCTCGGCGCGGCGGCAGACCGTCCGCGCGACGTGCAGGTGGGCGGCCGCGGGCGATCCGCCCGGGAGGATGAAGGAACGCAGTGGGGCCAGGTCCGCGTTGTGCCGGTCGCAGGCCGCCTCGAGATCGTCCACGTACTGTTGGGTGACCCGCAGCGGAGGATGCTTCGGCGGTTCCTCCGACAGCGGGGTGCACAGATCCGCGCCGACGTCGAACAGGTCGTTCTGGATGCGCCGCAGGAGCGCTGCCGACTCGGCGTCCAGTCCGTCCCCGGCCATGGCCAGGACGACGCCGATGCTGGCGTTGGTCTCGTCGACGTCGGCGTAGGCGATCAGCCGCGGGTCGTTCTTGGTGGTGCGGCTGAAGTCGCCCAGGCTCGTCGAACCGTCGTCGCCGGTCCGGGTGTAGATCCGGGTGAGGTTGACCATGCTCCAACCCTACGTGGGCGAGGCTCGCCGTGGCGTGACCGCGAGCCGCCACGGGCAGCCGCCCGGAATGCGTACCATCGTCGCCGTGGAGGCGTTGCGGGTGGTCGGAGGGGCTCGCCTCGAGGGGGCGGTGCGGGTTCCTGGGGCGAAGAACAGCGTGTTGAAGCTGATGGCCGCCGCGCTGCTGGCCGAAGGGACCACCACGCTCGTCGACGTCCCGGACATCCTGGACGTCCGGATCATGGGGGAGCTGCTCCGCCGGCTCGGGTGCTGCGTCGAGCACGATCGGGGGGCCGGTGTGGTCACCATCGCTGTCCCAGCCGAGCCGAACCACCGCGCCGACTACGACCTGGTGCGCGCGATGCGCGCGTCGATCTGCGTGCTCGGCCCCCTGGTGGCCCGGTGCGGGCGCGCGGACGTCGCCCTCCCCGGGGGCGACGCCATCGGCTCCCGTGGCCTGGACCTGCACATCAGCGGGTTGAGCACGCTGGGCGCGACCGTCCACGTCGACCACGGCTTCCTGGTGGCGGAGGCCTGGGATGGGCTCGTCGGCGCGACCGTCCGGCTGGAGTTCCCGAGCGTCGGCGCCACCGAGAACCTGCTCACGGCCGCCGTCCTGGCCCGCGGGACGACGGTCATCGACAACGCGGCGCGGGAGCCGGAGATCGTCGACCTGTGCCGGATGCTGCGCCGGATGGGCGCCCGGATCGAGGGGATCGCCACCTCGACCCTGCAGGTCGAAGGCGTCACCACGCTGCACCCGGTCGAGCATCGGGTCGTCCCGGACCGGATCGTCGCGGCGACCTGGGCGTTCGGCGCGGCGATCACCGGGGGGGACGTGATCGTCCGGAACGGGGAGACGGGCCACCTGGCGATGGTGGTGGACAAGCTGGAGGCCAGCGGGGCGCTGGTGAGCGAGCTGCCCGACGGGTTTCGGGTCAAGGGGCCGGACCGGCCGCGCGCGATCGACGTCGCGACCTTGCCGTACCCGGGCTTCCCGACCGACCTGCAGCCCTTCGTGATCGCCCTGGACGCCGTGGCCGAGGGATCCGCGATGGTGACCGAGAACCTGTTCGAGGCCCGGTTCCGCTTCGTCCAGGAGATCGCCCGGCTCGGGGCGCAGGTGAAGGTCGACGGTCACCACGCCCTCGTCCGCGGCGTGCCGCGGCTGTCGGCCGCTCCGGTGGAGGCGAGTGACATCCGGGCGGGGGCCGCGCTGGTCCTGGCAGGCCTGGTCGCCGAGGGCGAGACCGTGGTCGCGGGGGCCCAGCACGTGGACCGGGGCTATGCCGGGATGGAGTCCTCCTTGCGCTCGCTGGGCGCCGACGTCACCCGGATCTCGCGACCGGAGTTCGCCTACCAGCTCGGTTGAGCCGGCGCCCACGAGCGGTGAGCCGGCTCAACCGACGGGCGGCGGGTCCGTCCGCAGGATCTCCCGGGCCACGGCGGCGTCGCGCGGGAACACCAGGACGGTCGGGCCGTCGGTGGTGGGGGCCAGGGTGGCCCGGACGCCGCGGGCCACCAGGTGACGGCGAACCACCTCGGCCTGGATCACTGTGGCCGGCCGGGCCACGGGTACGAGCAGGCCGTACTCCGTCGAGGCGCCCACCCGAGGCCGGCGAGCCACCAGGGACCGCCCGGGGGAGAAGGCCCACCGCAGCAGGAGGGCGAGCACCCCGACGGCCAGGAACGCCATCAGCGGCGCCACGACGAACGCCAAGCTCCCCCAGGTCCGCATGGCTGAGTCTCGCAATGCGCCCGGCCCGTCGCTACCCCGCGGCGCTGGCGGCTGTGCCGAGCCCGGAGGGTCGGGCCGACGATGTGTTGCTGACCTGTCACCAGGTGCCGCGTTGGGGAGATCGGCGCCCGATGAAACCTCAGGGCGTCGCCGGGCGTCTGAACAGGGAGTGCGGCGCGTGAACAGCGCGCCGAGCGCGGGTCGGGCAGGGGGCGGCATGGCGCAGGAGCTGCAGATCGAGGTGGTACGTGACGGGGTGGAGGTCGCCGTCTCCGGCCGCCTCGACGTCCGGAGCGCGCCGGTGGCCCGGAGCCTGCTCCACGATCTCGTCACCGAGGGCGAGGGTGACCTGTCGGTGAACGTGACCGGCCTGGAGATCTGGGACGCCAGCGGGCTGGGCGTCCTGGTCGGCGCCCACCGCCGCGCCCGGCAGGCCGGTCGCCGCCTGGTGCTCACCGGCGTCCCGCCAAGGCAGTTGCGGCTGCTCCGCGCCACCCGGCTGCACCGCCTCCTCGTCCTGGAGCCGGCCGTCGCCTGACCGCCGCCGGCGCCACGCCGGGTGGTCACCCCGCGGTCGGCATCCCCGTGTGCCGCCCGGCGGTCGGCATGTCTATAGTCCCTGCGTGCAGGCCGCCGTCCAGCTCGTGGCCCTCCTGGCGGCCGCCGCCTCCCTCTCCGCGGGTGCCGCCCGCGTCGGGTTGCCCGCCCCGCTCGTCCTCACCGCCGTGGGGCTGGTGGCCAGCCTGGTGCCCGGCGTCCCCGACTACGGGCTGGACCCCGAGCTGGTGCTCATCGGCGTCCTCCCGCCGCTGCTCTACACGACCGCGATCCGGACGCCGTTCGTCACCGTCCGGCGCAACCGCCGGCCCATCGTGCTGCTGTCGGTGGGGCTGGTACTGGCGTCCGCGTTCGCGGTGGCGGCGGCGGCGAGGTGGGCGATGCCCGGGCTGTCCTGGCCCGAGGCGGTCGCCCTCGGGGCCGTGGTGGCGCCGCCGGACGCCGTGGCAGCCACGGCGGTCGGCCGCCGCATCGGGATCCCGCGTACCGTGGTCTGGCTGCTCGAGGCCGAGAGCCTGCTCAACGACGCGACCGCGCTGGTCACCCTGCGATCCGCGGTCGCCGCGGTCGCCGTCGGGGTGACGTTCGCGGACGTCGCCGGTGACTTCGCGCTCGCCGTGGCCGTGGGTGCCGGTACGGGCTGGCTGGTCGCCGAGGTGGTGACGCCTGTCCGGCGCCGGGTCAGCGACCCCGTCCTGGACACCACCGGGTCCCTGCTGGTGCCCTACACCGCCTACCTCGTCGCGGAGTCGTTGCACGGGTCCGGGGTGCTGAGCGTGGTGGTGGCCGGGCTGGTGCTCGGGCACCGCTCGCCGGAGATCCAGTCCGCGGCGTCCCGCGTCACCGAGCGGACCATCTGGCGCACCGCCGACTTCCTGCTGGAGTCGGCGGTCTTCCTGCTCATCGGGTTGCAGCTGCGCCGGCTGCTCGAGGCGGCCCTCGCCAGCGACACCGACGACCAGCGGATCCTGGTGCTCTGCCTCGCCGTGTCCGCGACGCTGATCGTCGTCCGGATCGCCTGGATGTTCCCGTCCATGTACCTGCCGCGCCTGCTCCCGAAGATCCGAGCCACCGAGAAACGACCGCCCTGGCAGTACGTGGTGGTCATCAGCTGGGCGGGCATGCGTGGCGTCGTCACGCTCGCGGCCGCGTTCGGGTTGCCCGCCGGCCTGCCGGCCCGGCCGGCGCTGCTCCTCGCCGCCTTCTGCGCGGTCGCGGTGACGCTGTTGGTCCAGGGGGCGACGCTGCCCACGCTGGTGCGCCGGCTCGGGGTGCGTGGCCCCGACCCGGGACAGGACGCCCTGCAGCAGGCCCTGGTGCTGCAGCGTGCCGTCGACGCCGGGCTGGCGCGGCTCGCCGAGGCGGCCCGGGAGGGGCCGCCCACCCCGGCGCACGTGGTCACCAACCTCTCCGACTGGGGGGAGCGCATCGCCCACACGGTCTGGGAACGGTTGGCGATGAGCGACCCGGACGCCGAGCCGCCGACCCACGCGCTTCGCCGGCTCCGGGTGGCCATGCTGGGCGCCGAGCGGCGGGTGGTCGTCGACGTCCACCGCTCCGGCGTCGTCCCGGCTGAGGTGCTGGAGGGGGTGCTGGAGCGCTTGGACGCGGAGGAGGCCATGCTCACCGCGTTCTCCCAGGGGGTCGCGGTGGCCAGCGGGCGGGAGCTGCGGCCGCCGGGGTGGCTCGAGAGCTGTGAGCACCTGCGTGCGGAGAACGTGGCCGCCGTCCCGGCGACCACGACGAGTGCGTGCGAGGACTGCGTGGCGCTCGGGGAGCGGTCCTGGGTCGCGCTGCGGATGTGCGTCCGGTGCGGGCACATCGCCTGCTGCGACTCCTCGCCCCGCCGGCACTCGCGGGCGCACTTCCGGACCAGCCGGCACCCCGTGATCCGTAGCATCGAGCTGGACGAGGCGTGGCGGTGGTGCTGGATCGACTCGCAGCTCGGGTGAACCTGCGGGGAGAAGCTCCGAAATGCTCACTGTGTGAGCAAATGCGCTGTCCGCCGATCCTCGATCGCCAGACACGTGCGCCGGGTGCCACGGGTAACCTGACGAAGGTGGTCGACGAGACGGTGAGGCGTGCGTGACGCTCGACGCTGCGGGTGGCGCGAAGGGCGCGACGATGACGCAGAGTGATGAGCGACGTCCGGTCCGGCCGCTGGCGTCCTTCGACGCGCCCGGCGGGGTGGTCGTTCGGTTCGCCAAGGTCGTCGCGGCGCAGCCGCGGGCCCTCGCCGTCGCGGACGGCGTCGACGAGCTGTTGTTCGACCGGCTGGCCCGCGAGGCCGCCCGGGTGCTGGCGGCGGTCCGGGGGGCGGTGCAGCGGTTCGACCCCCCGGCGCGGCGCGCGGGCCCCGACAGGTTCCGCGGGCTGGAGCCGGTCGGCGTGCTCTGCACGCACGGCGTCTGGTCGGCGGCGGCGCTGCTCGGCGTGATCGCGTCGGGGCATCCGGTGCTGGTGCTCGACCCGCGGACCCCCGCGCCGCGGCTGCGCCAGTTCGTCGAGCGGGGCGGGGTCCGCCTGATCGTCGCCGACGTCCCGAACGAGCCGGTCGCGCAGGTGCTGGTGCGGCACGTCGTCGTCCCCCGCCGCGACCAGCCGGACGTCGACCCCGCGACGCTGTGGCGGGATCCTCCGGATCCGGCCACCCCCGCCGCGCTGGCCTTCACCTCCGGGTCGACCGGGCAGCCGAAACCGGTTGCCAACTGTCACCGGATGCTGGTCCGTGACGCCTGGGTGAGTTCGATCGCGACCGGCTGCTACGGCGCGGACGACGTGATCGCCCACACCCTGCCGATGGCGTTCCACGCCGGATTGACGACGACCGTGCACGGCCTGCTGGTCGGCGCGACCCTGCGGCTCTACGACGCGCGGGCCCAGGGGATCGGCTCGCTGCCGGAGTGGATCGCGGCCCACCGGGCCACCGTCATGGTCGCCAGCCCGGCGATCCTGCGGGCGTTCGTGGCGAGCGGGCCGGACCCGGACGATCTGGTCACCCTGCGGTCGGTCAACGTCGCGGGGGAGGCGGCGTACGCCCGCGACGTGCGGTCGCTGCGGGCGCTGCTGCCACCCGGGTGCGTCGTCCGGCACCGGTACGGCTCGTCGGAGACCGGCATGATCGCGGAATACCGGGTCCGCCGGGAGACCGTGCTCGGCGACGGGGTCGTGCCGGTGGGGCGCGGCGGCGGTGACACCGGCCTCGCGCTGGTGACCCCGGCGGGCGAGCCGGTCGCGGCCGGGCGATCAGGGATCATCACGGTGACCTCGCCCTACCCCGCGCTCGGCTACTGGGACGAGCCGGCCGCCACCGCGGCGTCCTTCACCGACAACCCTGACGGCACCCGCACGTGCCGGACCAGCGACGTGGGGCGCTTCCGGTCCGACGGCGACCTGGAGATCGTAGGTCGGGCCGATCACAGTGTGAAGATCCGTGGGTACCTGGTCGACCCCGGCGAGGTGGACGCCGCGCTGTTCGCGCTGCCGGACGTCCGCGAGGCGGTCGTGGTCGGCAGGCCTCGCGAGCGGGACGGCACGATGCGGCTCGTCGCGTACGTGGTGTCGAGCGCGGAGCGGCCGGACGCGGCCACCCTCCGGGCGGCGCTGCGCGGCGTCCTGCCCGGGCACATGGTGCCCGAGACCGTGGTGTTCCTGGACGCCGTACCGCGGACCGACCGCGGCAAGATCGACCGATCGGCCCTGCCGTCCCCGCCCCCGCCGCCCGCGGTGGAGCACGAGGACTTCTCCAGCTGGGAGGAACTCGTGGCCGGCGTCTGGGCCGACGTGCTGGAGCTGGAGCGCGTCGGCCTGCGGGACGACTTCTTCGAACTCGGCGGTGACTCACTCGCTGCCGAGGCGCTGATGACCCGGCTCGCCGACGACCTCGACGTGCCCGCCGACGTGGCGACCACCGGGCTGCTCGTCCGGGCGCCGACGCTGCGGGATTTCGCCGCGCAGCTGATCCAGGGCGGGGCCGGCGAGACCTCGGGCTCGCTGGTTCCGTTGCAGCCGAACGGATCGAAGCTCCCGCTGTTCATCGTCGCCGGGGGTGGCGGCCTCGGGGTGGCGTTCGTCCCGTGGGCGCGTCGGCTCGGCCCGGACCAGCCGACGTGGGCCCTGCAGTCCCCGGTGCTGGAGGGGCGTGGCCTGCCGGACCGGTCGGTCCAGGTGCTGGCGCGCAAGTACGTCGCCGCGCTGCGCAGGGTGCAGCCGAGCGGCCCGTACCAGCTCGCGGGGCACTCCTTCGGCGGGCTGGTCGCCTTCGAGATGGCCCACCAGCTCACCGACGCCGGACACGAGGTGCGGCTGTTGGCCATCCTGGACTCCTTCCCCCCCAACCCCGCCGACCACCCCGAACCCGAATCGATCGGGCGGCTGAGGCGCCTGCGGGCCGCCGCCGGCCTGACCCTGACCGCGCTGCGCGCCACGCCCGGTGGGGACCAGCACTGGCGCTTCTTCCACCAGAGCGGTGACCTCGGCCGGCGCTACCGTGGCCGCCCGTGGCGCGGGCGCAGCCTGATCGTGGTCGCGCAGACCCGGCAGAAGGAGCAGCGCTCCCGGTGGTCCGCCTTCCTCGCCGGGCCGACGCGGTGGGTGGAGGTCTCCGGGGACCACCTGACGATGACCCGGCTGCCCTGGGCGAACGAGGTCGCCGACGTCCTGGCCGAGGCGCTCGCGGAGGCCGCCGGCCGGCGCGGGTCGGCGTCGTGACACCGGTCACGGCAGCGCCCCTGCCCGACGGCGCTACCGCCCGGTAGCTTCTCGCGAAGGGGCGCGCCGTGGCGTACCCCCGTCGAGCGTCGACCGGCAGCGTCCGGCGCAGGGACGAGGAGGGCTCCATGTCGCAGCAACGCCGCGAGCGCGACCGTGGCTGGGTGATGCGGACGTATGCGGGTCACTCCAGTCCCGCCGAGTCCAACGCGCTCTACCGGCGCAACCTGGCGAAGGGACAGACCGGCCTGTCGGTCGCGTTCGATCTGCCCACCCAGACCGGCTACGACCCGGACCACGAGCTGGCCCGCGGCGAGGTGGGCAAGGTCGGGGTCCCGATCGCGCACGTGGGGGACCTGCGGGCCCTGTTCGACGGGATCCCGCTGGCGCGGATGAACACGTCGATGACGATCAACGCCACCGCGATGTGGCTGCTCGCGCTCTACCAGGTGGTGGCCGAGGAACAGGGTGCGGACCTCGCGCAGCTCGCCGGCACGACCCAGAACGACATCATCAAGGAGTACCTGTCCCGCGGCACGTACGTGTTCCCGCCCGGGCCGTCGCTGAAGCTGATCACGGACATGGTCGCCTACACGGTGTCGGCCATGCCGCAGTGGAACCCGACCAACATCTGCAGCTACCACCTGCAGGAGGCGGGTGCCACGCCCGTCCAGGAGGTGGCGTTCGCGCTGTGCACCGCGCTGGCCGTCCTGGACGCCGTCCGGGCGGGCGGCCAGGTGCCTCCGGAGCGGTTCGGCAACGTGGTCGAGCGCATCTCGTTCTTCGTCAACGCCGGGGTGCGGTTCGTCGAGGAGATGTGCAAGATGCGCGCCTTCGTCGAGCTGTGGGACGAGATCACCCGGGACCGCTACGGCATCACCGACCCGAGGCAGCGCCGGTTCCGGTACGGCGTCCAGGTGAACTCGCTCGGCCTGACCGAGGCCCAGCCGGAGAACAACGTGCAGCGGATCGTGCTGGAGATGCTGGCGGTCACGTTGTCGAAGAAGGCTCGCGCCCGCGCCGTCCAGCTGCCGGCCTGGAACGAGGCGCTGGGCCTGCCCCGGCCGTGGGACCAGCAGTGGTCGCTGCGTATCCAGCAGGTGCTCGCCTACGAGTCGGACCTGCTGGAGTACGACGACATCTTCGACGGCAGCCCGGTGATCGAGGCGAAGGTGGGCGAGATCGTCGAGGGTGCGCGGGCCGAGATCGAGCGGGTGCTCGAGATGGGCGGCGCGGTCGCGGCGGTGGAGAACGGGTACATGAAGTCCGCCCTGGTGGCCTCGCACGCGGCGCGGCGGCAGCGGATCGAGTCCGGCGAGGACGTCGTCGTCGGGGTCAACCGGTGGACCGAGACCGAGCCGAACCCGCTCACCGCCGACCTGCGGACCGCGATCCAGACCGTCGATCCGGCCGTCGAGCAGCGGGCGATCGAGGCGGTCCGGGCCTGGCGGGCGGAGCGGGACGCGACGCCGGAGGGGCGTGCCGCCACCGAGGCCGCCCTGGACCGGCTCACGGCCGACGCCGCGGACGGCGTCTGTCTGGTCCCCGCCACGCTCGCCTGCGCGCGTGCCGGCGTCACCACCGGCGAGTGGGCCGGCGCCCTGCGGGAGGTCTTCGGCGAGTACCGCGCTCCCACTGGGTTGACCGCCCTTCCC
>DATDMG010000013.1:0-5899 GCA_036518955.1 Kineosporiaceae bacterium | reverse complement strand
TCGTCGGCCCAGTGCACGTCATCGACGATCAGCCGCAGCGGCTTCCGCGTGGCGAGGTTCGCGCACAGCCAGTAGAGGCCGTGCACCACGCTGCCCATGTTCGACTCCGATGGTCCGTACGGCGCAGGCGAGGGCGAGCCGGTGATGGTGCCCAGTCCGCCGAACACCGGGGCGGCCAGGCCCGCCGCCTCGGCGAACAGCACCCGCAGCTCGGCGACCGGCCGCCTGCTCAGCGGAGCCTCGAAGAGCTGGCGCACGATCGAGAACGCAAGTTCGTGTTCCAGTTCACCGCCGCGGGCCGTCAGCGGTTCCAGCCGCCCGGCGGTACGAGCGAGAACCGACATGAGCAGGGCCGTCTTGCCGATCCCGGCGACCCCCTCGACCACCACCGTCGCCCCGCCCCCACTGGCGACGGCACCGCACAGGTGGTCGAAGCGCGCCAGTTCCTCGTCCCGGTCGACCAGCACCACCCACTCCAGGGATCTCGCGAACCGACCAATTTCTACGGTGTGGACCACAATGTCAGCTACGATCAGTGTGCGACAAGTTACCGACATGAACCTTAGACGATCTTATCCGGCAGGACGATCCCACCCGGCGGCCACCTCGACCCGCACCGGCCTAACGATCGGCGGCGCGAGGTTGATCGCGGTCACGCTCGCCGTCGCCCTGATGGCAGCTCTCCCGGGGATCGGGGTCGCCAGTGCGGCCCCGCGGCGGGTATCCCTTGCCCAATGCCCTGATCTGCGTACCGGCTCGAACGGCGGCTGCGTCGTCGCGCTGCAGCAGCGCCTGGGTGCGATGGGCGTCAAGATCGAAGCGACAGGTTACTACGGTGAGCAGACCCGTGCCGCCGTCCTGCTGTTCCAAGGTGCCGACGGATTCGAGCCCACCGGCATCGCCGACCGCGCCACTCTCACGGCGCTCGACGGAAATCTCGACCAAGCCGCACCCGGCGGTGTCGTCCCGGTGGCTAGCGGCATCAAGGGCCCGAAGGGCACCGTCACCTCGCACGGGGTCAAGGAGTGCCGCATCACCACCTGCAGCTACTACCTGACGCGACGGGGAACCAGACAGCTCGACCGGGTATTCAACGGCCTCGCCTTCCAGGCAGTGGTCAACGCCCTGGGCAGCGTGGCCTGTGCGACGGTCGGCACGTGGTCGGTGGCCTGCGAAGCGCTGATCTCGATCGGCATCTACCTGATCGGGGCGACCGCCCACGATGCGGCCAGGGGCGGCTCCTGCCTGGAGATCCGAATCGGGCGAGGGCTCCTGCGCAAGTTCACCGAATCGAAGCTCACGGTCTACGACGGCGTGAACTGCATGGACTGATGCCATGAAGGAGCTGAGGGTGAAGCCTCGCTCCGGCTGACCCTCCGCGCAGATGCTGGAGGTGCTCACGTCAATCGACGAAGGAGGCTCCAGTGCGACTTCATGCCGGGCAGTACGAAGGTCAGCAGTATGTCGGGATCGATCTGCATCGTCGCCGGAGCGTGGTGGTGCGGATGACGGATGCCGGAGAGCTGCTGGAGGCGGTGCAGATCGTGAACTCCCCGCTGGCGTTGGCCCAACCGGCGGTCGAGAGCCCAAGAACCAACCGCTGGCCAGTGGCTCTCATGCCTCCACCCGCAGTTATGGGTCGGGGCGGCGGGATGTGAACCCACGGCCTCTTCGTCCCGAACAGCGCCAGCCGCCACCTGCGACCTTGCTCTTCCATAACTTGCCTGGTCAAGCTGTTGGTCTTCGTTGGCCGGTATCGGTGCGACGCGGTCACTCCGCCAAGATCTTCTCCCGGTTCTCTCCCCATGATCTCCCGCGCGGGTGGGTGGCTGGCCGACCGCTCCAGGGCGGGCGCGGTCGGATGTCGCTCATCCATCGTCGCACCGGGCGGCGATGTCGCCATGGGGCGGCGGCTCGGTGAAGCGTGGTCGTCAGGCGGATGCCGGCACTTCCCAGAGGGCGCTGATGGGCATGGCTCGCAGGCGGTCTCCGAAGGGGAGGGTCTGGTGTCCGGTATAGAGCACGAGACCGACCAGGAGGTCGTCCTCGAGGCGATCGCGGAGATGGCGTAGACCTCGGAAGTCCTCGGGCCGAACGGTCGAGGCCGCTTTGACTTCGATGCCCACTACGTGGCCGCGGCGGTTCTCCAGGACGGCGTCGACCTCGATCTGGTCCCGGGTCCGGTAGTGGAAGAGTTCCACGCGTTCTTCCGACCAGGTCAGCTGCCGGGACAGCTCCATGAGGACGAAGCCTTCCAGCAGGGGACCGAATGGTGCTCCGGGCCGGACGAGTCGATCGGCGTCCAGATCGAGGAGGTTGGCGGCGATTCCTGAGTCGACCATCGTCACTTTGGGGGTCGACGTGGCCCTGCGGCTCAGGTTCCTGGACCAGGCGGGGATTCTCTTGAGGAGGAAGACCATTTCCAGAAGGGAGAGGTACCGAGCGATCGTGCTGTGTGGCAGGCCGATCTCGTTGCCTAGTGCTGCTGCTTTGAGCAGGTGGCCGGAGCGGGCCGCGAGCAGGCGGACGAGAGCTCGTAGTTCGGCCACCCGCTCGACCCCGCCGATCTGGCTGACGTCTCGGTTGATGAGGTCGTCGACGTAGGCGTCTAGGAATCGCCCACGGCGTCGTGTGGTCGGCCTGGCTACGGCTTCGGGGAATCCGCCGCGGGTGATCAATTCGGCGTACCGTCCCCGTTGGAGGTCAGAGTCGTGGCGAAGCCCGGCGCCCGAGGCGAAGACGGCGTCGACGAAGGCATCCGGGGTGCCGGCCATCTCTCCCTGCGAAAAGGGGTACAGCTCAAGAGTTTCCATCCGGCCCGGCAGGACGTCGGCCACGGAGCGCAGTCCGAGGATTCGTGCGGATCCCGTCAGCAGGAACCTGCCCGGGCGATGGTCTCGGTCAACGACCTCTTTGATGGCCAGCAGCAGTTCGGGGACGCGCTGGATCTCGTCGATGACCATGGGGCCCTCTGCCTCGACGAACCCCGCCGGGTCCTCCAGCGCGGCCTGGCGGGTCGCTTCGTGGTCGAGGGTCCGCCAGGTCGCCCGGAGTTGGTCGGCGACCAGTCGCACCAGCGTGCTCTTGCCTGCCTGCCGGGCCCCGTTGACGAGCACGACGCGGGTGTCCGACAGCGCCTCGTCGAGGGCGCGTCGAACGCGTCGCTCGACAAGGTGCCCTGGTGGAGAGCTCGCGTCTTGGTTCATTTCGGCGTCCTCCCCCGCGTCGGTGGCGTCGTGCGCTCGGTCCTGCCGAGCGACGCACGCTCAGTTTGCCGCTAGTGTAGCTGTCAGTTTGCCGCCAGCGGGACTGTCAGTCTGCCGATAGATCAGCTCTCAGTTCGCCGCTCGGGTGGCTGTCAGTTTGCCGCGTGATAGGCCGATGGTCGCCGACGTTCGGCCTCGGCCGCCGAGGCGCAAGGACGTCGCGGTGCACGCCCGCTGGGCCGGGTCGAGGACGACGTCCGACGCTCCCCCATCCCCGGACGGCGATGGGGGAGCGCATGGCCGTGACCGCCGTCACCTGGGCATCGGCCGCTCCACCGTGTACCCGACGCTACAAGAACCGGCAGCGGCTCCGGAAAGGGCCTGTAGCGGATGATGCCTGGCGGGGCCGCAGGCCTGGCGCGATGACCCGGTTCCGCTCGGGTGGTGGTTCCGCACTCGGATGGCGCCATGGATCACTGCGGGGGCGTCACGGGGCGTGTCCGCGATCAGGGTGCGCCGGTCGTGCGGTCGAGGGGTTCTGGAGGAGTGTTCGGGTCCAGACGTCCTGGACCAGGTCGGCGTACTCCTGCGGCGTCCGCCCGCGGGACAGGACGAGGGTGTAGTAGTCGGGGCTGTTCATCGTCCAGATCAGATCGCCGACCGCGGCGTCGTCGAGGTCGTCGCGCAGTTCGCCGGTGCCGCGCAGATCTTGGGCGAACAGCCGCATGTTCGCGGCGCGACGCTCGGTCAGGCCGGCGTAGGCCTCGCGGCACGCCGGGTCGGTCTCGCCGGCGGCGCGCAGGGCCAGCGCCAATGGCACGGTGCGCGGCAGCACCCGGGCCAGCGCCGCGGCGTAGGTGGAGATCTTCTCGGCGGCGGTGGGTGCGGCCCGGATCTGCTGGACGTAGTCGCGCTGCTCGGCATCGACTGGGGTGCCGCCCTCGGCCAGCTCCATGTCATGGACGGCGAGCAGCAGTTGCGGTTTGCGCCCCACCGCCGCGTACACCGTGTCGAGGGAGACCCCGGCGGCGCGGGCGATGTCGGTGACCGGGGTGGCGGCGTAGCCGTGGCGGGTGAACAGGTCCCGCGCGGCGAGAAGGACGGCGGCTCGGGTGCGTTCGGCGGAGGCGCGCCGTCGGGTCGAGTCGTATCTGCGCTTGTTGACCGGTTGCGTCACAGGGGCTACCTTACATTAAACCGAATCTGCTTCGGATGAATTGGAGGACCGATGGACGTCGTGGACGCGACCGCCGGGGCCGTGGTGATGCGCGAGCCGGGGACGGGCCGGGGCACGTGGGCGATGGGGTCGCTGTTCGAGCACCTGCTGGAGTCACCGCCGGGCACCCCGCGCCTCGGGGTGGCGCTGGTCACCCAGCCGCCCGGGATCGCCACCCCGCTGCACCGGCACACGAACGAGGCGGAGGCCTTCTACCTGCTGGACGGGCGGATGGACTACCGCGCCGGCGACCAGGACTACGTGCTGTACCCCGGGTGCTTCATCTACCTGCCGAAGGGACTGCCGCACGCCTTCCGGATCCGCGGCGACGGCCCGGCCCGGTTCCTCGCACTGGCCGAGCCGGGCGGGATCCTGCACCTGTACGACGAGGTCGGGCTCCCGGCCACCGAACTGCGGCTGCCCGGCGCGGACGGTCTGACCCCCGCCGAGGAGATCCCGCGCTGGAACCAGGTCGGCTCCCGCTACGGCCTCGAAGTGGTCGGACCGCCTATCCCGGAATGAGCGGAGTGCCTGTGCCATACCTCGGCGCAAGGAGGTTTGCTCCGTCGCTTCGCCGAGCGTGACGACGCGGTACCGGCCGTCCATGAATGCTCTCGTGCAGCACTCGCCGTCGCCGCACCCGCCCTCTCGGGCCCGGTGGGCGCGGGCCGCTGTCGTGGTGGCGGCGGTGACGGCGGCGGTGACGGTGGGGGCACCCGCCGATGCGAGCGCTACTGTCGCGCCGTTGACCGTGACCGCCAGCAGCACCGCGGTCATGGTGTCCGCGCGTCACATGGGGTATGCCACCGTCTCCTGCCCGCCGGGCCAGGCGCGGGTCGGTGGCGGGTTCACCACGATCACGCTGGGCTACCAATCCAGCGTGGACCCGGTTCGGCGCCTGTCCGCGGGGGCAACTGGTCTCCGGGGCCGGGTTCTGGCTGTCGACCGGGACCGGCGCGCTGTCCCTGACCCGGCTCGGCCCGGTCCAGGCGGGGGACGCCGCCCCGGTCGGCGTCACCGCCTACGCGTTACCGATCCAACGCATCGATTCCGTCGGCAACGACGGTGGCGCGGGAGGTCTGGTTCCGGTGTGCGTGCGGCCTCCGCTGCAGCGCGGGTCCACGGACCCCGGCGGCTGAACGACCCATCCCGCTGCCGGAGGAGCCGACCGTCCCGGCGTCCACCCAGGTCGGGCCGATCGACCAAGGGCCTCCCGGGCTGCCGTGAACCACGGGGGGAGCCCGCCGGCGCTCGGTTCCGGGCCGTCCTCCACCCGGACAGCATGCACACCCGACACTCCAATCCTCCGATGCCTCTGTCCGGGCGCGGCCGCGATCGGTCGAGGCTGTTCAGGGGCGCGTAGCGATCGCGGAGTGACGCCATGCGCGAAGTGCTCGGGCGGCGTTGACAAGGCCCGCCTGGCGTGTAGGGACCCGTTGTCCATGACCAAGAACACCCGCCGGGCCGCCTCGGGTGT
>DATDMG010000012.1:0-5120 GCA_036518955.1 Kineosporiaceae bacterium | reverse complement strand
GGCACACGGCACACGGCGTGAGCGGGGTGAGCGCGGGATGGGAGCCGGGATCAGAGCCGGCCGGCCTCGAGGATCCGGCGCAGGAACTGCCTGGTCCGCTCGTGGGCTGGATCGCCGAGGACTTCTCCCGGCGAGCCCTGTTCCAGCACCCGCCCGCGGTCGAGGAAGCAGACGTCGTCGGCCACCTGACGTGCGAACCCCATCTCGTGCGTGGCCACGATCATCGTCATCCCGTCCGACTTCAGGTCCCGCAGCATGGCCAACACCTCCCCGACCAACTCCGGATCCAGGGCCGAGGTGACCTCGTCGAAGAGGATCAGCTTCGGCTCGTTGACCAGCGCCCGAGCGATCGCCACTCGCTGCTGCTGCCCGCCGGACAGCTCCTCCGGGCGCGCCGACGCCTTGTGGCGCAAGCCGACCCGGTCGAGCAGTTCAAGGGCTCGTGCCTCCGCCCGTTCGCGAGGCACTCGGTGCACCTTCCGCGGGGCCAGCGTCAGGTTGCCCAGCACCGTCAGGTGCGGGAACAGGTTGAACGCCTGGAACACGATGCCCATCCGGGCGCGAACCGCGTCAGCATCCACCCGGGGGTCGGTGATGTCCTCGCCGTCCAGCTCCACCACACCGTCGTCCACGGTCTCCAACAGATCCACGCAGCGCAGCAGGGTCGACTTCCCCGAGCCGGACGCGCCGATCAGGACCACCACCCGGTGCGCGCCGACGTCCAGGTCCAGCCCGTCCAGGACGACGGTGCGCCCGTACCGCTTCCGCAGCCCGGTCACCCGCAGCAACACCCGCTCGCCTGCCGCACCAGGACTACCGTCCGCCCGGGGACCGGGTCGGCTCACACGTGCCCCCCACGAGTGACGTAGCCGTACCGGCGGGAGACGGCGTCGGTGATCCGGGTCATCGGGATGGTGAGCAGCATGAACAACAACCCGGCCACGACGTAGGGGGTGAAGTTCGCCTTGCCCATCTGGGCGATCTGGGCGTACCGGATGACGTCCAACGGGATGCCCAGAACCGAGATCAGCCCGGAGTCCTTGGTCAAGCTGACCAGGTCGTTGAGCAGCGCAGGGACGACGTTGCGCACCGCCTGCGGCAGCACCACCAGGCGCAAGGTCTGCCTGGCGGACAGCCCCAGCGACCGGGCGGCGGCCCGCTGACTGGGGTGCACCGACTCGATCCCGGCGCGGAAGACCTCCGCCACGTACGCCGAGTACGAGAGGGTGAGCGCGATGATCCCGAGCACCACGGTATCGCTGGGAATCCCCTGCAGCCGCAGCCCGGGCAGCCCGAACCCGACCAGGTAGAGCACCAGCAGCAGCGGGATCCCGCGGAACACGTCGATGTAGGCGACCGCCAGAGCCCGCAGCGGCCACAGCACCGGGCCCCGCGTCGTCCGCATCGTCGCCAGCACCAGTCCGAGCAACAGGATGAACACCGACGAGACGGTGAACACCTTGATGTTCAGCCAGAACCCGGTGAGCAGGTCGGGCAGTCCCTGCCGAGCCACCCGGTAGGAGAGGAACGACTCCCGGACCCGGGGCCACCCCGGCGCGCTGACCGTCACAGTGGTGAGCAGCCCCGCGATGAGAACGGCGCTGCAGACCGCGATCAGCGCCGAGCGAAGGCTACGCCCGCGGCGGTAGGCGATACGCGCACGCTGCACCGGCGACGGAGTCCACACCCCCCGGTCGCTACCGGAGGTCACCACCGTCGCAACCTACGGTCCGGCCCACCACCGCACCAGGATCCGGCTCCAGGGCCTGCGAACGGGCGGATCACGCGAGGATCGGTGCGCCGACCGCACTGGTCAACCACTGCTGCTCAAGGTGTCCCAGCGTGCCGGCCGAGCGCAGCGCGTCCACCGCCCGGGAGACACACGACGTCAGCGGACTGTCCTTGTCCAGCACCAACCCGAACTGCTCAGGCACACCCACCGTGCGCCTGAACTGGCCCACCAGCACACCCTGCTTCAGGTCCGCTTTCGCCTCGTAGAGCGCAGTCGGCAGGTCGAGCACCAAGCCGTCGATCTGACCGTTGCTCAACGCCGCCTTGGCGTCGTCATTGCTGTTGAAGACAGCGGGCCTGGCAGCAGGCCTGATCACATCCGTGATGGTGGTGTACGAGGTGGTCCCGACCTGGGCGCCCAACGTGGCGTTCTTGAGATCGGCGATACTCCGCGCCCCCGCGATCCTGCTGCCCTTGACCGTCACCACAGCCTGGGCGACATCGTAGTAGCCACGGGAGAAATCGATCACCTTCGCCCGGTCAGCGGTGATCGAGACCTCGTTGATGTCGACGTCGAACGTCTTCGGTCCAGGGGCGATGGCAGCGTTGAAGTTAGCGGTGGTCCAGACCACGTCGGTGTCCGCGAACCCAAGTTGCCTGGCCACGGCATAAGCCACCGCCGACTCGAAACCCTTGCCGTTGCCCGGCTTGTTGTCCACGAACCAGGGTTCGTACACCGGGTTGTCCGTGCCGACGGTCAACTTCCCAGCAGTCTTGACCCGCAGCTGATCCTTGACACACGCGGTCGAGGCAGCACCGGTCGCCCTCCCCGCCGCCACACTGCCGGCCGACGCGCAACCACCCACAGCGAACACGACGATGGCCGCGAGAGCGGCGCCCACGAAACGGCCGGGCGGGAACAACGGGAACCTCCAAACTACGCACACTGACAGCGGACAAGATAGCGATCACATGTTACGTGGAGCATGACAGGAGTGTTGCCGCACCGACAACCGGCTCCGCAGCGACGGGCCGCCGGGCGCCCTCCGTCCCGACCTCCAGGCTGTCGCTGCAGACTCGACGGCCGCTCACGATCGGTTCCTCCCGGGCTCGGCACGCGCCGACCACCGGTAGCCGACGCCCCGCACGCTCTGTACCGCGATCGCATGTTCGCTCAGCTTGTGGCGCAACCGCGACACGTGGACGTCGACCGTGCGCGGAGGCGTGTAGCGAGGGTCATCCATCTCCCAGACCGCGGCCAGCAGCTGGGCGCGGGTGAAGACCCGCCCGTCATGCCGCGCGAGGTGCTCCAGCAGGTCGAACTCTCGCCGCGTGAGCATCACCTCGCGGCCATGGACGAGCACTCGCCGCCCCAGGCGATCGATCACCAGGCCTGGGCGGCACTCCAGCAGACCGTCGGCGAGCTCCGCCTGGGTTGGGCCGCCGCTGCCCCAGGGGTCCCCGACCGGCTGGTGCGGTAGGCGCTGCACGACGGCGCGCCCATCGACGGTCTGTCCCTGCGTGTCCTCGGCCACCAGCGGCTCGGCAGCGGGCACCGCCACCAGATGCCCGAGGAGGATCCCGCCGTTCGGGATCGCGCCAGGGGCGACCAGCCGGATCATCGTGGCGGAGCCGGGACGCTGGAAGAGCACGTTCCAGGCGGGGTCGGCGATGCCGTCGTCCGCCCCTGAGGGGGGACCGGACGCCGCGGCGGGGCTGCGGACGGTGGCAGCACTCATGACGGTCCTTGCGGTGAGATGTCGGCCGGTGCGATGCGGGGCGATCTTCCCGGCGTCGTCAACAGGCCGCGCTGGACACCCGGTGGAGGTCGATGAACCGCCGGATCACGAGGGCGGCGTGCGTGGTCATGCCCTCAGCCTGACAGCACATCGGAACAATGTCCACCATCTCCACCATTATAGTTTAAAACATCGCCGGTCGCCGTGGGCCGCGACTCTTGGTCTGGTCATGCTGGGACAGCAGCCACAACCGGTCGAGGATCAGGCTCGTCCGGGTCGCCGGCGGACCCGCCGAGCAGCACCCGGTGCGTCGGGCACCATGTTCACCACGGTCGCCGCAACGGCCGCCCCCACGGACAGCTCGATGGTGCCGAGTGCTTCGGTGCTGGTGACGGACCGGGCCCGGCACAGCCGCCCGGAGAAGGCCACAAGTACTTCAGGTCCACTCCCGCGGCACGGGCCGCCCACGACCCGGACACCGAGGGCGGAACAGCGATCGCCGCCCTGCACCTCGCGACCGGCCGTCAGGTCTGGCTCACCGCCAAGGCCACCGAGGTGACCGCCTACCCCGGCCCCCGGGCGGGCACCCCTCGTCCGGTGGCGACGGCCGGGCGGGCCGGCCCACGGACCGGATCACCCCGGCGGAGCCGGCGCATACCCGCTGGTCTCGGCGAAGAAGACCGAGACCGGGGTGTAGCGGACGCCGCGGATCGATGACGAACCGTCGTCCATGATCTCGCCATAGATGCCCGTCGCGATGCCGAAGACGTTGCCGTTGAACGAGTACAGCGGCGCACCCGAGTCACCCGGCTGGGTGCCCACCGAGCCAGCGGTGAAGGCGCGGTCGCGGGCGTCCGGTGGGTCGGGGGGGTAGTCCGTGGGCGGTGGAGCGCTCGTGTGCCCGCAGATCGTGCCGCTGACACCGCCGCTGATGCAGATCGGGACGCCGGACTGTGTCGTCCCGCCCACCGGGACGCTCTCGCTCTGCTGCGGTCCGCCGGTGAACACCCTGCCGACCGCACGCGGGTAGTAGTGCGCGGAGACCGCCACACAGGGCAGCGTCCAACTGCCCGGCAGGCAGCCGGGGTCCACCCCGCGGTCGAGCCTGGGCTCAACCCTGATCAGCAACAGGTCATGAGTAGGCGACTTCCAGACCACGTCACCGACCACGTTGCCCTCGGGAACGGTGACGAAGCGGTCCCCGACCTGACCGCAGTGCCCCGCGGTGAGGACGAAACGGACGCTGCGCCGGTACTCAGTCGTCCCCCCGAGTACCGAGTTGTCCATCAGGACCAACCCGGCGGTGCACCGCATGCTGGTGCCGCGCATGTCCGTGCCCGCCATGAACGGCTCGCCGCCGCGGGACTGGGGGACCGCCACGGCCCGCGGGACCGTCACCGCGGCCGTGGCAGCGACCGCCAGGACCGCCACCCCTACGGCGACCACACCGACGCGCACCCGGGACGGGATCCGGCCTCGGACAGGCAGGCGGGCACTGGAGGCTGTCACCCGGTCAATCCTCAGCGCCCGGCACCCTGGTCTTCCGCATCGTGGGACGGTCCCGTCCAGGACTCGTCCGAAGCCGGACCTCCAGGACGCAGACACCGGACGGCAGCGGCCGTCCAGGCTGGGCACAGCCTCGGGCGACCG
>DATDMG010000011.1:0-9216 GCA_036518955.1 Kineosporiaceae bacterium | reverse complement strand
CACCGAGCAGCTGCACCGCGACCGGGCCGCGATCCGGGAACTCGAGCAGGAGCTGGTCATCGAGGCCGCCGAACCGCTGCAGCACAGCAGCGTCGCCGTCTAGCCGGCCGTCCCGCCGAGCCGCCGGCCGTCCCGCCGAGCCAACGCCGTCCCGCCGAACCAGCGTCGAGGAACCGATGTACGCCGCCCTGACCCACATCACGACGCACCTGCCCTCCCGGGTCGAGACCAATGCCGACCTGTGCACCCGGATGGACACCACGGACGAGTGGATCGTCACCCGGACCGGGATCGCCCAGCGCCACCTCGCGGCACCCGGCGAGTCCACCGCCGACCTCGCCGTCGCGGCGATGACCGCCTTCGCGGCCGAGCGCCCGGGCACGCGGGTCGACACGCTCGTCCTCGCCACCACCTCGCCCGACCGGACCTGCCCGGCCACCGCGCCCGAGGTGGCGGCCCGGGTGGGGCTCGGCGGCATCGCCGGGTACGACATCACCTCGGCGTGTTCGGGCGACCTGTACGGGCTGGCCACCGCGGTCGGGCTGGTCGACGCCGGGATCGCGCGCCGGGTCGCTCTGGTGACCAGCGAGACGTTCAGCTACTTCGTCGACCCGGCGGACCGCACCACCGCCCCGCTGTTCGGCGACGCGGCGACGGTCTCGCTGGTGGAGCGGGTCCGGGACCCGGACGACGCGAACCTCGGGCCCTTCGACCTCGGGTCGGACGGCGCGGGGCTGGGCCTGCTGGAGGTTCCCGCCGGCGGTGCCCGGGCGCGAGCGCTCGCCGGCCGCGGCCGCCCGGTCGCCTGGGAGAGCGGCAGCTACCTGCAGATGGCCGGGCGGCCCCTGTTCCTCGAGGCGGTGGCCCGGATGAGCGCCTCGTGCCGGAAGTTGCTCGCGGACAGCGGGTCGAGCATCGACGACATCGACGGCTTCGTGGTGCACCAGGCCAACGCCCGGATCGCCCGGGCCCTGTGCGAGGAGCTGGACATCCCCGACGGCAAGGCGCTCAGCAACATCCGCACCGTCGGGAACACGCTGTCGTCGTCCATCCCGCTGCTGCTGGCCGACAGCGCCGCGGCCGGCACGACGACACCCGGGGACACCCTCCTGCTGACCGCGTTCGGAGCCGGCCTCTCCTGGGGCTCGTGCCTGCTCACCTGGAATCCCCGCTGATCAGATCCCCGCCGGCCGGGCCACCCGGCCCGGACCGACCCACCGCCCCGAAGCCCACCTATCGAGGAGCACGTCGCATGGAAAGCCTGACCGTCCTCAAGGAGATCCTCGTCACCAAGTTCGACGTCGAGGAGAGCCTGATCACCCCGGACGCCACCTTCGAGAGCATGGACCTGGACTCGCTCTCCCAGGTCGAGCTCGGCACCACCCTGCGCAAGCGGCTGGGGGTGCGGATCACCGATGCCGAGCTGCAGGCGGTGGAGACGTTGGCGGACATCCAGCGCCTCCTCACCACCGAGCACTGAGCCCGATGGCAGCCAGCGTCTCGGTGTCCGGCATCGGTGCGGTCAGCCCGGCCGGCATCGGGCTCGCGCCGCTCGTCGGGGCGGTGCTGGCCGGCCGGTCGCTGGCCGCGCCGGACCCCACCCTGCGGTCCTGCCCGGTGACCGTCGCCTGCCGGGTGCCGGAGTTCGACCCGAAGGCGCTGGGCGTCCGACGGCCGGCGTTGCTGGACCGCTACACCCAGCTCGCCCTCGTCGCGGCGGACGAGGCGATGGCGGCGGCCGGGCACTCGGTGACCGACCGGGAGAACGCCCGGATCGCCGTGGTCCTCGGCTCCGGGGCGGGCGGTACCGCCACGTTCGAGCGGCAGACCCTCGCCCTGGCCGCCGGCGGTGCCGACGACCTCTCCCCCATGGTCCTGCCGGCCGGGTTGCTGAACATGGCGGCCGGCCAGGTCGCGATCCGGTTCGGGGCGATGGGACCGTGCCTGGCCCCGTGCACCGCCTGCGCGTCCGGGGCGACCGCGATCGGGCTGGCCAAGCAACTGCTGGAGCGGGACGAGGCGGACGTCGTCCTGGCCGGTGGCGCCGAGGCGCCGGTCACCCCGCTCTACGTCGCCGCCTTCGCCCGGATGGGTGCGCTCTCGCCCGGTGCCCGACCGCCGGTCGAGGTCTGCCGGCCGTTCGACCGGGCGCGGGACGGGTTCGTCATCGGCGAGGGTGCCGGGATCCTGGTGCTGGAACGCCGGGATGACATCCTCGCCCGCGGCGCGCGGCCGGTCGCCGACGTCGCGGGGTACGGCGCCTCCGCGGACGCCAGCCACGTCACCGCCCCGCACCCGCAGGGACGCGGAGCCGAGCTGGCCATCGGGCGAGCCCTGCAGGACGCCGGCCTGGCTCCCGGCGACGTGGCCTACCTCAACGCGCACGGCACCTCCACCCCGGTCAACGACGCGGTGGAGGCCCGGGCGGTCCTCGCCGCCCTCGGCGAGGGAATGCCGGTCAGCTCCACCAAGGGCGTGCTCGGGCACGCCCTCGGCGCCGCCTCAGCCCTCGAGGCGATCATCGCCGCCGTCTGCACCCGGGACGGCTGGATCCCGCCGACGGCCAACCTGGTGGACCCGGACGACGCCTGCGCCGGGCTCGACCTGGTCGTCGGCCGACCGCGACGCCGGCCGGTGGCCGCGGCGATGAGCACCTCCTTCGGCTTCGGCGGCCAGAACGCGGCCCTGCTGTTCACCGCCGCCTGACGCCCGCACGCAGACCCAGAGCCTCTCGACCCGACGCTCGTCGACCCGACGCCCGACCCGACCCAGGACCCTCGCGGAGGGTCCGGAAGAAGGTGCCCGGTGGCTCCTCCCGACCCGATCGACGCGCTCGTCGACGCCTGCTTCGACGGGCGCTACGACCAGGTGCACGCGCCCGTCCGGGCCCTGTTGCTCGACCCGTGCTTCGACCGCCGGGAGGGGCTGACGGCCAGCGAGAACGGGCACCTCGCCTATCAGCGGGCGCGCTTCGTCGGCACCCGGTCGGTGCCGCCCTCGGTCGCGGCGGGCCGGATCCACGACCTGTGCGCGCTGGCCGAGTGGCCCGGCCTGTGCGACGTGTCGGTGTTCTCGATCCTGATGGTGCACTACAACCTCACCGTCGGGACGGTCGTCGACCGGATGCGGCCGGGACCGCTGACCGAGCAGGCGCTCGCCGCACTCGACCGGTTCGAGGCCTTCGGGCCCTACCTGGCCACCGAGCTCGGCTACGGCAACAACGTGGCGAGCCTGCGCACGCTCGCCAGCTACGACCCGGACAGCGACGGCTTCGTCCTCCGGACGCCGTGCCCCCAGGCGGCGAAGTACATGTCCTACAGCGGTTTCGCGGACATCGACAAGATTGCCGTGGTGCTGGCCCGGACCGTCGTCGCCGGGCGTGACGTCGGCGTGTTCCCGTTCCTGGTGCCGCTGACGGCGGACGGTTCGGCGGTGGCCGGCATCGACCGGGCGCCGTGCCCGGAGAAGCCCGTCCAGGGGCTGGACAACGGCATCACCTGGTTCCGGGACCGGTACGTGCCGCGCCAGGCCTGGCTCAGCCGAGGACTCGGGGACCTGTCGCCGTCCGGGGAGTTCGTCCCCGAGCTGACCAACCCGCACCGCCGGTTCCTGGCCGCGATGTCGCGGATCGTCCCGGGGCGGCTGTGCGTGTCCAGCGCGGCGCTCGGCGCGGCCAAGGCCAGCCTCTACCTCGCCGCGACGTTCTCCCGCCACCGGCTGGCCAACGCCCCTGGACGGCGCCGGCCGGTGCGCGACTTCCTGCAGTACAAGTCGGAGGTCTACCCGGCCCTGGCGCGCACCTACGCCCTGATCGCGCAGGTCAACGAGCTCAAGGCGCGGTACGAGGCGGCCCCCGACCTGGTCGCGCTGCAGGCGGAGATCTCGGCCACCAAGGCGGTGACCACGCTCGCCGCGCAGGACGTGGTCGCCACCTGCCGCGAGCGCTGCGGCGCGCAGGGCATGTTCTCGATCAACCGGATCAGCGACTACGTGTCCCTCCTGCAGGGCCTGGTCACCGCTGAGGGCGACAGCCAGGTCCTGCTCGGGACGACGGCCGTGCAGCTGCTGCACGCGGACGCCTGGTCCGCGCCGGAGCCGTCCCCGGGAGATGCCGCGATCGACCCCACGGCGGACGGCTCGCCCGGCGCCGCCGCGGACGGCGCAGGCGGCGCTGCGGTCGACGCCGCCGTCGGCCTGCTCGCCCGCCGGTCCGCCTTGATCGCCGCCCGGTACCACGACCAGCGCCGGACCGCCGACAACGAGCTGCCGGCCTTCGACGCGATGAACCGCGGGCTGCCGGTCGCGCTGGATTTCGGTGCCGCCTGGGTGACCGCCCGCGCGGCGCGGGCACTGTGCCGGCTCGCGGCCCGGACCGCCCACCCTCGGGCCCGGTGCGCGCTGGCCCGGCTGGTGGAGCTGTTCGCGCTGGGCGAGCTGCTCCGCGATCACGTGGATCTGCTCGTCGCGGGCGAGGTCACCGCCGTCCAGGTGGCCGGCTGGCGCGAGCGGTCGCTCGACCTGTGCCAGGAGCTGGACGACGACGTCGACGACCTGGTCGCCGCCTTCCGGCTGGACGGCGCGCTGCTCCGCGCGCCCCTCGCGGAGCCGGACCACACCGGTGCCTTCCTCGTCGCCTGCGCCGAACCCCTGGTCTCACGATGACGGCCCCCGGCGCCCTCGTCATCGGTGGCCGGACCGGCCTGGGCGCGGCCGTGAGGCGATGGTGACCACGCATCCCGCACCGGACCGGACGGCCGACCCGGCCGCCGGCCTGGCGGCCGACCTGGCGGCCGACCTGGCGGCGCAGCTGCCCGCCGGCCGGATCAGCACGGACGGCGACGTCCTGGCCGGCTGCCGCACGGACCAGGAGAACGCGCCCTGGGGGCCGCCGGCGTTGCTCGCCCGGCCGCTGAGCACCCAGGACGTCGCGACGATCGTGCGATTCGGCTACCAGCGGGGGGTGCCCATCGTCCCTCGGGGCAGCGGCACCGGGCTGACCGGGGGCTGCAACGCGATCTCCGGGTGCATCGTGCTCGGCCTGGAGCGGATGAACCGGATCCGCGAGATCAACGTCGCCGAGCGCTACGCCGTCGTCGAACCGGGGGTGCTGAACCAGCAGCTCAGGGATGCCGCCGCCGGGCACCGGCTCTGGTATCCGCCGGACCCGTCGAGCAAGGACGCCTGCTCCCTGGGCGGCAACGTCGCCACCAATGCCGGGGGCCTGTGCTGCGTCCGGTACGGCGTCACCAAGGACTACGTGCTGGCGCTCGAGGTGGTGACCGGCACCGGCGCGGTGATCCGCCTCGGGCACCGCACGGCCAAGCGCTCCGTCGGCCCGGACCTGGCGGCGCTGTTCGTCGGCTCGGAGGGCTGCCTCGGAGTGATCACTGAGATCACGCTCCGGCTCCGCCCGCTGCCCGGACCCGCCGCCACCGTCGTCTGCGGTTTCGCCACGGCCGCGGAGGCGGCGGCTGCGGCGGTCGCGCTGCGCGGCGCCGGGGTGCAGCCGGAGGTCTGCGAGCTGATGGACGAGCGCACCGTGGCCGCCGTCGAGGAGCTGATGCCGCTGGGGCTGCCGGCGGCGTCGGGGGCGCTGCTGCTCCTCCAGGTGGACGGCGACGCCGCCGCGGACGCCGCGCGCGCCGTCCTCGACGGGTGCCGTGCCACCTGGACCTACCGGAGCACCTCCGCCCAGGAGGGCGAGCAGCTGTTCACCGCCCGTCGGCGGGCCTTCGAGGCGGTGCGCCGCCACGGCCGGGTCACCACCGAGGACGTCTGCGTGCCGCTCGCCGCGGTCGGACCGGTGCTGGCCCGGATCCAGGAGGTGGGGCGCCGGCTCGGCGTCGACATCGCCACCGTCGCGCACGCCGGCGACGGGAACCTGCATCCAATGATCATCGACGACGGGACCGTTGCCCCGACGGTGCTGGCGGGTGCCTTCACCGAGATCATCGATGTCGCGTTGCAGGCCGGCGGGACGGTGTCCGGTGAGCACGGCGTCGGCCTGCTCAAGCGCGACGCGGGCATGCGGGAGCTGGGCGACCCGGTGGTGGAGCTGTCGTCCCGGCTGAAGGCGGTGTTCGACCCGCGGTGGATCCTGAATCCCGGGAAGGGCCCGTTCCGCGCCCCGGCTGCCGCGCCGGCCGCCGGCCGCTCCGGCCGCCGGCGCCGCGAGGGCACGCCATGACCCTCGGCGAGTCGCTCCCCGCCGACGCCGGGTTCCGGACCGAGTACACCGTCTACGGTTACGAGGTGTCCCCGCGTGGGCACCTGCGCCCGTCGGCCCTGTCCCGGTTCGCGCAGCAGGTCGCCGCCGACGAGCTGACCCTGCTCGCCGGGCACGGGGTGCGGACCGAGGGGCTCAGCTGGGTGGTCCGGCGCAACGTGCTGCACGGCTGGCGGCGGATCGGTCGCGTCGGCTCGCTGCAGTTCGTGCGCCGGATCACCGCGGTCGGGTCCTGCTGGCTGGAGTCGTGCACCGAGGTGCTGTCCGCGGGTCGGCCCACGGGCGCCGCGGTGCGGGCCTTCTGGGTCCAGCTGGACGCCGCGTCCGGGCGCCCTGCCCCGCTGGACCCGATGTTCGAGCGGCTCTGCCTCGCCGCGGGCCGGGACACCGACCTGATCTGGCGCTCCGAGCTGCGGGGGCTCCCGGCGGCCGGCTTCCGGTGCGAGCTGGTGCCGGTTCGACCGGCCGACTTCGACGCGCTCGGCCACGTGAACAACGCCGTCGTCCTGGACCTCGTCGAGCACCTGGCCCCGGACGCCGACGGACTCGTGCTGGAGTACGACGCCTCGATCAACTGGGGCACCCCGGCGGTGGCCGTGCACAGCCGACCGGCTCCGGGCGGCGTCACGTTCCGGCTGACGTCGGTGGACGGCACGACCCGCTTCGCCGCCGGGGTCTTGCGCGACGCGGCACCGGCCACGGCCGCCGGCACCGGGCCGCTCCCCGAGGAGGCGGCAGGATGAGCTACCTGATCGGGCGCCGGCACCGGGACGGCCGGAGGGTCCCGTGCCTGCGCGGCCCCGACGGCGTCGTCCGGGACGCCTCGGGGCGGGTCGCCGACTGGGCGGGCCCGGCCCTCGACCCGCGCTTCCTGGCGGACCTGGAGGAGGAGCTGCTGGCCCGCCCCGCGACCCTGCCACCGCTGTCCGGCCCACCCGGCCACGCCCTGCTGCCGATGGCCGGGGGGCGCACGCTCGCCTGCGTCGGACAGAACTTCGTGGCCCACGCCGCCGAGGCGTCCCTCGCGCCACCGGCCGAGCCGACCGTGTACCTGAAGCCGTTCTACACCCTGGTCCCCTCGGGCACCCGCGTCGTGCTGCCGCGCGACTGCCGGACGGTGACCTGGGAGGGTGAGCTGGCCGTCGTCATCGGTCGGGCCGCCCATCGGCTGCCCGACCCGGACGCCGCGGCCGCGGTCGTCGCGGGCTACGCGCCGTCCAACGACCTCGGCGACTGCGACTGGCTGCTGCACCGCGGGGGCCAGTGGGTGAAGGGGAAGGCCTTCCCCGGGTTCAATCCGCTCGGGCGGTGGCTGCTGGTCGGCCACGCCCGGCACCCGGGCCCGGCGGTCACCCTGGTCACCCGTGTCAACGGGCGACTCGTCCAGCGGGCCGCGCTGCGCGAGATGACCTGGTCACCCGCGCACCTGGTCTGGTACACCAGCCAGTTCCTCTGCCTGGCCCCGGGCGACGTGCTCAACTGCGGCACGCCCGCGGGCACCGCGCTGGCGACGGGCGCGTACCTGCGGCCCGGTGACCGGGTCGAGGTGACCGTGGACGGCGTGGGCCGCCAGCTGATCTCGCTCGTCGCCCCGGCGGCGGCGCTGCCGACCCGCACCGCCGTCCGACAACCTGACCCGGCGCCCTCCGGAGGGAGCGCCCGATGCGGCGATGCGCCGACCTGACCGGCTTCGCGGCGGCCTGTGGCGAGCGGCTCGGCGAGGTCTCGTCACCGGGACAAGCGTCGCTGCCCAGCCGTACTGGAACGCCGAGGCCACCATGTTCATGCACACCCGCAGGATCTTGGTGATGACGCCCGACCGCGCCATGGTGCCGAGCACCGCGGCCTCCCGGGCGAGCGGCAGAGCGGCGGGTACGGTCAGCCGGGGTTCGGCGCAGTCACGGCGGGGGCGTCCTCCGGATAGAAGTCGCCGATCTTGAGGTTCGGGGTGTTGTCCGCGCCGCCGGACGGAGCTTCCACGATGCGCGGGCTGCTCAGCAGGATTCCCGCCAACTGCCTGTTGACGGCGAGGATGGCGACTACTTCCTCATCGATGACGAACGCGACGGTCTTCTTCGGTTCCTCACGTGCCCCTGCCTGCTGCGGCTCGGCCGCGCCATGGCCGGTGTCGGCGTCCTGCCCGGGGGGGTCGACCTGATCCCACTTGCCCTGGGGGCAGGAAGCATTGGGGAGCCTTACCTTTTGGGTCATGAAACAGCCGCACTCGATGCACTGGCGGGTGAGCTTGATGAGCCTCGGACAGCTGCGGCAGATGTCCAGGCGCTCCCGGGCGGTCTGGCTGTCGACACGGCCGAGCTCCCGGTTGAGCAGATCCCACGGGCGTGCGGTGCGCTCATAGGGAGAAGTGGCCATCTCATGCTCCCGTTCTCTGGGTTGATTCAATGCATCGCGGCCTGTGACGGCGTGCTGTCCGAGTCGGTGGACTTCTTTCCGGGACCGGGCTCGGCAACCCGATGCCCTGCTCGAGGAGAATCTCCGGGGTCCGCGCACCCGGACGTGAGGTCTGGCCCTCGCAGCGAGAACCCTGATCGGTCTCGCTGCGAGGGCTCCACACCTGTTCCTTATTTCAGCAGCAGTGCGTCCTCCCGTTACCGCCGGAGGTGCCCGAGAGCAGCTCCAGGTCCTCATCGGCGAGAACCTGCACCTGACCCGTCACCGCGGAGTTACCCTGGGGCTGGCTGTTCCTGTCGCGCATGGCGATCCCTTTCCTCGATCCGGACATCAACGACTACTCATGTCGATGGCACGTTACCTGGCCGTCGGCCTGCCATCGATTGACGACGGTAACGGGTATGCCTCGTTCCAACGATGGGCCCCAGCACAACCCATCCGTTCTCGGCGTTCGTCCGGATCTTCCGGGTGGGTCATGTCTCGACGTCCCGTGAGGGCGTGGCGAAGCGTTGACAGGGACTCCGCCGGGCGAGGGCTGTCAAGGGCTAGGGCCAAGCCTCCGGGACGGCAGTGCAGGC
>DATDMG010000010.1:0-97398 GCA_036518955.1 Kineosporiaceae bacterium | reverse complement strand
TACAGTAACAACGAGCTGACGGTCGGGCCCCCTGCAACGGGCGGTGTGCACCGAGGCGTGAGCGGCCCGGACGCACTCGACCTGACGCATCGAGACGGGCCGAATCCCACCAGGGCGGTCCGGGCCAGCCGCCGATCCAGGTTGACATCGCCCCCACGCCCCGGTTCTTCGCCGGCAGCCTCCGGCTCCCGGCCCTGCCTCCAGGCTCAGCGGCGGAAGCCAACGCCGAGCGCGGCGGTGGTCGGTCCGGGGTGGTGGCGGAGGGAGCGAACAGATCTGGGGCCGCCGTAGCCCGGCTGCGGAAAGGCCCGCTCGGCCGCGACCAGCGCCGGTCGCCGGTCGCGGACGATGCGGGCCCACAGGCGATGCGCTCGGGTTCATCGGCCGCGACCCGAGCTGAACCTCGTGACGCCGGCTCGGGCCGCCCGACCGGGTGGCCCGTCCTCGGTCAGCGGCGGCGGGCCCAGGTGCGCGACGTCGTCCCGGCCCTGGCGGTCCCGAAGCCTGCCTGGTGCAGCGCCAGGGAGGTCAGGCCGACCAGCATCAGGCTGGTGGGGCTGAAAATGTCCGGCAGGTTGATGTTCACGAGGTTGGACAGGAAAGCGAGACCGAAGAGCACGGCGGCGAGGATGGCCAGCATGGGGGCGTCCTTTCCGGATGACCACGGCGTGGTCGCTTGATCCGGAGTATGGCGATTCTCGTGCCGTCGGCCATTCGGCGTGCACCTGGCGGCGCCGGTAGTTGCGGGATGACCCAGCCTCCACGACACCCGGGGTTCCTCAGGGGCGGAGCACGGGGGCGAGGCTGGCCCAGGGGGTGGTGACGCTGAGGGTAGTGGCGTCCGGTGAGCTGCTGTCGGGGTTGATGATCCAGGTCAGGCCGTTCTGGCCGGGGTACCAGGCCAGGCTGGTGCTGGCGCCGGTGGGTGTGCGCGTGCGCATGGTGAGCGTTGCCAGCCGTGATGGGGTGATGGTGCCCTGGGGAATGGTGGCGGCGATGGCGTGCCGGGCGATGGCGTCGGCTGCCGGGACGTCGGTGAAGAGGGAGTCCGCCGGAACCGGCTCGCCGGTCCCGGTGTCGAGGACGATGGCAGCGGCGGTTTCGGTAGGCACGCTCCCGGGGATGTCCTGGGTGTCGCGGATGAGGATGGAGACGGTGTTGCGCCAGTGCGCCTCCCCGGAGACGTCGATCGTCTGGGCTGATGGGGCGTCTCCTGCCCGCAGAGCCACGACCCGTTGCCGGTAGGCGTCAACGAGGGCGTCGACACGCCGGGTGAGGGTCTGCTGGACCATGCCCTGCAGGTCCGGCGAACCGCCGGTGGCGGTGACCACGGGATAGGTGGTCTGGGCTGTCGTGCCGGCGATGGTCCGGGTCCGGGTGCCGAACGTGAGCTGGGTCGTGCGGCCCCCGCCGTTGGCAAAGGTGATGACGTGGGGCCCGCTGTCCGTGGGCGCCGGCGCGACCACCGGCCCGGCCGACGACAGATCCCCGCGGGGGGACGCGGAGATACCCGAGGCGACCGACGGCGATGTGTGCTCGACGGAGAACCGGATGCCCAGGACGCCGAGGGGGACGGCGGCCAGGACGCCGGCCGCGGCGGTGACGGTGGCGCGGCGGTGACGGCGGATCCGAGCAGCCCGCGCACGTGCCGCGCCCACGAGCGCGTCAGCGTCGACCGGTGACCCTGCTCCGCGGCGGACGGCCTCGCCCAGAAGCAGACCGGTCTCGGCGTCCGCCGCCGGGGGCTGGCCTGGGCCGGGGGAGTGACGAGGGCTCACCACGCGGTCACCTCCTGACCTTCTCCGTTGGCGGCTGGGCTGGTCGTGTCGGTCATCATTCGGCGCAAGGTGGCCAACCCGCGGCTGGCGTTGGACCTGACCGTCACCTGGCTTGATCCCAGGATCTGACTGATCTCCTCGTCGGAGCAGCCCTCGTAGTGGCGCAACACGAGCACGGCGCGCTGCTTGGTGGGCAGGCGACGCAGCAGGGTCCACATCCGGTCGCGTTCCCCGATCGCCTGGGCCGGGTCCGGGGTGAGGGGTTCGGGCAAGGTGGCGGCGTCGCGGGCGAACTCCCGGCGGGCTGCGCGCCGGAACCAGGACGTGCAGGCGTTGACCACCATGCGCCGGACGTAGGCGATCGGATCCTCGAGCGTGCTGATCCGGCCCCAGCGCAGCAGCACCCGGGCCAGGACGTCCTGGACGACGTCCTCGGCCTGGTGGGGGTCCCTGAGCAGTCCCCGGGCCAGGCGGACCAGTGCCGGACCGTGCGTCACGGCGAACGTGGTGAACGCCTGCTCATCCTCCGGTCGCATCTGCCTGCTTCCCGCCGGGGCGACCCGGACGCTCTCACGGTTCTCCACCCACACTGCGGCACGACCCGGAAGGGCCACGAGCGGCTCACGAGTGTGCCGGTGGGCCACGGCCCGCCGGCCAGGCCGGGCGCCTACCGTACGTTCGGCACCGGTACTGCGTTACGCGCTACCGGGACTCGGACGCCGCTGTCACCAGCGACGTCCGAGGGTTTCCTCAGCTGCGGACGGCGATGGCCAGACTGACTCGGTCGGCTGGGTCGTGCTCCCAAGGGCGGGCCAGGGTGAAGGTGAGGTCTGCGCTGCCGGGGCGGGTGACCTGGATGGTGAACACGTGCTGGCCCACCGAACCGGGCATGCGGGCGCCGGGAACGGTGGCCTCCTCGACCAGGCGGAACCCGGCGGGCAGCGTGGCGGGTGACCAGGAGAACCCGGTGGATCCGGCCTGCTCGTCCAGGCTGATCATCAGAAGATCCCCGGTCCGGGCCGTGACGGCCCCGGCGGGCAGGTCCTGGGGGGCATGGACGTAGATCACCTGGCGGGGTGCGTCGGACGGCGTTCGCCGGCGGCTGACGGTGGCGTCGATGCGCACGGTGCGGGCCGTGTCCCCGGTGGACGTGGCCAGGGCGCAGGTGAGGTGCGCGGTGCCGGTGCGGCTGGCCCGGAAGGTGAAGACGTGATCGCTGGCGCCGCCCGGTTTGGGCTCGGCAGGGGGCGTCAGAGTCTCTTCGGCCCGGCTCAGTCCGGTTCCGCCGACCGAGGCTGACCAGGTGTATCGCGTGCCTGCCGGTTCGCTGAGGTGGACGACGAGCTTGGTGCCCTCGCTGAGGATGACCGGGGCGGCGGGCAGGCTCTCGGCGTCGTGCACGTGGGCGCTCCGTTCGCTGGCGCTGTGGCGTGGCTGCTGGGGGGCCGGCTGGGTGTCCTGGCGGGTGGCGGCGCTGGCCCAGGTTCCGGCTCCGGCCGCCAGGATGGCGGTCAGGGTGGCACCCGTGAGCGCAACCCGTCGCGTGACCAGACGGGGAGCGCTCTGGCGAGGTGCGGATCCGTTGTCGGGCAGCATGGCAGGCACCTTTCAGGGGCAGGGGGTCAGGGCGGGGGGGCGCCGGCGGGCTCTCCTCCGGCGGGATGTCGTCTCCGGCAGGCCCGGTGCGCACGGCATGGGCCGCTCCCGGGCTGGAACGCCTCAGGGGTCGCGCTCCCCGGCGTCGTTCCGGCTGCCTGTTCGGTACGCCCTGGAAACGCCGGCTCCCGACCGCCCGTTGCTTTGCCGCACCTGACGTGGCAGTGACCTGCGTCACCAGCTTCATGGGGGGGTTGGCACCTGGAGAGACCGATACCGCCGCCGCAGCCCAGGCGGATCATCGACCAGCATCACGCGAGCGCCAGGGCTCACCGGACATCACCACGGTCCGGTGCGGACCCGCGTCACGCGGGGGAGGACTTCGCTCGCCGAGCGCCCCCCGCCCGCGCCCGCCCGGCAGCGCGTCCGGGGTGCGATTCGGGCTGGTCACGTAGACTACGACACCGGACGGCGCATTCCCGAGGACAGCGCACGGCGATACAGGGAGGTCATCGCGGCTGGCGCCGTCCGCACGGGTGCGGGGTGACCCGCCCTATCGGAGCGGCACACTGGCACAACCGGAATGGCACAACCGAGGAGACCCGCCAACACTATCAGGGCGTGTTGGCCGAAGCGACAGAAAGTGAGGAACGCCATGGCCACGCGTCAGGGGCGGGCCTATGCCTCCGCCGGTGACCAGCCGGATGAGCAGCGGGCATGCCCAGTCCCCCGCCAGCCCACCCTGGAGACCGTGGCCGCGGTGTCCGGGTTCTCACGGGCGACGGTCTCCCGGGTGATCAACGGGTCGACCACGGTGGCACCCGAGATCCGGCAGGCGGTGGAAGTGGCCGTCGAGCAGGTCGGGTACGTGCCCAACCGGGCGGCCCGCAGCCTCGTGACCCGCCGCACGGACTCCATCGCCCTCGTCGTGCGCGAGGCCGTCGAGTTCGGGGTGGCGGATCCGTACCTGTCGAGTGTCATCGTCACCGCCAGCCAGTCGTTGGCGGGGACGGGCCGGCAGCTCGCGGTCATGATGGCCCGCAACGACGCCGACCATGCCAAGCTGTCCACCTACGTGCGCGGCGGCCACGTGGATGGCGTGATCCTGCTGTCTCTCCACGACTCCGACCCGCTACCCGCCCAGCTCGCCCGAGCCAACGTCCCGGTCGTCATCGGCTGCCGCCCGTGGCGGACTCCCCTGGCGGGCACCAGCTCGGTGGACTCCGACAACGTCGGCGGTGGCCGACTCGCCGCAGAGCACCTCCTCGAGCGGGGCCGGCATCGTCTGGCGATGGTCGTCGGCCCGATGGACATGACCGCTTCGGTGGACCGGCTCGACGGCTTCCTGTCCGCAGTCAGGGCAGCCGGCGGCGAACCACCGACGATCGTCCACGGCACCTACACCCGAGAGTCCGGAGAGGAGGCTGCCAGGGAGATCCTGCGGCGGCTGCCGGAGGTCGACGGAGTCTTCGCGGGGAGCGACCTGATGGCCGCCGGCGTTCTGCGGGCACTACGCGCGGCGGGGCGCCGGGTTCCCGAGGAGATCGCTGTGGTCGGCTTCGACAACGTCGAGCTCAGCATGCACACCGATCCGCCACTGACCACGATCGAACAGCCCATCGCCCTGCAGGCACAGCTCATGGTCGAGCTGCTGCTGACCCGGATCGACGGTGCGGCCGAGGACGACCAGGTGGTGCTCCCGACCCAGCTCGTGGTGCGCGGCACGACCTGAACGACCGCGGGCAGTACCTCGGCGCTGCCCCGGCTCCAGGACCCACATCAGCGGTGCGGATAGTGACATCCCTCGCATAGGGCGTCCATCTGTGGGTAATGATCGATTGCCTCGCCGACACCGAGGCCACCACCCCGGGGGTGTTCCGACCAGCTCCGCCCATCACGGCCCACCTGGCCGCACCGAGGAGACCCCATGCCCCGTGCCCGCCTGGCCCGGCTCACACTCGCAACCACCCTGCTCACCCTTGCGGTCTCCGGCCTTGCCGGCTTGGCCCCCGCTGCGTCCGCCTCGGCTGCGGCGACGCCCGACTCGGCGGACCGCACCTGGATGATCGCCGCTCACCAAGGAAACCTCGCGGAGATCGCTGCTGGCCGGAGCGCTCTGCAGCGGTCGCCGTCCGGTGAGGTACGGCGTATCGGGCAGATGTTCATCACCGACCACAGCCGCCTGGACAGTCAGCTCACCGCAGTGGCGCAGCAGCTCGCCGTCACGCTGCCGAGCGCTCCCAGCCCGGCACAGCGCGAGGAACTGGCGGTGGTGGAGTCGCACCCCGGCTCCGCCTACGACAGCGCCTGGCTCGCCGCTCAGACCGTCGCGCATCGTGCGACCCTGGTCGCGACGCAGCAGGAGCTGTCGACCGGCACCGCACCGAGCGTCCTCGCCTTGGCACGCGCGACGACGCCGGTCGTGCAGAAACACCTCATCGAACTGCAGAACGCAGCTGGCTCAGTACGTTCCGTGAAAGGCGGGACCGGCGGCCAGGCGGCCACCGCCTCCTCGGCGCCCGTCCTGCTCAGTACTGTCGGTGCCCTGCTCATCCTCGCCGCCGGCGTGCTGGGAGTGATCCGCCGGCGCCGCGGGGCAGTCGCCTGATCGCCCCCGGTCAGCCCGATCACCCGGGATCCCCCACCGTGGCACGTCGGCCTACGGGCCCGGGACCGACGATCGGGCTGGCTGTCGCCGGCCTCGCCTGTCTCGGTGCTGGCCTGGCCCTGGGCCCCCTCCAGCAGCCACGGGTCCAGGTGCCCGACCTCGGGAGCGAGCCCGCGGTCCCCGTCTCACCGGCGCCGCCCGGCCCGTCGTCCTCGCCGAGCGGGACGGCGTCCGCCCTACCGGCATCCCTCCCGTGGACGGTCGCGGCATCACCACGCCTGCTGGACCTGCCGACGCAGAGGGTTCGGGCCCACGTCGTCCCGATCGGCCTGCAGTCGGGTTCACTCGATCTGCCGGACGACCCGCACGTCGTGGGCTGGTGGGCCGCCGGCGCGGCGCCCGGCGACTCGTCCGGCAGCGCGGTGCTGGCGGCTCACCTGGACTCGGCCTCCAGGGGGATCGGGGTCCTGACCGCACTGACGCGGGTGCTACCGGGTGACCCCATGATGATCGCGGACGCCGCGGGTGACGTGCACCGCTACAGCGTCGACTCACGCCGCACCTACGCCAAGGCCGACCTGCCCGACGCACTCTTCGCACGCAGCGGGCCGCCGCGGCTCGTGTTGATCACTTGCGCCGGCCACTTCGACGCTCGCACCGGCCACTACGACAGCAACCTCGTCGTCGTCGCGCGCCCCGATGGCTGACTCCGCCTCGACCGTCCGTCCAGGATCGATCCCCTGCCAGTCACCGACAGGCGTCTGGCAGAACGGTCCACTGCCCATCGACGACGTCAAGCCGGCCAGGGTCATCAGCCTGAACCTTCGTCACGACGCCTCGAGCGTCCGGTCGGTCCTCGCCGCGATCCGGGCGGCCGCCTCGGCGACGAGGCGGGCACGCAGCCACCGGGAGAACTCCGGGCGGATCCCGTCTTCCGGTGACCCGGTCGTGACCCCCTCGGCGGGGACCGCCGCGGCGGCCCTGGGGATCAGGTGGTCGTTCCGACGGATCTGGCGTGTCTCCATGCCGACGATGCTGGCGCCTTCGACCCCGACCGGGCCATGGGCCTGGGATGTCCTGCTTCCGTCAGGTCGTCATCCCGGCAGCGGGTGCCCCGACCCGCGCGTCCCGACCCGCGCGTCCCCGGCTCAGACGGCGTGCTGCAGGCGGACCGCGCCAGTGATCGCGGCGAGGACCGTCTCGTAGCTTGCGGTCGCCGCCTCGAACGACCCGTTGTTGCGTCCGTGGCGCATCACCTCGATGCGGTCGGCGACGGCACGGACGTCGTTCATGTTGTGACTGATGAAGATGACCCCGAGCCCGACGTCGCGCAGCCGTTCGATGTGCGACAGAACCTCTGCGGTCTGGACGACGGACAGGGCGGCGGTGGGTTCGTCCAGCACGATGACGCGCGGGTTGCTGATCAGCGCGCGGGCGATCGCGACGGACTGCCGCTGACCGGCCGACAGGGCCCGTACCGGGGTGCGCACCGAGGGGATGTCGCTGTTGAGCATGGCGAGTGTCCGGCGGGCCGCCTGCTCCATCGCGTCCTCGTCGAGCAGGCCGTGCCGGTGCAGAGCCCGGCCGAGGAAGATGTTGGCGGTCACGTCGAGGTTGTCGCAGAGCGCGAGGTCCTGGAAGACGGCGGCGATGCCCGCGGACAGCGCGGCCGACGGGCCGGGGATCTGCGTCGGCGTCCCGTTGAGCTCGAGCAGCCCGGTGTCCGGCTGCAGCACGCCGGAGATGATTTTGGCCACCGTGGACTTGCCCGCACCGTTGTCGCCGACCAGCGCCACCACCTGGTGGGGATGCACCTGCAGGTCGAAACCGACCAGGGCTTCCACGGCCCCGAAGGTCTTGGTCACGTGCCGGAGGCGGATCAGCGGGACCCGACCCCGGTCCTCAATTCTGGCCACCCGTACGCCCCTTCGCGCCGATCGTGTGCATCGTCGGACCTGGTGATGGTCACGGCCGGGGCCGGTGGCCCCGGGTCGGTGGTGGCGGCGAGGGTCCGCCGTCTTCGCCCGGGGTGGCCCGGGGTTCCCGCCCGGCGCCCCGTGGCGCGGCGTCCGTTTCGGCGAGCGCGAGTGCGAGCGCGAGCGCGCCCGTGGCCTCGGCGGCCGGCCCGAGTTCGGCGGGCACCACCTCTATCGGGGTGATGCGCGTGGACATGACTCGCTGCCGGATCGCTTCGCGGATGGGCCGGATGAGCACCTCATGAGTCTCCGCGAGCTCGCCGCCGACGATGACGCACTCAGGGTTGATCGTCAGTGTCATCGTTGCCACTGCAGTGCCGATCACCGCCCCGGCGTCCTCGACGACGCGGGTGCATCCGGGGTCTCCGTCGTGCACACCCTTCACGATGTCACGCAGAGTCAAGAGACCGTGGCTGACCGACAGAGCCGAGACCAGTGTCCGGCTGCCGACCACGGTGTCGAGGCAGCCACGGCTGCCGCACAGGCAGATCTTGCCGTTCACCGCGACCTGGGAATGGCCGATCTCGCCGGCCGTCCCGGAGAAGCCGCGGTACACGGACCCGCCGATGACGATGCCCGCGCCGATACCGTGCGATACCCGGACGTATGCGAAGTCTCGGTACGGCCGCCCGGCTCCGAGAGTCGACTCCGCCAGGGCTCCGAGATTTGCATCGTTGTCGACGAAGACCGGTCGGCCCAGGCGTTTGGAGATCATGTGGGCGATCGGCACGTCGTCCCAGCCGCGCATCACCCCTGGCAGGGAGACGATCCCGGTCGACGGGTCGACCGGGGCGGGGACGCCGATGCCGATGCCGACCAGGTTGTCGATCTCCGCACCCACCCGCTGGAGCAACTCGACGACGAGCAGGGCCACCTGGTCGAGGGTGGTGTCGGCGCGGTGTTCGAACGGCAGCGGCAGGGTCTGCCGCGCGAGGACCTCGTGTGCGGCGTCGGCGAGCACGATCTCGAGGCTGCGCAGGCCCACCTGCACCCCGACCGCGAGCCCGACCCGCCGGTTCATGGTCACCATGACCGCGCGACGCCCTGAGCGCACGGCAGCTCGCGTCTGGACGACCTCGGCGGCGAGGAGCTCCCTGACGATGGTCGAGACGGTCGCGGCGGACAGGCCAGTTGCGGTTGCCAGCTCGACCTGGGTCAGTCCCCCGAACCGGCGCACGGTGTCGATCACCAGCGCCCGATTGGCCTCGCGCAGGGAGGTCTGCGACCCAGCCACCGCTCGGCCTCCTCACCTCGATGGGCGGCCTGTCCGCCGCCGACGGCTGCCCATGCCCCCGCCGTCGCGGTGGGGGCATGGGCACAGTACTCGTCGGGCCTTACGCGGTCACCGGGACGGTCACTTCAGCAACGCCAGGCGCGTCGGGTCGTTGGCGAAGACCTGCTTGGCGTTGTCCTTCGTCACGATGATCGGGTCGAGCTGGTAGATCGGAACCTCGATCTTACCGTTGTTCGTCCTCACCGGCGTGCTCGGCAAGCCCTTGCCCGCCTGCAGCGACTTGATGATCTCAACGGTCTTGGCGACCAACTTGTCGGTCGGCTTGGCGGTGGTCGACCATTGAGTTCCCTCCCATACCATCTTCACCGATTCGTTCTCGGCGTCCAGACCGGTGACGACCGGGACCGCTTGGCCGGCCTGTTTCGCGGAGGTGAGGATGGCCCGCGCGATCCCGTCATTGGGCGACAGGACACCGTCGATCTTCTTGCCGTTGTAGAAGCCGGAAAGCAGCGAGTCCATGCGGGCCTGGGCCTTGGCGTTGTCCCAATCGGGCGTGGCGACCTGGGTGAACTGCTTCTGGCCGGACACGACGACCAGCGTCCCGTCGTCGATCTTTGGTTGAAGGACGGACATGGCACCCTTGAAGAAGCTCGGGGCGTTGGGGTCGGCGGGGCCACCACCGAACAGCTCGATGTTGTACGGGCCCGCGCCCTTCTTCGCCTTCAGACCGCTGAGCAGGGACTGGCCCTGAAGCTCACCGGTACGCACCGAGCCGAACTGGACGAGGCCGTCGACTGCGTCGGTGTTCTGGATCAGACGGTCGTAGCCGATGACGGGGACGCCCGCGGCCTTGGCCTTCCCCAGGACGGATCCCAGCTGGGTACCGTCGATCGGTGCGGCCACGACGACCTTCGCCCCCTGCTCGATCATCGACTCGATCTGCTGCTGTTGCTGGGGCACCTTGTTGTCGGCAGCCTGGATGATCGGTTTGAAACCCGCGGCTTCCAGCTGGAACTTGAACAGGTCCTGGGCTTCCTTCCAGTTCTGGGTGCCCAGCCACGGCAGCGCCACTCCGACGGTGGCCCCGGCGGCAAAGCCACCGGCCGAACCGCTCGACGGCGCGGCGGCCCCGCGGCCGCCACCCGAACAGGCACCGAGCGCCAGCGCCGCGGACGTCGCGAGCGCGATCAGGCCGAGTGGCCTCATGTTCATCTGCGTTTCCCTTCGTCGGTGCGCCCGGATCCGGGCGCAAGCCGTCACCGGCGCAACGCGACCGGTGGAGGTGTGCCTGCGAGTGCTCGTCCCGGCGGCCACCGGGGGCTGGAGCTCCGGATCGGCGATGAGCCGGTGCCGGCCTTGCTTGGTTGTCGTCGTGGTTGTCGCGAACGATCAGCTCGGCCGGGTGGTCTCGGGCCAGCCTCGCCTCGCCGTCACCGACGAGGTGTCTCCGACGTCGACCGCGCCGTCGTCGCGAGCGCCGGACATCGCCGCGGCGACGTCCGGCTCCGCGGCTGCACCGGGGGCAGCGACAGGCTTGCGGGCGAAGAGCAGACCGGTCAGGGAGGGGCGACCCTGCTGCTTGTTGTAGACGTCGAGGGCGACGGCGGCCACGAGCACCAACCCCTTGATCACTTGGGTCCGATCGGCGCCCACGCCCATCAGCGACAGGCCCGAGTTGAGCACCGCCATGACGAGCCCCCCGACGATCGACCCCACGACCGTCCCGATACCGCCGGAAACCGCCGCGCCGCCGATGAACACCGCGGCGATCGCGTCGAGCTCCCAGTTCGTACCGTCGGAGGGCCCCGCGGATGTCGCTCGGCCGACGAACATGATGCCGGCGAGCGCGGACAGTACCGACATGTTGAGCATCACCAGGAAGTACGTGCGGGCCGTGTTGACGCCGGACAACGCCGCGGCCGCCCGGTTGCCGCCCACGGCGTAGATCGCCCGTCCGAAGGTCGTGCGTTGGGTCAGCACGTGATAGAAGATCACCAGTATGGCCAGGATGAGACCGGGGACCGGGAACGAGGTACCGGGGCGCCCGTGGCCGAACAGCCAGGTCATGTAGGCGACGACCGCGCTGACCAGGACGACGCGCACGACCATGGGCAACCACGGCGGCGCCGGGTCGCTGTGCTCGCGGAGACGGGCGTGCCGGCGCAGCTGGGACCAGACGTACCAGGCGATCGCCAGCAGGCCCAGCAGGAGCGTGGAGTTGTTCAGCTGCGTCCACGCCGGACCCCACTCCGGCAGGTAGCCCGCGCCGAAGTAGACAAGGTCGTTCGGTACCGACTGGGAGATGGACCCGCTCATCCAGATCACCGCGCCCCGGAAGATCATCTGGCCGGCCAGCGTCGTGATGAATCCGGGAATGCCCACCTTCGACAGCCAGAACCCCTGCCAGGCACCGATGAGCGTCCCGACGACGATGCCGACGAGCACGCCGAGCCACCAGGGAATGCCCCAGGACTTTATGCTCAGGGCCACCGACATACCCACGACCCCGGCCACCGATCCCACCGACAGGTCGATCTGCCCGATGACGATGACCATGACCATCCCGATGGCCAGGATGAGAACGTAGGCGTTCCCCGACAAGAGGTTCTGGAAGTTGGACGGCGTGAGCATGCGCCCGTCCGACGTGATATTGAACGCGAGCAACAGGGCGACGAGCGCGAACACCATCGTGAACTCGCGGAGACTCCCGCCGAGCACGTCCTTGAGTGACTTCATCGTCTTCCGTTCCTTCGTTCGGAGGGCCTTGTTCAACGACGTGACGGCGTGCCGGTGGTGGTCATCATGCGCATGAGCCGCTCCTGGCTCGCGCCGTCACGATCGAGGACACCCGTGATCCGGCCCTCGCAAATCGTGTAGATGCGGTCGGAGATGCCGAGCAGTTCGGGCAGTTCAGAGGAGATGACCACGACCGCTTTCCCCTGGTCAGCCAGCTCCTGGATCAGTCTGTAGATCTCGAACTTGGCGCCGACGTCGATTCCCCGCGTCGGCTCGTCGAGGATCAGGACCTCGGGATCGGGAAACATCCACTTCGCCAGCACAACTTTCTGCTGGTTGCCTCCAGAAAGCGTCGTCACGCCCGCGCCCACGTCCTTGGTCTTGATGCGCAGCGCGGACCGGTACCGCTCGGCCACCTGGTGCTCCTGATGGAAGTCGAGCAACCCACGTCTGATGATCGAGGCGAGGTTGGCCGACACGATGGTGCGTTTGATGCTGTCGAGCAGGTTCAGACCCAGCGTCTTGCGGTCCTCAGGTACGTAGGCCAGCCCGCAACGGATCGCCTGGGTCACGGTGTGCGCCTCGATCGGCCTGCCCCGAAGCAGCATCCGCCCCGATTGCCACCGTCCGTAACTGCGACCGAACAGTGAGCGGGCGAGCTCGGTGCGGCCCGCGCCCATGAGGCCCGCGAATCCCACGATCTCCCCACTGCGGACGAAGAAGCTCGAGTCCTTGCAGACGAGACGGCCGGGGATCTCGGGGTGCTCGACGCGCCAGCGACGAACCTCGAAGATGACCTCACCGATCCGCGGGACGCGCTCGGGGAACCGGTTCTCCAACGAGCGTCCGACCATCGCGCGGATGATGCGGTCCTCGTCGACCTGGCCGGCCTCGACCGGGTACGTCTCGACGGTCCGCCCGTCCCGCAGGACGGTGACGGCGTCGGCGACCTCGGCGATCTCGTTGAGCTTGTGCGAGATCATGATGCAGCTGATCCCGCGGCTCTTGAGGCCCCTCATGAGGGTGAGCAGGTTCTCCGAGTCGTCCTCGTTGAGCGCCGAGGTCGGCTCGTCGAAGATGAGTAGTTTGACGTTCTTCGAGAGCGCCTTGGCAATCTCGACGAGCTGCTGCTGGCCAACGCCGAGCTCTTTGATCGCGGTCGCGGGGTTGACGTCGAGCCCTACCCGGGCGAGCAGATCGAGGGCGCGCCGATCGGCCTCGTGCCAGTCGATCAGGCCGCGTCGGACGATCTCGTTCCCGAGGAAGATGTTCTCCGTGACCGACAGCTCAGGGATGAGCGCAAGCTCCTGGTGGATGATGGCGATGCCCTCGCGCTCGGAGGCCTTGACGTCCCTGAAGACCGCTACCCTGCCATTGAAGACGACTCTTCCCTGGTAGGAACCGAACGGGTAGACGCCGGAGAGAACCTTCATCAGCGTCGACTTGCCGGCGCCGTTCTCGCCGCAGATCGCGTGGATCTCCGCGGCGCGGACCGCCATCGTGACCCCATCGAGCGCCCGGACGCCGGGGAACTCCTTGACGATGCCTTGCATCTCGAGGATGACAGGTGATGCCAGCCGCATCGCAGCCCTCCGAACAGGTCGTCCAGTCGGTAGTCGCCGCCCCCGCTGACGACTGGTGCGACCGTAGGGAAACTGTCAGATTGACGTCAACTCTCAAAGTCAATCGTGATCTAATCGTGATCTAAAGGGTGCCTTGGGATCCTTAATGCGCCTTAGATACGGGATTCTGTCAAGAGTTCGCCGCCAGCACGGGCATCTTGCCTTCATCTCTTGAAGCCATAGCGTCTCGAGCGGCTGCCATGCGGCTGCGCTGCGAAGGGGCCAGCACCGGCTCCACGGGCAGGCCGCCACCACCCGACGGCGCAGGCACGGTCCGACGGCCGGATCGGCCGGGAGCGACCGGCCGCCTCGAGGGGAGCGCGACGCCGGGCCAGAGGAGTGCCAGCGGCCGGACCGGACACCCGTCCGCGACCAGGTCCGCGCGCCCAGCCCGCGCGCGGCACCCCGCCGAGTTAACGCCGGGTCAACGTCCCGCACCTCGCGGTATCCAGACCGGGGCGGGACTTGTCCAACCCAGACCGCTATGACCGCTAGCGCTTCCACCACCCGAGGAGCACCGATGAGCGGCAGGACCGCCGGCTTCGACATCGTCACCGCGATCACCGAGAACACCATCAACCTGCAGTTCGACCAGTTGTTCCGGCAGGGCACGATCCGGCCCCGGCTGACCATGCAGCTGGCCGACACCGGCATCACCATCGACGCCGCGCTCACCGCGCCCACGGTGAGTCTGCTGGTGCCCGACACCACCGCGACCGTGCTGTTCCAGCTGCGCCTGGCCGACGGCACCTTCACCTACTACGAGGGCTTCGGCCGATCCGCCGTCCAGCACGAGATCCCGGTGAAGAACTGGGTCTACGGCTTCCGCGTCAACATGAACTTCCGCGCGATCTCCGCGGCGGCCCTCGACCCCGCGACCGTCCCCGACGCGGTGCGCCACACGCTGACGTCGTTCGATCCGAGCCTGTTCACGATCCGGCAGCTCCTGCTGGACTTCGAGAACGCCGACCTGGCCGACTACGACCCCGCCCACACCGAGATGCCGCTCCCGGACGGCAGGACGCCGAGCCCGAACACCCTGGCGCAGTGGCAGACCGCGCTGTCCTCGTACTTCACCAGCCTCAAGGGCAGCAGCAACCCCTACATCCTGGGCTACGCCGTCCACGCCGTCACCCCCACCGCCCAGCCGGACGTGCCAGCGCTGCTGAACCCCACCGCCGGCACGTTCTCGACGTTCCAGAGCGGCGCCCGGACCGTCGGAGAAGGGTTGAGCACGCTCAATTTCCTGCTGCGCACGGGTGACCCGGCGCAGCGGCCCGTGCCACCGGTTCCGCCGAACGGCGTGTTCGCGACGCCGCTGGTGACCGACCGCGCGGTGGACGGCGCGATGGTCATCGCCGCCGACGTCTTCCGGTCCGGCTACCTCGAGCCGATCCTCGTCCCACGGATCGGGACCGCGGCCGGGGTGCCGCCACTCACCCTCGTGGCTCCTCCCGCCGGGACGAACGAGTGGGTGTGGACGTCCAGCCACGAGGACGACGACTACGACCGCTGGGTCGACCGGATCGTCGTCGCGAACGTCTACCAGAACCACCAGACCTACCGGGACTGCACAGCCACCTTCGGCCCGGGCAATCAGCTCCTCATCAGCGGCACGCTGCGGGAGACCTACGGCTGGTACACCGGGACGGCGCCGAACACCGCGCGGGTGGACCGGGGCGGCGTCACGGTCACCCGCCACTGGCAGGCCGGCATGACCCTCACCGCGGGCGAGGACGGGCGGCTCACCTGGACGCTCGCGCACTTCACCGCCGGCGACCCCGACGTGCAGAAGTGGGAGAGCGGGTTCGAGCAGTTCCTCGACATGTTCAACGCCGGAGTCGGCCAGGCGGAGAACGCGGTGGCCGACGCGGTCGCCGCCACCCAGGGCGCGATCGTCGCAGCCGTCCAGACCGAGCTCACCGCAGCCCTGAGCGGGCTCGGCAACCGGGTCGTGCTGCCCGGCGGGGACGCGTTCTTCTTCGCCGACGCCGCGCTCGACACCGAGCTCAACCTGGTCTGCGCGGTCGAGTACAAGACGGCCCGGCCGGACGTGCCGATCCCGGTCCCGCCGCTGCCGATCGACCCGGGCACCCCGCCGGTCGCGCCCGACCCGGGCTCCCCCGGCACGCCGAGCACACCGAGCACGCCACCCGTCGCCGACACCGTCGCCCTGACCTCCTCGTCCCAGCTGATGACCAACCACGAGGCCGGGCGGGCGCTGGACCCGCAGCACCGCTTCGAGGTCTTCCAGGACGCGGCGGGCGACCCGGCGCTGCTGAGCATCGGCACCGACGGCGTGCTGCGCCTGGTGCACCGGGACGCCGCCTCGGCCACCGGCTGGGCCCAGCGCACGATCGGGGACGGCCTGGTCCCCGGCGGCGCACCGCGCGCGATCGCGGTGAGCCAGCAGGCCGACGGGCCGGTCCGGCTCGTCCTCGCCATCGGCACCGCGGCCGACGGCGCGGATGACCGGCTGTTCGTCACCCGCCCACTGAGCAACGATCCCTCCGCGGCGGACTGGGGCGACCTGGCCCACTCCTGGGTCGCCCGGCCCAGCGACGTCCCGGTCGGCCAGGTCACCCGGATCCTGACGGGCACCGCGGACGACGGCGCAGGTGCACCGCTGACCGTGGTCGCCACCGAGCTGAACGGGCAGGCGCAGCACTGGCTCGTGGCCGCCGACCCCGACACCACGGCCGGGGTGTGGCAGCGCTACCTGTTGCCGGAGAACGCCGTCTCGCTCACGGACCTGGCCATCGGCACCATGTTCGGGCAGCGTGGCGTGTACTCGTTGTACGACCTGGCCGGCGGGGCCCACCGCCTGGAGTTCGCCACCCTGCCCGATCCGGCGACGGGCAAGACCGCTCACTACGCCTTCGACCTACCGGTGTCGGTCGCCCGCATCGCGGCGCTGCCGACCACCGGGGCCTCCAGCGACCTGTATGCCGCCGGGGACGGCGTGCTGGTCTACCCCGGCGGGCGGTCCACACCCGTCACGGTCGCCGCCGGGACGGCGCTGACCGGGGTGAGCGACCTGCTGGTCCGCTCGGACGGCGCGTCGGTGTCCCTGTTCGCGGTGGCCGGCGACGACGTCCTGTGGCATGTTTCCGGGGACGCCGCGCACCCTGAAGGCCCCTGGTCACCGCCCCTGGTGCTGGCGCGGTCCGGTGCCCGGCTGGCCGCCCTGCGGAGCCGGGTCTGGCTCAACAACCACGTGGTGTACGGCGGCGCCGACGGCCTGCCCGGCTACCTGTGGCAGGACCCGCGGTCCGGGCTCTGGTCCCAGACCGAGATCCCGCTCCCCGACACCGGGACGGTCGTCAGCTACCCCTCCTACACCACCGAGGTGCGGCTGACCACGATCGCCGACGGCCTCCCGGCGACCGGGCTGGTGGCCACGCTGACGTCGTCCACCCTCGGCGAGGTACTCGTCAACGGGCGCCATCACCGGGTCGGGCCCGGCGCGGTGGCCCGGGTGCCCGCGGACGCGCTCGGGCGCCTCACCGTGGTGGGCCGGACCGGCTCCCTCGCCGCCGTCCGCCTCACCGTCAGCGCCGAGGGCCTCGCCCCGGTCACCGTGAACCCGGCCGAGAAGGTGCTCGCCGCGCTGCAGGCTGTCACCGGCCCGGACGACCTGGCCGCGGCCAGGTATCAGCACGGCCCGCGAGCCGGGCAGCCGGTGCTGGCCTCGCCGCCCGACCGGGCGACCCTGACCCGGGCGGCCACCGCGATCAACCGGTTGGCCACCCTGCCGGCAGCCACCTCGGGATCGACCACCCCGCCGGGCGCGACGTCCCCGTCGGTACCGGCCTCGTTCGCGGCGCTCGCGGCGCCGGCCACGCAGGGCGTGGTCCGCACCGGGCTCGGCGACGCCATCACAGCGGCCGCCGGCGACGTCCTCCAGTTCCTGCGGCAGACCGCCGACGAGATCGCCGACCTCGAGGTGCAGGTGTCGGGTGAGATCGCCACCTTCTTCGTCACGGTCGGGCAGACGCTCTACACCTTCACGATCAGCACCCTCGAGCACGTGCTCGACGGGATCAACTGGGTGCTGGAGAAGGTGCTCGGGATCTCCCTGCAGGACCTGATCGACTGGATCGGCTTCGCCTTCGACTGGGACGACATCGTCGCCACCCATACCGCGCTGCGCCAACTCGTGGACTACACGCTGCAGTACGCGACGCACGAGCTCGACGCGGCGGCCGACGAGCTCGAGGCCAGCGTCGACGGGATCGCGGAACGGTTGCAGACCACTCTCGAACAGCTCGCGGGCCTGCCGGCGCTTCCCGCCGCGGTCGCCGAGCGGCGCGCCGGCCTGGCCACGTCGGCCCCGGGCCTGCTGTCCGCCCTCTCCGGCGACCCCGCCGGCAACTGGGCCGGTCACCACCTGCTCACCGGCGGGGGCGCCGACCAGGTGCTCGGCTCGGTCCTGGACCACAACCCCCTGATCGCTGCCTACGACGACGTGCTGGTGCCCGCCTTCGCGTCGGTGAGCACCGCGCTGAACGCCATCACCGACGCCGTCCAGCGCGGGCTCACCGGCGAGCTGACCCCGGCGCAGGTGCTCGAGGCCGTCGGGATCGACACCCTGGTCGGGCTGTTCGACACCGCGGGGAGGGTGTTCGCGGGTCTGATCCGGCTGGTGGGCGACTTCGTGGACGCGGTGCGGGCGCTGCTCGACGCCACGATCGACATCCCGGTCATCAGTGCCGTCTACACGAGCGTGACAGGTGCCGACCTGTCCCTGCTGGACCTCGGCTGCCTGCTGATCGCGATCCCGTCCACGATCGTGTACCGCGGGCTCAGCCGGCGCTCGCTGTCCGACGAGCTGGCCACGCTCGGGCTCGGCGTACCCGGCAAGACCTACCAGGACGTGTTCGGGGCGTTGGGCGCGTCGGTGCACCCCGCCCCCACCCCGGCCTCCATCGTCAGCTCGGCCGCCGTCAACCCGGCCGCCGTCAACCCGGCCGCCGTCAGCCCGGCCGCCGTCAGCGACGGCCACGACTCGTCCGGGAACCCGCTGCTCACCGACATCGGCGAGCCGGTCATCCTCTACTCCCAGGTCGGCGGGGTGATCGGAGAGGTCGCGGACTGGGCCGGCGTCGGGTTCTCCATCTACCAGGCAGCCAAGGGCATCGCGGAGACCCAGGCCGACGACGGCGGCCTGCTGCAGGGCAACGGCACCGGTGCCGCCGCGCCCACCGGGCGGATCCGCTTCCAGTCCCCGCTGGACTACGCCGCCTTCATCATCGACATCGTCGGGACGGCGATGACGTTTCCCGTCGGCGCCGACCCGGAGATCCCGGTCCAGCGGGCCGCCTGGGGCACGCACCTGGGCGGGGAGCTGCTCCTGATGGGCATCAAGCACGTCAACTTCGGGGCCGCCCAGCCCGGCGGGGGCGTCTCCACCTACCAGAAGGTCGTCACCGGCTCCGACATGACGCTGAACAGCGTGCTGTTCGTCCTCAGCTGCGCGATCTACGGGATCGAGACCGAGAACGTCCGCTCGACCGACAAGGTGGTCTCGACCAAGGAGGCGGGCGACCAGCTGCAGAACGGGTTCAAGTGGGCGAACAACCTGCTGCTGTGGGCGAGCAAGATACTCGCCGGGGCGGCCGAACTCGTCGACGACCCCAAGATCAAGGGCCCGCTGTGCGCCACCAGCGCTGGGGCGGTCTTCTTCGGCGGGGCGTTCAGCCTGACCCGGCTGATCGAGGGCATCGTGGCGAAGCGTGACATCCAGGAGCACTGACGCCGCGTCTGCCGGCGAGGGACGGGCGGCGAGCTGGGCCGACCGCCGCCCGTCTGCCAGCAGCGACGTGCCCCGGTCAGGTGTGCCGGGGGAACGCCTGCCCGCCCCACCGCCCGCAGGTGAGGGTGGCCATCAGGGGCCAGTGGTCCGGCGGCTCAGACATCGGCGGCCCGGAGCGGCGTGCCGGTCAGTTCCTCCAGCAGTCGGACGACCGACAGCTCGGGGGCGTCGGGCCCGTACCGGGCCTGCGAGCGGCGGAACACCTGCTGGGCCGTCGCCCCGACGTCGATCGGGACCTGGAGCCGGTCGGCGAGCTCGGCGATCAGGCGCAGGTCCTTGGTGCACAGCCCGGTGGTGAACGAAGGGTCGTAGTGCCCGGCGTAGATCGAGGGGATGTCGTGCTGGGCGACCCAGCTGGTGCCGCAACTGTTCAGGATGACCTGTTGCAGCGTGTCCAGCCCGATGCCGGCCCTGGCACCGAGCACCAGCGCTTCGCCGATCGCGGCGGCGTTGACGTACCACAGCAGGTTCGTCAACAGCTTCGCCGCGACCGCCGACGTCTGGTCCCCGGTGTGGACGACGACCGTCGCCATCGCGTCGAGCAGCGGACGGCACGCCTGGAGGTCCTCGGGGTCACCGCCGACGAACACCGACAGCCGTCCCAGCCGGGCGTTGTCGACCCCCTGGGACACCGGGGCGGCCAGGTACCGGACGCCGTGGTCGGCCTGCGCGGCGACCAGGCGCGGTACCAGAGCCACCGACACCGTCGTCAGGTCGATCAGGAACTGACCCGGCGTGGCGGCGGCCAGGACGCCGCGTTCGCCGAAACATACCTGCTCGACCTCGACGTGGCTGGGCAGGGACAACAGGACGGCGTCGGCGCCGGCCGCGGCCGCGGCCGGGTCGGGGCACCACAGCGCCCCGGCGTCGACGAGGTCGGCGCACGCGGTCGGGCGCACGTCGTGAACCTGGAGTCGGTGCCCGGCCGCGAGCAGTCGGTGCGCGACCGGGCAGCCCATCGACCCGGTCCCGACGAACCCGACCCTCATCGACGCTCGAACTCCAGGAACAGGGGCACCTGCTCGGCGACCGGGTCGCACGGCACGAATCCGGCCTTGTCGAGCAGGTCGAAGGCGTCCTGCTGCGGATAGGTGCGGTAATCGGTGACCTGTGCCATCAGCGGCACCGCCGACTCACCCGGCGTCTCCGGCTCCCGGTAGAGCCGGTAGTCCTTGCGGAACCCGCCCTCGATCGGAGTGATCCACTGCGAGTAGCGCAGGCCGTCGGCGACGGGCCGGCGGTAGTCGGTGTGCGGCGCCTGCACCCCGAGCATGAGCCGTCCGCCGCTGACGACGTGGTCGGCAACGCGACGGAGCCCCTGGGCGTTCGCCTCGTCGTCCCGGATGTGACTGATCATCGTGAACCCGTCGTCGCCATGGACGAAGTACCACACCCCGCCGTAGGAGAACGCCATGTCGAAGCGCCGGTCCAGGGACATCGAGACGACGTCCTGGTGGTGCAGCGACACCCGGGGAAGGCCGGCCAGCCGCTCGCGAGCGATGTCGAGCATGGCCTGGGTGAGGTCGACGCCCGCCACCTCCAGGTCGGGGTGGCGAGTGATCAGCCGGTGTAGGATCAGCCCGGTCCCGGCACCGATCTCCAGGACCGAGTCCACCTCGTCGCAGGGCTCCAGGGCCTCGACGATCGCCGGGTAGTCGTAGTACCCCGAAGTCATGATCAGATCGTAGTAGCCGGCCATCCCGGTGTAGTCACCCACGGGCACGTCCCCACTCCGTCGGCCGGGACAACGGCACATACCGACACCGCCGCGCGTCCCGGCACCAGGCCGAGACGACCCGGTCACGCGGATGGCCAACGATACCAACGCGTGATGTTTGACATCCAACATCCGCTGTGATCCGACGCGATTCATAATTGTCGGACTGCACCAGCGACCTACCCGGAGGAGGGCGATGCGGACACCCGGCCGCTGACGCCGCCCGAGCGCCTTCGCACTCCTCGGCGCCTCACCGAGGAGTGCCGTACGTGTCCGCGGCGCGACGCCCTCCGTCGAGGCGCGGGGCCGCAGCGGTCGCCGAACCCGCGCCGACCGCTCCAGACCACGGCGGTCCGGTGGACTGATCGCGGTGACGGGTCAGGGCCGGCCCACGGGCCGGATCACTCCGGCGGAGCGAGCGCAAAGCCGCTGGTCTCGGCGAAGAACACCGAGACCGGGGTGTAGATGACGCCGACGGCTGGAGCTTGTGAACCGTCCGCGTTGATGGGACCGTAGTCGCCCCACAGGATGCCGAAGACGTTGCCGTTGACCGAGCACAGCGGCGCACCGGAGGCACCCGGCTGGGTGGCCGGGCCTCGGGTGAAGGCGAGGTCCTGGGTGTTCGGCGGGTCGGGGGGGTAGCCCTCGGGCCGTGGAGCCGCCCTGTGCCCGCAGATCGTGCCACTGATGCCGCCGCTGATGCAGATCGGGACGCCGGACGGTGTCGTCCCGCGGACCGCCATGCTCTCGCTCTGCTGCGGTCCGCCGGTGAACACCCTGCCGACCGCACGCGGGTAGTAGTGCGCGGAGATCGCCACACAGGGCAGCGTCCAGCTGCCGGGCTGGCAGGCGGGGTCCACCCCGCGCTCGAGCCTGGGCTCGACCTTGATCAGCAACAGGTCGTGGGTGGCCGACTTCCACACGACGTCACCGACCACGTTGCCCTCGGGAACGGTGGTGAAGCGGTCCCCGACCTGGCCGCAGTGCCCCGCGGTGAGGACGAAGCGGACGCTGCGCCGGTACTCGGTGGTCCCCCCGAGCAGTGAATTGTCCATCAGGACCAGCCCGGCGGTGCACCGTGCGGCGCGGTTGCTGTGCATGTCCGTGCCCGCCATGAACGGCTCGCTGCCACGGGACCGGGGGACCGCCACGGCCCGCGGGACCGTCACCGCGGCCGTGGCGGCGATCGTGAGGACCGCGACCCCTACGGCGACGCGCACCCGGGACGGGAGCCGGCCTCGGACGTGGGGGCGGGCGCCGGCGACTGTCACGCCATCAATCCTCGGCGCACGGCCCGTCGTCTCCCACGCCCCGGGACCGTCCTGTCCGGGACTCGTCCGAAGCCGGACCTCCACCCCGCCGACACCACCAGGAGCCGGTGCGCTGTGCCCGACGGCGGCTGCTGCGCGAAGGGCCACACCGGGCGCGAGGCAGGCGCGGCACGAGGAGCACCGCCCCGGTTCACGGGCCGGATCACTCCGGCGGAGCGAGCGCGTAGCCGCTGGTCTCGGCGAAGAACACCGAGACAGGAGTGTAGATGGCGCCGAGGGATTCTGATGAACCGTCGGCCCTTGTGCGGCGGGAGTCGCCGTACAGGATGCCGAAGACGTTGCCGTTGAACGCGTACAGCGGGCCGCCCGAGTCACCAAACTGGGTTGCCGGGCCACTGGTGAAGGAGAGTTGCTGGGCGCCCGTCGGGTCGTCGGGAGGGCCATCCGGGGGGCGGGGAGCGCTCGTGTGCCCGCAGACCGTGCCGCCGACGCCGCCGCTGATGCAGATCGAGACGCCGGACTGGGTCGTCCCGCCCACCGCGATGCTGTCGCTGTTGCCGGGCCCGCCGGTGAATACCCTGCCGACCGCGCGCGGGTAGTAGTGCGAGGAGATCGCCACACAGGGCAGCGTCGAACTGCCGGGCAGGCACCCGGGCGCCACCCCGCGGTCGAGTCTGGGCTCGACCCTGATCAGCAACAGGTCGTGGGTGGCCGACTTCCAGACCACGTCACCGACCACGTTGTCCTCGGGGACGGTGAAGAAGCGGTCCCCGACCTGACCGCAGTGCCCCGCGGTGAGGACGAAACGGACACTGCGCCGGTACTCGGTGATCCCCCCGAGCAGTGAGTTGTCCATCAGGACCAACCCCGCGGTGCACCGTGCGGCGCGGTTGCTGTGCATGTCCGTGCCCGCCATGAACGGCTCGCTGCCACGGGACCGGGGGACCGCCGCGGCCCGCGGGACCGTCACCGCGGCCGTGGCAGCGATCGCCAGGACCGCGACCCCCACGGCGACGCGCCCCCGGAGCGGGATCCGACGTCGCACCTGGAGGCGGGCGCTGGAGATTGTCACGCCTCGATCCTCGCGCACGGCACCTCGTCCCCCCCACTCCGGGACCGTCCCGTCCGGGACTCGTCCGGAGGGGGACAGCCACGGCCGGAGCGGCCTCATCCGGCACGTCCTCGACGACGGCGTCCTCACACCCCGACGATGAACAGCGGGTAGTCCGTGCTCAGCGACGGCGTCATGAAGGCGCGGCACGAGTCGAACGAGCGCCGTACCGACGTGTTACCGACATCGGAGACGCACAACCCACCCAGATCAGGGTCAGGTCCTCGGTGCCGGGAACCGGATCGGCCGCCAGGATCTGCTGCTGCCAGGAGATGAGTCCGCCGGCCCTGGTGTCCCGGCCGAAGGCGGGCGCGTCAACCGCCGGGCCGGTCACGGGGTCGAGCCCGGCCAGCGGATCGGGCGAGGCCGCGTCGGGCGACGGGGGCTGGGACGGCGACGGTCCGGGAGCCGGCGCCCCGGCCGTGCGCGTGGCGCCGCCGCGCGCACTCACCCCTGGAACTCGTAGGCACCAAGGTCGTCGTAGGGGCGTGGTCCGCCGTCCGGGCTGTTCGGCACGGAGGCAACGTCCACGCGGGGGTGGCCGAGCAGGTCGGTCGACGGCTCGTCGGGCGGTGAGGAGGTCCCGATGTCGATCGCCGGCGAACCTGACCGCAGTGGGAAGCCGCCCGAGCCGGCGGAGCCGAAGCGCGGGTCCGCCTGGACGCCGTGCCGCTCCTGCCCGGTGGCGGCCTGCATCGCCGCCAGCGAGGTGTACCCGGAGCCGAAGACGTACATCGTGCCCGCCTTCGACAGGTACACGAGATTGTGATCGACCGTGGTGCTCGACGGCGCCGAGTCCCAGATGCCGATGTTTCCGGCACGTCGGCTGCAGCTGACGCCGTTGTACGCCGGGTACACCGCGTTGTCGACGGCGATGTTGTTGACGACGAGATACGTCCCCGACGTCCCTTCCACATTGATTCCGGTCGTGCAGTTGTGATAGACGGTGTTGCCGATGATCCGGCCACCGGTCACGTTCAGATTGTCGATCCCGTGATCCCCGTTGTTGTAGGTAACGTTCAAGGTGGCGAGATTGCCGTTCCCGCCCGGGTAGAACTCGATCCCGGAGTCCTCGTTGTCGTGGGTGACGTTGCGCGACACCACGTTCCCGGGGCCGATCACGCTGATCCCATTGGCGTTGCGGCGATAACCCTCGGCGTTGAAGCTCGCCTCGTTCCCGCTGACCTCGGTGCTCGTCGTGCCGGTCGTCAGGTAGATGCCGTGGCTGCTGTTGCGGTCCGCCGTGTTGCCGGCCACCACCGAGGCGCTGTCGGCCGCCAGGTAGATGCCGGCAGCCGTCTGGCCCGAGACGGGTTTGCCGCTGCCGGTCACCGTGTTGCCCGACACGGTCACATGGTTCGAGGACATGATCGCGATGCCGTAGGACGTGGTGCCGGACACCGTGAAGCCGCTGATGGTGACATACGACTTGCCGGACACCAAGAACCCGTTCACGCCCCCGGTGACCTGTACCGTCGCTCCGGACGCCGACCGCACGGTGATCGGCGCACCCGCACTTCCGCTGTGCCCGAGGGTGATCCCGCCGCCGTACGAGCCTGCCGCCACCTCGACCGTCTGCCCGGCGACCGCGACGGCGGCCGCCTTGGCGATCGTGCAGTACGGCTGCGTCTGGGTGCCGGACCCGGTGTCGGAGCAGCTGTGCGCGCCGACGTAGAGGGTGCTCGCGACGGCGTGGGCGGCCGGGGCGTACAGCGTCGTTCCGATCAGGGCCGTGGCACCGAGCACCGCGCAGCGGGCCGCCGGCCGACGCCGGCCGACGCACCACGTGCGTCGGCCGATGGGGACGGACTCTCGAACGGCGCCGACATTCCGTGGCACGCCGGACCCGGCGGACGGTTCGGTACCCGCAGACCGGTCGGCACCTCGGAGCATAGTGATCATTTCACCTCCACTGGTCCGCGCGTGGGGGAGCGCGCGATGTGATCAGTGTTGCCTGGACGGACCACGTTCCGGGCCCCCCACCGGGCGTAATCCTCTACGATTCCTGACGGGACCGACGGGTACTGTCACAGCCCGGTCGCCTGTTCGGCGGTGTCGGGCAGCAGCCACTCCCCCGTGTCGGCCTCGACGATCCCTTCCCGGACGACGAGGACGGCGGCCTTGAGCCGGCTGTGGACACCGAGCTTGCTCAGCACACCCTGGACGTGCCCGCGCACCGTGGCCGTCGTCATCCCCATCGACCGGGCCAGTTGGGTGGTGGTCCATCCGCGCACGATCCCTTGCAGCACCTCACGTTCCCGTCTGGTGAAGTGGCGGCAGGCGTCACCCGCCGATCCCGGCACCGGTCTGGATCGGCTACGCCGCATGCTGAGCGTCGCGACGAGCAGGTCGTCCGGCATCCAGAACTCACCCGCGGCGACGCGTTCGATGGCCCGCAACAGTTCCGCGATGGGCTGCTGCTTGCGGGCGAACCCGCAGACGCGGTTGGCCACGCCCCGGCTCACGGTGTCGGCGTCGATCTGCGCACTGACCACAAGGATCTTGCAGTCGGGAGCCGCCTGCAACAACGTGCTGACGTGGTCGACGCCGTCCCCCTCCGGAAAGGCCCTGTCCAGCAGGCAGATGTCCGTCGGCCGCTCGCGCAGCGCCTGCGCCGCCTCGGCCGGTCGACTCGTCACCGCCGTGACGGTGTGGCCGTTCCGGGTGAGCAGCACGGCCAGTGACTCGGCGAAGACGCTGTGATCGTCACACACCGCGATTCTCATCGCCTCGCCTCCTCACCGGGTGGCGGGGGTGTCCGCCGCGGCAGAGGACGCCGCGGAGTCGACGAGGCCGAGAACGGGTACGGCCGCCAAGCTGATCCGCACCCGGCATCCGCCGAGGGAGCCGGCCCCGATCTCGAGCGTTCCGTCGTAGCGGGCGACGAAGTCCTGGACGATCCCGAGCCCGAGCGAGGCGAGCCCTGCCCCGCCGAGCCCGAAACCCGGGCCGGAGTCGTCCACCTCGACGATCGCGAGACTGTCGCGAGCCCGGACGCGGATCTGGACACGGCCACGGCCCGCCACGGCCCGGATCGCGTTGTCGGTCAAGTTGGAGAGAACCCGCCACAGGCTGCCCGGACCCACCGCGCAGTGGACCGGCTCGGTGACGGCATCGACGGGGACGGCGCTGGTGGCGGCCAGAACCTTGCAGACCTCCCGGACGACGAGGTCCACCCTGACCGGGCCGTCGACGTCCGCGGCCGGATCGTCCTGGAACTCCTCCGCCAGCAACAGAGCCAGCCGCCGCACCTCGGACTGCAGGTGACGAAGTCGTTCGGCCGCCTCACGTTCCAGCCCTGCGCCACCCTGGACCGCCTCCGCCAGGAGGGCTATCGTCGCGAGGCCGTGCTGGAGGTCGTGATCCAGCTGCCGTCGACGGCGTGCCTCCTGGTGCGGATCCGCGGGCACCTGCCCCGGAACGGCGAACAGATCGCCGCCGATGAGCTCCACCCGGCCGCCTCGCTGCTCCACCTGGCCCCCATAACCCCAATGCCACACAGAGGTCACCCCCGTGACGCCACAGGACGACACCGGGGTCGTCACCTCGAGGGCGACCCGACCCTGCGTTACCGTCTCTTAGGTTATAGTTATCGCCCTCTTTGCGTTGCGCTTTCACCACAAAACCGGACGAGGTGCCGATGGCTCAGCTCTTCGGAACGCGCTGCCGCCCGGTCAGATACCTCGCCGTCGCGCAGGCCAGCCTCAGGTCGCCCCACGGGCCGCGCGCGTCCAGATAGGCCAGATCGAGCGCGAGCTTCGGGTGGAGCTGATGGTCCAGGTAGTGCCGCTCGGGATCGTCGGCCTCGTCCAGCGCGGCCGCCTGGTCCTGGGCGAACATCAGCTGGCCCGCACCGACGATTCCGGGCCGGACGTCGAGCAGGCAGCGCTCCCGGGGGGTGTAGTGGTCGACGTAGCGCGGGACCTCGGCACGCGGCCCGAAGACGGTCATCTCGCCGCGCAGAACGTTCACGAGCTGAGGCAGTTCGTCGAGGCGTGTGCCGCGCAGCACCCTCCCGACGCGGGTGATCCGAGGATCCCGACATCCGCTGACCTGCGGTCCCGAACCGGCCGGCGTCACCACCATCGAGCGGAACTTGAGGATCTCGAACGGCTTGCCGCCGCGGCCCACCCGCACCTGCCGGAACAGCGCCGGGCCCCGGGTGTCGAGCCGGACGGCGACGGCGAGGGCCACGAGCAGCGGCAGCAGGACCAGCAGGCCGGTCAGCACCAGCAGGACGTCGACGATGCGGCGCAGCCGGCTGTCCCGGTAACGGATCGCCGGCGCGAGCACGCCACCGCCCGGCGCGCCGACCGCGGGCCCGACCGCCCGCTCGGGAGGGCCGGCCATCACCACACCTCGCGCAGCACCGCGAAAGGCTCGGCGTACTCCAGCCCGCAGACGCTGCCCCAGTACGAGGCCCGTTCGGTCAGGGCGCGCAGCGAGCGCGGGTGAGGGTAGTCGCGCAGTTCGCCGGCGTAGCACTCCATCGCGGCGAGCTTCGTCGCCAGCGTCTCCCGGACGTCGACGAAGACGGTCGGGGTGAACCCGGGTCCCGTCACCGGAGCACCCCACTCCGTCGACGAGGGGGTCTCGAACGCAGCCAGGCGGCGCAGCGCGGGCCGCCGGTAGGGCCGGCACGCGGTCCAGGTCGCGGCGGCGACCACCCCGTGGTCGCGGTTCACGTCCCCGGGGAAGTGCGTGTAGACGACGGTCGGCGCGAGCTCGTCGAGAATGCCCTCGACCAGCTGGGTCACCTCGATCAGCGGGACGCCGTCCAGCCGCTGGTCGGGGAGCTGCTCGAAGCGCACGGAGGCGAAGCCGATCCGCTCCGCGGCCGCCCGGCCGGCCTTCTCCAGGTCGGCCACCATGCCGGCCGCGTAACGGCTGGTGGCGCCCTCGGACAGCACCACGGCGTGCACCTCGTCGGTCCGCGCGTGCCGGGCGAGTGTCGCACCCGCACCGAGGATCTCGTCGTCCGGGTGGGCGGCCACCACGACGACGCTCACCGGACCGCTCCCAGCAGGGGTGCGGGCCGGGGCGCCAGGCCGAGCGCCCACGCCGAGACCGCCGGGTCGACGTGATCGAAGGTCTCCCCCACCGCCCAGCCCTGCCGCCGGTACCACAGCCCGGCCGGCTCGATCGGGCCACCCGGGTCGCCGGCCTCGGTGACCAGCACGGACCCGTTCGCGGTGCCGACCCGCAGGCCGCCCACGTCCGCGCACAGCACCTGCCCCGCCGGGCCGATCGGGTCGGGCGGGCGGGGCGGCACCGACCGCCACACCATCACGCGGCGCCCGGCCCGGTGGGTGAAGGCGCCCGGGTAGGGCGCGGTCTGGGCCCGGATCCAGTCGTGGACGGCGGCGGCCGGCCGGTCCCAGTCGATGATCCCCATGTCCGGCGTCCTGCGTGGCCAGTGGGTGGCGAGCTCCTCGCGCTGCGCCGCGGGTCGAGCGGAGCCGGCCAGGAGCCGCGGGAGCTGTTCCGCGAGCATGTCCGCGCCGGCCCGCCCGACGGCGTCGTAGATGTCGGCGCAGGTGTCGTGCGGCCCGATCGGGATTCGCCGCTGGGCGAGCACCGGGCCGGTGTCCGCCCCGGGCGCGAGCAGCATCATGGTGTTCCCGGTGACGTGCTCGCCGTGGATGACTGCCCAGTTCACCGGAGCCCGGCCGCGGCCGTGGGGCAGCAGCGAGGCGTGGAAACCGACGCACCCGCGGGGCGGGACCGCCAGCAGCGCGGCGCCGACGAGTTGCGACCAGCCGACCACGACGATGACGTCCGGGCGCATCCGGGCGATGTGCTCGACGCAGGCGCGGTCGTTCACGTCGCCGGTGCGCAGGATCGGGACGTCGCTCCCGACGAGCGGCACGGCCAGGTCGACGTAGCCGGACATCGTGCCGGACCTGGCCTCCGGTGCCGTGACCACGCCCGTCAGCCGGACGCCGAGCGCGAGCAGCGCCTGCAGCGCCGGCAGCGCCTCGTGCACCGCGCCGATCAGCACGACCCGTCCCGGGCTCGGCCCGTCGTCGTCCATGGGAGCCTCCGTCGTCGATGGGCGGTACATCGTCAAACAACTCTTGGTAAGGTTTAAGTAACACCTGGTAATGACCTGAGGGCGCGCTCCGCACCGGCGCCCGGGAGCGGCCCGGTCGCGTCGTCCGGCCCCCGGGTCGGGGTCAGCCGGTGCCGGTGGCCATGAACACGTCGGTGAACCCGGTGGCGAGCCGGGCGAGGTCGCCCTGGACGTCGTCCCGGGTCGTGCTGGGGGTGAAGTGGGTGAAGAGAACCCGGCCGTCGGTGCGACGCCGCACCAGGCCGTCCCACAGCGGGTTGCTCCCGCCACCGGTTGCCACCAGGGCGAAGACCCGGCCGCGGTAGTGCTGCGCCCAGGTCCAGACGTCGACCGCGGCGGCCCCCTCCTGCAGCGGGATGTCGACCCACGTGCGCAGGTCCGCCTCCGCCTCCGCCGTCGACCCGGTCCAGCCCTCCGCCTCCGCCAGCGCCTTGCGGGACTGCACCCGGACCGAGGTCCCCCAGCCCCGGCTGCGGATCTCGGCCCAGCCGGCCCGCTGGGCCGCGTCCCGATCGGTGCCCCACCGCGCATAGGTGCTGCCCGCGCGCAGCCCCGTGCTGACGTCGAGGACGTCGAACGTGCCGGAGCGCACGTACCGGTCCACCTGGTCGAGCGCGAGCTGCGGGTACCGGCCGCGCTCCTGCGCCATCGCCGCCTGCGCCCAGACCGGCGCCGGCGTCACCCCGGGCAGACAGCCGAGCTCCGGGACGACCATGTCGACGAGGATCCGCTTGCCCGGGGCCACCGCGCGCAGCGCGGTGGCGGTGTCGTGCAGGAAGGCGAGGATCTGGTCCGCGGACGTCGTCCCGTCCTGGTAGCCGAGTTCGTCGGCGACCTTGAAGCCCACCACCCCGGGAGCCCGGGCCAGCCCGGCCACCCGGCGTACCCCCTCGTCGAACGCCGCCCGTCCGGCCAGCCAGCGTTTGACGAGATCGACCTCCAACCAGACGTGCAACCCGCGGGAGGCGGCCACGCCGATGGCGCCGCGGTAGCGGTCCCCCGGGGCGATCGTCGCCGTCCCCGGGGCGCTCGTGCCGCCCGCCCGCGCGGAGCCGTCCGCCACGGACGAGGTCGCGCCGGGCGGCGCCGGCGACGCCCCGCCCGGCGTGCCCCGATGCGTCGCCACCACGACGGCCACCACCGCCGCGACGGCCGCGACGGCGAGCACCGCGACGGCGGTCGCGGCTCGGCCCCGGATCCGGCGTCCCATCACGTCACCTCCAGGTCGCGGGCAGAGCCCGGTTCATCAGCTCTCTCGGCACGTTCACCACCGCCGGCCCGGCGGTCGTCCCCCGGGGCGGCCCGGCTGCCGTCCGGCCGTCCGCGGGTGACCGCGAACACCGTGACGAGCACCCCGGTGGTCACCAGGTAGGCGGCGGCCGACGCCAGGGCGGCCCCCACCGCAGCCAGCCGCGGGATGAGCAGGACGTCCAGCACCGCGGTGACGGCCACCCCCGCCGCCATCGCCGCCGAGTTGCGGCCGGGACGCCGGGTCGCGTAGAGGTAGGCGGTCACCAGGCCCGCCGCGCCGTCCAGGACCAGGCCACCCAGCAGGATCAGGGCCGGCCCGACGGCGGGCGCGAACTGGCGCCCGTACACCACGGGCAGCAGCAGCGGGGCGGACGCCGCCAGGGGCAGCGCCGCCAGAGCCGTCAGCGCCGCGGCCCGAGGAAGCGCCTGCCGGGTGCGGGTGCGCGCGACCCACGCGCCCTGCCGGGCGAACCGGGGGTACAGCACGTAGCTCACCGCGAGTCCCGGCAGCCGGAGGAGCTCGGCGTACTTCGAGGCGACCGAGTACACCCCCAGGACCGCGGGCCCGGCCAGCGCGCCGAGCAGGGCGAAGTCCAGCCGGAGGTTGAGCAGCAGGAGCAGGCTGCCGAGCTGGCCCCGGGCACCGTAGCGGGTCACCTCCCGGGCCAGCCGCCGGTGCGGGCGCGTGGTGCGCAGGCCGGCGAAGAACCCCCGACGCCACAACCGCAGGTAGATGCCCGCAGCCACCAGGACGTCGGCGGCCACCAGCGCCGCCAGGAGCAGGGCCGGCCCGCGCAGGATCGGCAGGAGCGGCAGGAAGGCGGGCAGGAACGCGGCCTCCTCGGCGAGGATCGCCGTGTTGGCCGCACCCAGGTCGTCGCCGCCCTGCAGCAGCGCCTTCCCGACGGCCACCAGTTGCTGGGTGAGCACCGCCGAGGCGCACCACGCCACCAGCGCGAGCGGTTGGGCGGCGAAGAACACCCGGTGCAGCAACGGTGCGCCCACCAGCCAGACGAGGCCGGCCGCCAGCGCACCCGCGACGTCCAGCCCGAGCAGCGTGGCCCGGACGCTCGCCCCGGCCGTGGCCCCGTCGTCCCGCACCGGCCCCGACCGCGCCCGGCTCGACGAGAGGAAGTAGGGCACCGCGCCGGGCAGACCGCAGGAGACCATCACCCCGACCAGGCCGGGCAGCACCCGGAGCAGCGCCAGCAGCCCGACGGCCTCCGGGCCTCCGGTGCGGGCCACCAGGACGGTGGCGGCCCCGAGCGAGACCAGGGCCCCGACCCGCGCGCCGACGTTGGCGAGCAACAGGGTCCGGTCACCACCGGCCGGGCGGCGGATCCGGGCGGAGACCGACGTGGCGCTCATCGCCGGCCCCAGATCTCCACGCCCGCCACGATCCCGAACAACGCCCAGACGTGCCGGAAGTGCAGCACTTCGTAGAGGGACGCGCTCACCAGCACCGCGACGACCGCTGCCGCGAGCAGCTCCGGCCGCGGCAGGATCGGCGTGACGTCGTCGGCGACAGGTCGCAGCGCGATCCGTTGCGCCCTGACCAGCAAGTCCCCCAGCAGCAGCAGGACACCGATCCCGCCGATCGCTCCGCGCTCCACGAAGGCGGCGAGGTAGTCGTCGTGGGCTTCCTTGACGTAGGGGGCCTGGTTGCGGACCAGCTCGGCCTTCGTCCGGCCGGGGCCGACCCCGACCATGCCGTCATCCCGCCAGAGCTGGGCGCCCTCGGCCGTCAGGGCATCGCGCGAGGAGCTGCTCTCGGCCTGCCGTCCGATGCTGTCCCGCAACGCCGGAAGGGAGGTCTGGGCGCGCAACGCCACGCCGCCCAGGTCGACCAGCGACAGCGCGGCCACGGCGCCGGCGCCCAGGATCAGGGCCAGGGCGATGGCCGGCCCGCCGCCGCGGGTGCGGGCGAGGCGGAGCACGACACCGACGGCCGTCGCCAGCAGCAGGGTGAGCGCGCCACCGTTCGAGCCGGTGAGGAACATCGCCGCGAGCACCACCAGGCAGCACGGCCAGCGCACCACGGCCCGGCGCGGGTATCGGGACGCCCGCAGCACGAACAGGGCCACCAAGAAGTAGTTCGCCGCCAGATTGGGGTCGCCGAGCGTCAGGGACGCCCGGCTGCCCTCCCGGGCGGTCACCCCGGAAAGGGCCGGGACGTGCCCGACGACCCCGACGATCATCACCGCCGCCCAGCCGACGCCGCTCACCCCGATCGCCCGGAGGGCGGTGCGCAGCAGCGCCGTCCGGGCGACCAGGTTCGCCAGCGCCACCCCCCAGAGCAGCACGTACGCGTCCTGGTCGAGGGTGAGCGCGGCGCCCAGCGCGCCCACCTCGTGGACGACGGCCGCGACCGCTCCTCCGGCGATCAGCAGGCCCACCGGAATCACGTACGGGATCCGTAGCTTGTGCCTCGACCACGACGCCCACGCCGCGGTCGCGACCAGGCCGAGGAGGAGCCCGACGTCCACCGGCCCGGTGTTGCCGGGCCCGCCCGGTCGCAGCAGGGGCAACCCGACGGCGGCGACCACCACGGCGATCCGTTGCGCGACCATCCGGTCCGCGGCGGGCCAGGCGGCGGCCGGGGCAGGCGCCGTGTCCCGGGCAGCAGCGGTGGGCCGGCCCGCGGCACCCTGGGGAGGGGACCCGGCAACGGGTGGGGTGACGGCGAGGCTCATCCGGCCCACCGGCCCGGTCCGCCGCGCTCGAGCACCCGGTGCAGCAGGACCAGGTGACCCCGGGCGAAGTCCGGATGATCGGCCCGGGCGGCGATGTCGGCGAGCCCGCCGAGGAGGACCGCGCGGGTCGCGGCGGCGGGCAGTCCGAGCCGGGTGACGGCCGCCGTGACGTGACTGACCGCCAGTGCGGGGAACCAGCCGGTGCCGTCGAGGAGGTGCTCCGCCCCCGCACCCCACGGGCCGGCGACGAGCCCGGGGTGCCCGGCGACGCGACGTCCTGGCCGGGTGTGCCGGTCGAGGTAGAGCGCGTAGCTCAGCGGGAGCCGCGCGACGTCCCGGGTGGGGTCGCCGTGCGGTTGCGCGCACTCCCAGTCGACGACGCCGGTCACCCGGCCGCGCCGGATGAGCACGTTGCCGGCCCAGAAGTCCCCGTGGACGACGCAACCGGGGACCCGGTACGCAGCCAGCCCGGCCGCGATCGGGACCAGCCGGTCGTGCACGGCGACCGCGACCGGGTCGCCCGGCCAGCGACCCAGGATCAGGTCGAGCCCGTCGGCCAGCAGCCGGACCGACACGGCAGGGCCCGCGGTCTGCTCCTGCAGCGCGGCCAGCCAGCCGAACGCCGCGGCCAGGTCACGGCGCACCGCTGCCGGCCGCCCGCTGCGCCGCCAGCGGTGGTACCGCGTCTGCAACGCGACTCCCGGCAGCGCCGTGGTCTCCAGCGCCACCCGACCGGTGACCACAGGCGTGCCGAGGACCCGCGGCACGGTCCGCGTGACGACATCCGCCCCCGTGGCGTGGACGTCGGCGAGCGCGGCCCGCTCGGCCGCCACGGCCCGCTCCGCGACGTCCGTGGTGGGGATCTTCAGCACGCGCGCCGGGTCGGGGCCGGGACCGGGGATCACCAGGACCGAGATCTTGGCGTTGACGTCGCGGGAGGTCGCCAGCACGACGACGGACGCCGGGGCGGGCGGCCTGACCGCCGCCGGCGGCGACTCCGGCTCCCGCCCCAGCGACCCGCCGTCCGCGGGCGTGGCGGCGCGGGCGACGGCCGCCCGCCCCGGGACCAGGGCCGCGAGCCAGCGTGCCGGGAGCGCGTGCCGGGCGACGGCGAGCGCGACGTCGCAGGCGGGTGCCAGGGTGGTGACGCCGGGCGGGACCGCCAGCACCGCGTCCTGCAGCCACCGGACGGCGGCCGGCGAGTCGTCGCAGACCAGTGCCGGCGCGCCGGGCGTGGGCAGGACGACGTACTCGTGCTCGATCACCAGGTCCAGCCGCCGGGCCGCGGCCTGCAGCCGCACCCGGGCGCCGGGCCGCCCGTCCAGCAGCACCACCCGGCCACCGATGCCACGACGCCGGTCGGCGACCGCGGCACGACGCGTCGACCGGGCGAGGTCGACGACCGGTGTCCCCGGCCCGGCCAGCACGGACCAGACCGCGGCCCGGGCCCGGACGACCTCGCGCCCGGCCCCGCGCCCGGCCGCCCGCGGCTCGGCGCCGGCGCCGCCGATGCGCGCCGGGACGCCCGACTGCGTCATGGCCACCCCTTTCCCTCGGCGCGAGCGTCGGACTCAGGTCAGGACGGCGAGGGGCCGCAGCCGGGCCACCGGCCGCACCAGCCCGTGGCGGACGAGGATCCCGAGCGCCTCGTCCACGCCCCGGTCGTCGAGGTGCGCCACCGTGGCCGGTGCGGCGTCGGAGTACCGGAACCGGAGCGTGGACCGGCCGAATGGATCGGGTCCGGACAGCCCGCGGCGCTCGAAGTCGTCGATCAGGGTGCCCGCCCCGTGGCACGCGGAGTAGAGGCTGCGCTCGGCCGCCGGTCCCACGACGCACAGGTACGACGAGGTCCGGTTGGTGCCGGGCAGCAGCAGCGCCTGGCCGGTGCGGGCGAACGTGGTCCCGGCAGGCATCAGCGCCGCCGGCCAGGCGCGGCACGAGTTGTGCCGGTGGACGACGGCGTCCACCCCCTCGACCCGCTCCTCGTAGATCGAGTTGTGCGGTGAGTCGACGACGAGGCGCCCGCCGGCCCCTCCGAAGACTGCGCTGGCGATCCGGCTGAGCCCGGCGTAGGTCGCCGTCCGGAAGGCGAAGCCGTAGTTCATCGCGGCCGCGTTGGCGAGCAGGAGCCGGCGCCCCTCGTCGCTGTCGCGGGGGACCGGCGGGCAGCCCGCGCCGAAGTACAGCGCGAGCCGCTGCCTCAGCTGGGCCACCGAGCGCGCCGTCGCCAGGTGGAAGAGCGGCTTCTGCACGGCCATCGCCAGCCGGATCTCGCGCGGGCGGTGACGACGCCGTCCGAACAGGGCACCGATCTCGCCGGTGAGCACGCCGCCGCCGGCGTGGTACTGCAGGGTGAGCTGTCCCTCGGCGACGCCGAGCAGCGCGGCCGTGCCGGGGTCGTGGACCTGCTCGACCTGCTGCAGCTCGACGAAGTGGTTGCTCGGACCGATGGTGCCGAACCGCAGCCGGGCCAGCTGCACGGTGAGCTGCGGGAGCTCGCGGCGCAGCCGGTGGGCACCGCCGTAGCGCTCCAGGTCGAGCCGGCCGCCCTCCTCCACCCGCTCCAGCTCGGCGGCGTCCACGCCGTAGCGGTCCACGGCGAAGTGCGAGCCCTGCACCGCGCACCGCACGACGTCCCGGCCGGTGAGCCGGTTGCGCAGCCCGGGCGGGTACGGGAACCGCTCGCGGACCCGGCGGTAGAACTCGGCGATGCCGGCGGCCGACGGCGTCGGCGCGTCGAGGGCGATCAGCGCCATCCCGCAGTTCACCGAGGCGCTGGTCAGGGTCGGCCGGATCGACTCGCGGGTCGCCACCGCCACGCTCGAGGGCAGCTCCATGTTCGCCTTGTGGTGGAAGTCGGGCAGCACCACCGGCGGGGCCACCAGGTCGGCGTTCCCGACCGTCTCACGCAGCCCGTGCAGGACCTCCGCCGACGCCCGGGCCGCCGGGCTGTCGAAGATCCGAGGACCGGTGATCAAATCCACGTTCACGGCTGGCTCCAGGGGGTCGGTCCGGATGGTCACGCGGACGGCGCGAGGTCGCGGCGGGTGGTGCCGACCCGGATCGGGCCCGGGGCTGCCGGCACGCGGTAGACCTGCTCGAGGACGGCGCCCAGCACGTCGCCGGTGTACCGGCCCACGACCCGCTCCCGGCCCGCCTGCGCCATCCGGTTCGCCTCGTCCGGCCGGTCGAGCAGGTACCCGATCGCCCGGGCCATCATCGCCGGCCGCCCCACCGGGACGAGCAGGCCGGTCTCGCCCGGCACCAGCACGTCCGGGACGGAGTTCACCGCGGTGGCCACGGCCGGCACGCCCACCGCCATCGCCTCCAGCAGGGCGCAGGGGAGGCCCTCGTACCGGCTCGGCATCGCGAAGACGTCGACGCCGGGCAGCACGCGCCCGATATCGGCCCGGTCGCCGAGGCAGACGAACCGGTCCGCCAGGCCCACCGCCGCCGCGGTCCGCTCGACCTCGGCCCGCAGCGGGCCGTCGCCGAGCCAGACGCCCAGGACGTCGCGACGGTCCAGGTCGGCGAGCGCCGCCAGGAAGTGTTCGGGGGCCTTCTGGTAGTCGAGCCGGCCGACGCAGCCGACCACGCTCATCCCGGGCGGCACGGCCAGCAGACGGCGGGCTGCCCGGCGCGTCGCACCGTCCCGGGCGGGCAGGTCGTCGACGGCGGCACCGATGGTGCGGATCCGGTCCGGCGGCGCGAGTCCCAGCCGGACCGCCTCCGCGGCCACACCGGCCCCGACCGCGAGCAGGACGGTGCTGCGTCGCCCGAGCGACCGCTCGACGGCGACGTAGGCGGCGCGCAGCGGTCGGGGCTGGTACGGATGGAAGGGGAACCCGTGCAGCGTGTGCACCACGACCGGGGTCCCCGCCCAGAGCGCGGCGAGCCGGCCGAGCGTCCCCGCCTTGGCGCTGTGGGTGTGCACCACGTCGTAGCGGCCGCCGGCGACGAGGCTCCGCAGGTCGAGCAGGGCGCGGGCGTCGTCCCGGGGCGAGATCTGCGGGACCAGTGCGGGGATGACGGCCGTGGCGAACCCCTCGGCGGCGGCCCGGTCGAGCAGTCGGTCCCCCGAGCCGACGAGGAAGGTCACGTCGTACCGGTCGCGGTCGAGCGCGAGGGCCCCGCGCAGCGCGACCCCGCCCGCACCCGCCTGCATCCTGGTGATCACAGTGGCGACCCGCAGTCTCACGGCAGCACCTCCGACGGGTTGACCCGGACGACCTCGGCAGTGGGGTGGAACGCACCGGCGGCCTCGGCGAGCCGGGAGCCCGGGCGGAGGCTCACCTCGGTGCACGGCAGCGCCGAGACGATGCACGCCGCGGTGGCGGCGATCGGCGGGTGCGCCGGTCCGGCGCCGGTGGCGAGCGCCAGCACGGCGGCGAACTGCCAGTAACGCCGCAGCTCGCCGGCCGCGTAGGTGCCGGCGACGAGTGCTCGGGCCGCGACGCCCCGCGGCAGCGGCCGGGCGCCCGGCCGGCCGGCCGGATCGCGGCGCAGCAGCACGACGTGGTCCGGGCGTACCGCCGCCAGCCGGCCCGGCAGCGATCGCTCGCGCCGTCCGTTGGTGGTGCGCCGTCCGGCTCCACCCTCGACGCGCAGCGGCTCGGCCACCCCGTACGCCACGCCCTCCTGCCAGACGCAGAGATTGTCGGACGCCGCGCGGCCACCGGCCGCGGTCTCCGCCAGCAGCAGGGTCGACTTGCCGACACCGCCGGGACCGACGATCAGCACCCCGGCCGACCGGGCCGGTGCCGCCGGCACGACGGCCGACGCGTGCACCGGGACGCCACCGCGCAGGCCCGCCCGCCACAGCGCCGGGTACTGCACCAGCGTCTGCCGGGCGAGCAGCCGGAACCGCTGCCGGAGGGCCCGGTTGGCCGCGAGGGTGCGCAGGTCCGGGCGGTATCGGGCGGTGACCGTGAGGCAGCCCTCGCCGTCCGGCTCCGGGGCGCGGACGAGCAGGTCGAAGCCCGCGGAGCAGGCGTTCTCGAGCAGTGCCGTGGCCGGGGCGGCGCGCCACACCCCGCGGGTGATCAGCTCGCAGCCACCCAGCGGCAGCGGCGCCCGGGAGGGCTCGACGTCGACGCGCACGCCGACCCCCTCCCGGTGCGGATCCCGCGAAGGATCGTCGACCGGCGACTGCGGGGCCAGCGCACCCGCCAGGATCTCCGCGAGCCAGCGGGGCGCTCCGTCGACCTCGATGCGCTCACCGGCGCTGCGACCCTGCATCAGAAGCCGTCCGGGTAGGGCGCGCTGACGGCGGCCAGCGGCTCACGGCGGCGCGAGATCGTGTACTCGGGCAGCAACCGGTGCAGGAGCTCCCGTACCCGCTCGCAGTCGTTGTCGTCGGCCGCCGCGTAGAGCGTGTCCAGGAGCAGGTACAACCGGGCCGGGTCACCGCTGATCCGGGTCGCCCAGATCTTGGGGTGGGCGGTGCGCAGCCGGCTCTCCCGCGCCGAGAACACCACCTCGTGCAACTTCTCCCCCGGGCGCAGCCCGGTGAACCGGATCGTGGGAACCGGCAGGTGCAGCTGGTCGACGTAGCTGGTCACCAGGTCGACGATGCGGACCGGCTCACCCATGTCGAGCACGAACGTCTCGCCGTCCTCGACCATGGTCGCGGCCTCCAGGACGAGTCCGACGGCCTCCTCCACCGTCATGAAGAAGCGCGTCACGTCCGGGTGCGTGACGGTGACGGGGCCGCCCTGCGCGACCTGCTCCGCGAGGATCGACAGGAACGACCCACGGCTGCCGAGCACGTTCCCGAAACGCACCGAGCCGCAGTCCATCGGGCCGTCGGCGCCGCTGCGGACGACGAGCTCGGCCAGCCGTTTCGTCGCCCCCAGCACGGACGTCGGGTCGGCGGCCTTGTCCGTCGAGATCAGTACGAAGCGCTGGACCCCGTGCGCCCGTGCCGCGTCCACCAGGATCTGGGTGCCCAGCACGTTGGACTTCACGCCCTCGCAGGGATGCCGCTCCAGCAGGGGGAGGTGCTTGTGCGCCGCGGCGTGGAAGACGACGTCCGGCCGGACGGCGGCGATCACCTGGCCGATCCGGGCGCGGTCCCGGATGTCCGCGATGATGATCTCGTCCGAGTCGAGCAGGCCGCTGCCGGTGACCTCCAGCTGCAGCCGGTGCAGGTTGGACTCGTCGTGGTCCAGCAGGAACAGCGCCGCCGGCTGGTAGCCGCCGATCTGCCGGCACAGCTCGCTCCCGATCGAGCCGCCGGCACCGGTGACCAGCACCCGGCCGCCGGCGATCAGGGTCTGCGCGCTCGGGCTGGCGACGTGCAGCTCCTGCCTGCCGAGCAGCGACGCCACGTCGAGAGTACGCAGATCCGCCAGCCGGGCGTCCCGCTCCAGCGCGTTGACGAACGACGGCAGGTACCGGACGGCAAGCCCGCAACCCCCTGCGACCCGACCGATCGCGGCGATCCGGGCCGTGGGCAGACCGGGGATGGCGATGATCACCGCCTGCGCCCGCTCGCGCCGGGCGACGTCCGGAAGGTCGCCGATCGTGCCGGCGACGGGTAGCCCCGCCACCGAACGCAGGTAGTGGTCGTCGTCCAGGAACGCCACCGGCCACAACCCGTACTCGATGGTGCGGCGCAGGTCCCGGGCGACCGTGCGGCCGGCCTCGCCGGCGCCGACGACCAAGGTCCGCAGCCCGGGGTCCGGCCGCTGCTGCGTCCGCCATGAGCGGGGTCCGTTCATCACGACGCCGCTCCCTCCCCTGACCGGGCACCATCGCCTGCGGCCTGCGTGCGTGCGGATCCTGGTGGCCCACCGCCGCCGGACCTCCGGCGGCGGCGGGTAGCGGTGAGCGCCTCGGCCACGGCGCCGACGACGGTGTCGACGTCCTCGTCGGTCAGGCGAGGGTGGAAGGGCAGTGACAGCAGCTGGGCTGCGACCCGGTCGGTGACCGGGACGGCGGTGCACTCCCGCGGGCCGAGCAGCCGCCGGAACCCGGTCAGCTGGTGCACCGGGACGAAGTGCACCGAGGTGCCGATGCCCGCCTGGTCGAGGTGCTCGACGAGCTCGTCGCGGTCCTGTCCGGCAGGCAGGCGCACCTGGTAGAGGTGCCAGGCGTGCCCACCACCCGGTGGCCGGGGCGGCACCCGGAGATCGGGCACCGCGGCGAACCGCTCGTCGTACCGGGCCGCCAGCTCGGCACGGCGGCTCTGCCAGTGCGGCAGCAGGTGCAGCTGCGCGCTGCCGATCGCCGCCTGCAGGTCGGTGAAGTTGGCCTTCAGGCCCGGCTCGACCACGTCGTACCGCCAGCTGCCGCCGGGCAGGTAGCGGGCCCAGGAGTCACGGCTCATCCCGTGCATCCGGGCCGGACCGATGCGCGCCGCCAGGTCCGCGTCGTCGGTGAGCACGGCGCCGCCCTCACCGATGGGCAGGTTCTTGGTGGCGTAGAAGCTGAGGCAGACGGCTCGCCCGCGCGAACCGATCGGGGCGCCGTCCGCGAACCGCCCGCCCAGGCCGTGCGCGGCGTCCTGGACGACGCGGTCCGGTGGCAGCCCCGCGGCCTGCGCCAGGGGCGCCACCTCGACCGGGTGGCCGGCGTGGTGCTGCACGACCATCGCGACGGGCCGGTCGCCGCCGTCCGCGGCCAGCCGGTGGACCGCACGCTCGACGTCCGCGGGCGCCGGCACGCAACGGGCGTCGTCCACGTCGACCAGCACCGGCCGTAGTCCGGCGTGCACGATCGCCTGGACCGCGCCGCAGAAGGTGAGGCTCGGGGTGAGCACCGCGGCTCCGGCGGGCAGGCCCATCGCCCGGAGCGACAGCTCCAGGGCGGCCGTACCCGAGCTCACCGCGAGTGCGTGCGCGGCGCCGCAGTAGGCGGCCAGGTCCTGCTCGAAGGTCAGGGTACGAGGTCCGGTGGTCACCCAGCCGGAGGCGAGCACCTCCGCGGCGGCGACCCTGGCCTCGGGCACGATCTCGACCCGGGCGAAGGGCACCCGGACGGCGCGGCTGCCGGCTGCCGGCGTGGCCATCCTGATCACGGCACGGTCACCTCTCACGCGTGCGGCGCAGCCAGCGCCGGCGGGTCACCTGGGCGATCCCGAGCAGCGGCCATCCGCTGATCTCGATCAGCTCGCGCAGTTCGTCGATGCCCGAACGCCGGGCGACGGGTGGGGTCAGGCCGAGGACGGCGATGGGCAGACCCTCCTGCGCGGGGCCCAGCCCGTGCAGGGTCGTCACCAGGTGCACGCCGGCGTCGGCGGGCCGGGCGTGGGTGCCTGCCCCGGGGGCGCCGACACCGACCGTGGCCGCGCCGTTGTGCGCCCAGGTCTGGTCGTCCGGTGCCCGGTCGGCGACCAGGACGACGTCACCGTGCCGGCTCGCCACGGGACTCGGCCCAGACGTCACCGGCTCGTTGTCGGCGGCGGCCCGGTACGCGGCCTCGGCGGCCTGGAGGGCCTGCGGGGACGGGGCGGTCTCGAAGGCCTGCGACGCCTCGGCCTGATCGGCCGGCGCGCACACCCTGCTGCCCAACTCGGCGACGAGCGCGTCCAGGCGCGGCACCCGGCCGATCGGGACGACGACGACGATCGTGCCACGGCTGCGCCGGGCCGCGAGCCGGAGTCGCTGCACCAGGCCAGGGCCCAGCTCGAGCGTCCGGCCGCCGACGACGACCGTCCCGAGCGGCGGGACCTGCAGCGTGCGGCTGATGCGTGGCAGGCCCGACACGTGCGGGCGCAGCGTCTCGACGACGGCTACCACGAGCAGCCCGATCACGACGGCGCAGACGGCGGCCTGGAAGCCCACCTGCACCACCCGCGACGGCTCGGCCAGCACGGGCGGGTTCGCCGGGTCGATGACCGACGCCCGACCGGCCGTCACGCTCTGCAGGGCGAGGTCTCGGCGGCTCGCCGAGAGGTCCGCGATCAGCCGGTCGACGCCGGCGAGGCGGTTCTGCACCACTGCGTCGTGCGGGCTGCTCTGGGCCTCCGCCGCGATCGGTGCCCGTCGGGTGGCGAGCAGGGTGAGCTGGTCGTCGATGCTCTTCAGGCCGTCCGGGAGGTTGCCCAGCCGCAGCCGGTTGGTGACGTCGACGAGCTGCCGGACCAGGCTGATGGTGATCCGCTGGGCCGCCGCCGGATCTCGGTCCTCGGTCGAGACCGCGATCGACGACGACGACCCCAGCCCGGTCACCGTGATCCTCCGGGCGATGACGTCCTGGAGATCCCGGGACACCGCGGCGTCGCGCAGCGCTCGCTGCACCACGGCGGTGCTCGTGACGAGCGCGCGGGCCTGGCTGACCACGGCTTCGGCGGCGGCACTCGTATCCGGGGTCTTCGCGGTGAGTTGCACCCGAGCCGTCGAGACGTAGGCGGCGGGCATCCGGGAGACCACCATCGCCGCCGCCACCACCGGCACCACCACCAGCAGGGCGAGCAGCAGTCCGTAGCGACGCAGGACTCGACGGAGGACTTCGTCAAGTTCCATGGGGGGTTCCTCCCGCACCTGACGAGACCGGGGACAGGCCGACGAGTCCGACGCTAGGCGCGGACGTGGCGGTGAACACGAGCCATCAGGACGAGACCGGCTACGCACCGAGCGGTCACGGCAGACGTAGTCGGCTACGCACTCCGCACGGGTGGCGCAGGCGTAGCGGCTACGCCGAATGCAGGACGCCGCCCGGGACTCAGCGCCGTCGGGGGGTCGGTCGGAGGCCGGACTGCATGGCCAGGGCGACAGCCTCGACGACGCTGTGGACTCCCAGCTTGGCGAGCAGGTTCTGGGTGTGCGTCCGGATGGTGTGCGGCGAGAGGTGCAGCCGGGCGGCGATCTCCTCGCGGGCCAGGCCGTCGACCATGCAGCCGAGAACCTCCGCCTCGCGCGGCGTGAGGGCGTCGAGCGGACCGCCCGGCACGCTGGCCTCGTTCGCCTGCACGAGGACCCGGACGGCGCCCGGGAGCAGCGCGGGCGGGATGTAGCAGTCGCCGGGTCGCAGACTGCGGAGCACGTCGAGCAGGTGCTGCACCGGCTCGGTCTTCGCGACCCAGGCCGACACCCGTCGCCGCAGGCCCTCAGCGACGGCGGCCGCGTCGTCCGTCTGCGACAGCACCACGACGAGGAGGTCCGGATCCTCGCGCCGGAGGTCGGCGAGGGCCTCGAATCCCGACCCGTCCCGCAACTCGACCTCGATCGTCACCACGTCCGGTCGAAGGGCGCGCACGGCGGCCAGCGCGGCGGCACGCGTGCTCGCCCGACCCACCACCTGCAGGTCCGGCTGCTCATCCAGGGCGACCGCGAGTGCCTCGGTCACCATCGGCTGATCGTCGACCAGCAGTACCCGGCGCGTCTCCGTCACCTCCAGCAACGCCACGACCGCCGACGCGCGGACGCCCGGAACTCTTCTCCACGCAGCTGCCCCGGGCCTCGACGACGCAGAGCCGACCCGGGAGCTGAGAAACCGTGTCAGCCACCGAGCGTGGACCCCGGCATCACCGCAGGGCAGAAGTCACTTCTCAGGCTTCTGATGGGGATTTCGTCGGTACCGTCCGCCCAGGATCCGCCCGGCGGACCAGCTGGCGCAGCCTGGTGGAGGCCGGTCCGGACGCGTGCGCGACAGACGCTGCGAACACGGGCGTCGGGTGGTGTCGACTACAGCTGGGCATCCGTCGGCTCAACGGACGTCGTTATCTTCAGGATCAGACTCGTGGCCTTCAGGGTCAGCGAGGACACGCCATGACTCGGCGCCTGTCTGCCCACTGTCCATTCGGCGGGCGCCGGGCGCGCGCCCAGTACCTCATACCAGAACTGCGCCAGCAGTTCGGGATCACGTGCATCCAGGACCAGTTCCGCGATGCGAGACGCCACGGGCCGACCATAACCGCTCCTCCTCGATCCCGCGCCCGCGCATGTCCGGGCGCACCCAGAGCCGTGACGGTGGCTCCGCGGACGCGCGCGGCCACCCGCTCACCGGCTACGCCTCCGACAAGGCGCCCAGCGTCGACAAGGCGCCCAGCGTCGACAAGGCGATGTATCAAGGGTTGGACTGGCGTCTACCGGGGTCCCCGTGGCGGTCCAACCCGGCCAGTTCGGGTGCGGTGCTTTCCGGAACGCCATGGCAGTGGGACATCTGCAACGGCCGGCACCACGAGCTGATGAACGGCAACGCTGGCAAGGTTCTCGCGTCGGGCACGGTCTCGTCGCGAAAGCTGGTGCTGTCGGGTGCCGGCGCCTCCGGGGCGCTCCACGTCGCCCTGATCGCGGGCTCCAGCGCCCCCTCCGCCGACGTGTCGGCGGCCGCCAGGGCGGAGTTGTCCCGCTGGGCCGGTGCCGCCTTCGGCGCCTGACGAGGCCACCGGGAGGCGATGGGGAGCGATCAGCTCGCGATCGGCAAGGTCTGCGCCACGAACAACAACTCGACGAACACCAAGGCCACGCTCACGCTCCTGCCGCGATGACGCTACGGCGCGCCCCTCCGCCGTGGCCACGCCAGGTCACGCCGGAGGGGCGGCGCCGGACACCTCCCGCTCCCACAGCACCTCGGTCACCTGCCTGAGCCCGGCGGCGAGATGCCGGCGGTAGGTGCTGAACGGAACGGCGAGCCGGGCAGCGGCGGCCTCCTGGGTGCGGACGCCCTTGAGGTACGTGGTCTCCAGCGCGCGGGTCGCCGCCCCGTACCGACCGTCGTGCGCCAGCGTCGCGACCGCGTCCACGAGGAGTGCGCGCAGCGCCGGTCCCGGGTCGTCACCGGGCCGGACCAGCCGACTGAGGGCCAGCGGGTTCCTGGCCAGTTCCGCCGGCCGGTCGGCCGCCCGGAAGGCGTCCCGGACGGCGGCCTCGAACTGCCCGCGGGAGAGCACCACCGACGCGCCCTCACCGAGGTGACGCTGGGGATCGACCGACGCCACGCCCTCACGACCGATCGTCGAACCGGGCTGGTCGCGCGCCGAGAGCAGGTCGAGCCAGGCGGCCGGCGAGGTGATCCGCCAGTCGTGCAGATAGGCCGCATACGACCGGTCGCCGACCGTCGCGTCGCCCGTCCCTGCCCGGGCGTAGTCGACGTAGGCGAAGAGCGGCGTCCACAGGTTCGGGTCCACCGCGAAGGCGACCGTTACCGCCAGGCCCGGCTCGGTGACCCAGATCCGGGTGACGTCGCCGGTCAGCGCCTGTTGTGTCGGGCAGGGCCGGTGGTAGCCGTCCCGGCCGATCCAGGACCGGATGACGCGGATGTGCTCGCCGGGCCGAAGGGGCACGCTTCGCTCGACCAGCTCCCAGGCGGCCTTCGCGACCGGATCACCGACATCGGCCACCAGGGCAGCGCCGTCCGGGCGAACGCCGGGCTCCCCCGCCGTCCCCGGGCCGGCCGGCCGTTCCAACCACAGCTGGACGAAGAAGCCGTGGACGACGCCCGGCTCCCGACGGACGACGTGGAACGCCTCCGGCTGACGCTCCCACCAGGCACGATGGATCCGCACCGACTCGGGACCCTCGTGCTCGGCGACGAGCTGGAGGATCTCGGACAGATCGCTCTCCCGTGCTGGCTGGGTCCACAGCGAGAACGCCTCGTCCCACTCCTGGTAGGCACCCAGCGCGGGACTGCGCCGGTGGAACCACAGCAGGTCCGCGGTGGCCCGCGCCTGCTCGGCGCCCCTCGACGTGAGGACCCGCTCGGTGTAGAAGGCCTTGACCTGCTGGTCCAGCAGCAGCCAGGATTCCCGGTCGCGCCACCGCAGGTCGTCGTCGAGGACCGTGCGCGCCAACTGGTGCGGCGCGAGCCCGTCGCCGGACAGGTCGACGAGGGACAGCCCGCGCAACCAGGCGAAGGCTTCCTCGGCCACGGCCGCATCCACCGAGGTGCCCGATGGGCCGAGAGTGCCACGCAGCAAGGCTTCGGTGGTGACCCTGGCGTGGCCGAGCACCTGGAGCGCCCGGCGGTGGACGGCGTCCGGGACGTCGTCCAGGAAACGCTCCACCAGGGAGGCGACGACGTCCTGCAACTCCTCCGGACCCAGGCCGGTGCCGGGCCGGCGAAGCCGCTCCCGCTGGGCCCAGACGTCGGCGACCAGGGCCAGCGCCAGCGGGTGGCCGTGAGTGCGCTCGAGCACCGCCGGGACGTCGCCCTCAGGGATGCCGCGAGAGACCAGGTAACGGACCGCGTCGTCCACGTCGAGATCGTGCAGGGCGAACGTCCGTAGCTGGTCGGCCCACCCCAGGTCCGAGCGCCAGCGCGAATCGGGCGCCCGGCGCCCGGCGACCACGATCAGCCCGTCGGCGGAAAGCCCGGGAAAGAACTCGGTACGAAGCCATCCCTCGACCGGAGCCAGCCGCTCCGCGGTGTCGATGTGCAACGCCAGGCCCGGTGACGACAGCACCGCCCCGGACGGGAGCCGCTCCTGGACAGCGCGAACCACGCCTCCCGGGGTTGGGTCGATCATGCCGGCGTCGAACAGCACGGTCGGTCGGCCGGCGGCGTGCGCCTCGTCGGCCAGCCGGTGCAGCAAGGCGGACTTTCCGATCCCTCCCGGGCCGTGGATCCACGCCAGACTGAACGGCGGCGGATCGGCCCTCAGGGCCCGGGCGTACGCCGACAGCTCGGCGTTACGCCCCACGAACGAGCGCGCCCGGGCAGCCCGCAGCCGCTCGGCCAGGGTGGAACCGGCCACGGCAGCCGAGTGTACGACGTGACTGCTGGAGCTCCTCGCACCTCACGCGCGGGCGCACCGACGGGGCGGCGACGCGGCCTGGTCGGAGGGACCGGTCTCGTCCCGGGGGCCACCTTCCGGACCGCGGCCGAACCGGCCGGGGCGCCGGGACCAGAGGGGTCGCCGGTCGCCGGGTCCGGCTCACCCCGAACAACAAACCTTGGCCGGTCAGTGCCGCGCCGCTGGCACCGACCGGCCAAGGTGTCCGGTGAACCGCAGGAACCGGTCAGATCACATCATCGGAGCGGTGACCTTGAGCGGGACGCGGATCTGCTTGCCCTTGTCCTCCAGCTCGCAGGCGAGCTGCATCTTGCCCTGCTTGACGTTCCACTTGAAGGCACCCACCTGGCCGGCCTTCACGTTCGCGGCCTGGATGAGCTCCTTGCCCTTGGCGTCCTCGAGATAGAGCTCGTTGAACTTCATGCCCTTGTTGGTCAGCTTGAACCAGACCATCCCGGCGGGAACCGCGGCCTTGTTGGCCTTGCAGGTGGTTTCGGTGGCGACTACGGAGATCACGGGGTTGCCGTCCGTGCCCATGCCGGCAGCGGCGGCCTTGGCGCCCGTCATGCCCATCGGCAACTTCTCCTCGTCCGTCATCATCTCGTTGCCACCACCCATGGCATCCTTGCCCTTCATGTCGCCGTCGCCGGCCTTCATGTCGCCGTCACCGGCCTTCATGTCGCCGCCCGCCATGGCGTCATTGCCGTTCGCGCCGGCGTCGCCGCTGGCCATCGCGTCGGCGCCGCCGGCTGGCTGCCCGGCCGCGGCGGCGCCGCCGGACGTCGGAGCGGCCGGAGCCATCTGGTTGTTCTGCCCGGTGGTGGCCGTCTGTGTGCCCCCACCGCCGCAGGCGGCCACGGTGGTGACCGCCGCGAGAACCACGGCGACAATGCCCAAGCGACGCTTCACGGCGCATGCACTCCTTCGCAGCATTCGGACCCATCCCGCGTGATGGGTCCGGACGATAATGCCGGTGTAAACGGCCCAGCCGGGAATCCGGCACGGCCGGAACCTCGGCGTCAGGTCAACGGACGCTCCACTGCCGGGAACTCTCGACGTTGCCGTGGCGTTCGCGGATGCTGTACGCGCGCTGAGTGCCGGCTGATCGGCAAGACGTGTGGCGCGGGGTCAGCGGTCGAAGGACGCCGCGACCCGCACCGCTCTCGCTCCGTGGCCGGCCGGTGACCCGACGGCCGCGGCGGGGCGGTCCTCGCGTCGAGCTGCCCGGACCGGCGAACGGCGCCGAAGTGGTGCGGACCGCGGCTCCAGGGCAGAATCCGTGGCCGGGCAGCTGGGCCGTGACAGGAGGTGGGCATGTCCGCACGCGAAGAGCTCTTCGTACCGGCCCTGGAGCGGGCCCTGTCCCACACCCGGGCGTGGCTGGCGTCCCTGCCCGACCGTCCGGTCGGGCCGCGCGCCACCGCCGACGAGGTGTTGGCCGCCTTCGACGGGCCCCTGCCGCAGCGCGGCTGCGACGCCGCGGAGGTGGTGGACTCCCTGGCGGCAGGAGCCGACCCGGGGCTGATGGCCATGCCGTCGGGACGCTTCTTCGGCTGGGTCATCGGCGGATCCCATCCCGCGGCCCTCGCCGCGGACTGGCTCGTCACCGCCTGGGACCAGAACTCCGCCATCCGCTACGCGACCCCGGCCGTCGCGGCGATCGAGGAGGTGGCCGCCCGCTGGCTGCTCGACCTGCTCGGCCTTCCCGGCGGGGCGGACGTCGGCTTCGTCACCGGCGCCACCACCGCGAACTTCACCTGCCTCGCCGCCGCCCGGTCCGCCGTCCTCGCCCGGGCCGGCTGGGACGTGGACCGCGACGGTCTGACCGGCGCCCCCCGGGTGGCCGTCCTGGTCGGTGCGGAGCGGCACGAGACGGTAGACCTCGCGCTGCGCTACCTGGGCCTGGGCCGACCGGGCTCGGTCGAGGCGGACGACCAGGGGCGCCTGCGGGTGGACGCCCTCGGCCGGGCGCTCGCCGCGCTGCCGGAGGGCACCCCGACCATCGTGTGCCTACAGGCGGGCAACCTGCACTCGGGGGCTTTCGACCCGTTCTCGGAGGCAGTCGCGCTGGCCCACCGGCACGGTGCCTGGGTGCACGTGGACGGCGCCTTCGGGCTGTGGGCCGCGGCGAGCCCCGGCCTGCGCGGGCTCACCGACGGAGTGGCCGCGGCGGACTCCTGGGCGACGGACGCGCACAAGACGCTCAACGTGCCCTACGACTGCGGTGTGGCCATCGTGGCCGACCCCGCGGCGCTGCGCTCGGCGATGAGCATGCGCAGCAGCTACCTGGTCGCCGACGAGACCGGGCCCGGCGACCCGCACGACAAGGTGCCGGAGCTGTCCCGGCGCGCCCGCGGCGTCCCGGTCTGGGCCGCCCTCCGCTCGCTGGGCCGGCAGGGCGTGGCCGACCTGGTGGACCGGCTCGCGGCGAACGCGCGCGAGCTCGCCACCGGCATCACCGCGCTGGACGGCGTCCAGGTGCTCAACGACGTCGTCTACACCCAGGCCTGCACCGTCTTCGGCGACGACGACCGCACCCGAGAAGTCGCCGGCCGGCTGATCGCCGAGGGTGCGGTCTGGATGTCCGGCTCCCGCTGGCAGGGCAGGGACGTGCTGCGGATCTCGGTGAGCAACTGGTCCACGGACGGCGACGACGTCCGGGGGGCGATCGAGGCCGTCCGGCGGGCGATCGAGGCCGTCGCCGGCGACGGCGCGATGGCGGTGGACCGGCGGTCCCCGACCCAGGGCTCGCCGGAGATCCGGCGAACGGCGCTCATGCCGCCGGCCCGGTGAACGTGAGCTGGGCGATCAGCCGACCACCCAGCGCGGCGAGCAGCGCTGCCGGCCGGCGCCACGGCAACGGGCCGCGGGCCAAGGGCTCCAGCCGGGCCTCGATACCCTGCGCGGCCAGGGCCCGGCGAGCCCCGCCCAGCACCCAGCGGACGTCGTAGATCCAGGCCTCCGCACCGGGCCGGAGCACGCGTCGGACCTCCCGCAGGCCCGCCGGGACGTCGGCCCAGTGGTGCAGGCTCAGCGACGAGACGACGAGGTCGACCGACGCGTCGGGATGGGGCAGCGCGGCGACGTCCGCCACCCGGTAGCGCAGGCGCTCGCCCGCCAGGCCCTCCGCCGCCGCGTCCCGCAGCGCGCAGTCGATCATCGCTTCCGCCAGGTCGACTCCCTCGACCTGCAGGCCCGGGTTCTGCCGCGCGATGAGCCGCGGAACCACGCCCGGTCCCGTCCCCACGTCCAGCACGATCGCGCCGTCCGGCAACCCCGCCGCCGCGACGTCCGCGGCGATCCGCCGATACAGCCGACGAGCCAGCCGCCCCGGACCGCTCGCGTACCAGCGGGCATGGCCGGCCAACCCGCACATGCCGGCATGCGCGCCGTGCAGGCCACCGTGCAGCCGCCCGGTGATGCGGTGATGGCCGTGCGCTGAGCCGGGCGTGGACATGGACCCTCCAGTGATTCAGTTGCATGGCACAACCGTACCGAGTCTAACCTCGAGGGTTGTACTATGCAACCATGGGGTCGGCGGAACAGCTGCCGTGCTCGGGCGAGCCCGGGCACGACACGTTTCCGGGTGACGTCATCAGCCACTTGCTGCGCCGCCTGGTGCGCTGGGGTGGCCTGCTGGAGCCGCACGACCACGCCGGCATCAGGGCCTCACTCTCCGAGGTGCTCGCGCTCGGCGAGCTCTCCGCCACCAGTGGCCTCAGCCAACTGGAGCTGGGCGAGGCGCTGGGGCTGGAGAAGTCGACCGTGAGCCGCTTGGTCGCCGGGCTGGAGCACCGGGGGTGGGTCGACCGTCGCCGCGACCCCGCCAACCGGCGGTATGTCCGACTCGGGCTCACCCTGGCCGGCGCCGACGTCGCGGCGCGCCTCGGCGCGCACTTCCGGGAGCGTCACCGGGCGCTGCTCGGTGAGCTCAGCGCCGAGGAGATCAACGCCCTCCGGGTCGGCCTCAGCGCGCTCGACCGGGTGATCAGGCGGCATCACGGCACCGGGTGACCGGGCCGGGTCGCCGGCCCCGGCTCGGCTGACGGCACCGCTACCTCGCCGCCAGATGAGCTGGCCGTTACAGGTGGGACCCGGCGTAGGCCCGCAAGGCGTCGCGCACGAACTCCGCGCAGCCCGGGTAGTTCGCCCCGAACCGCGGATCCGTCACGTAGAGCTCACCGAGCCCACGCAGGTACGCCCGGGAAACGTCGGCCACGGGCCCGCGGAGCCACTCGACGTGGCGCCGCACGACCTCATCGGCCGCTGCGGAGTCCGGCGCGACACCCGCCTGGGCGAGCCGCCCGTACGCCGCCGCGATGTCTCGGTTCACCTCCTTCCCACCGCGCGATCGTCCGCTGCGTCAACGTCAACCCCGCTCGCCGTAGTCGTGCACGCTGACCGTGATCAGGTGATCGGGCCGGAGGCCCCGCGCGGTCAGGCGGCGGGGTCCGGGTCGAAGATCATGTCCTCGGGAAAGCCGCGCAACTGGACGGCGGCGTCGGCGCCGCACCCCGTCACCTCGTAGAGGTCATGGAGGTTGCCCACCTCACCCGAGAGAAGCAGGGCACGGTCGTCGCGGTGCACCGGGTCCGCGCGAACCCAGGAGTCGAACGTCGTCAGGTCGGTCAGGCCGGTCTCGGTGAAGAACGACACCAGCCGGCGGTAGAGCTTCGGGAAGATCACAAAGTCGTCCAGGTCGTCGGCCGCGTGCGGCGCCACGGCCGTCGTGAGGGTCACGCTCTCCTTCGGCCACAGCCCGGCACCCTGCGCCCGGGCACTGCCGACCAGCTCCCGCATCCGCCGGATCAGGGCGAGAGGCATGGTGTGGTAGACCTCGACGTACGCGAGCCCGGCCGCCACCAGCGCGGCGTTCACGCTGTCGTCGAGCCGGTCGGCTGCCACGAACACGCGCTGGCCGTCGGCCTCGCCCGGCGGCGGATCGCCCGCGTAGACGAGGCCCAGCACGCGCCCGTTGCTCTCGATCCCGTTCGCGAGCAGGTACCCGCGGACGGGGTGGTGCTCGGCGCTGGCCACCTTGTTCGGCCGGGCGGGGTCGAACTCGACACGCCCGAATCCGAGCCGTTGCAGCATCAGATCCCGGGCGGCCTGTGCCAGGCCGAGTTGCTGGTGATGGCCGGCGAAGTGGGTCTCCAGGGCGTCGATGCTCTCGAAGCGCACCGAATAGGTGCCGAGGTGCTTGCGGTCGGGCCAGGTACCGCTGAAGCGGCGCAACCGCCGCACCAGGTCGTCCTGATCGGGCAGGAAGGTGACGGTGTCGCCGTCCGGCTCCGGGCCTTGTCGGGGCAGGTCCGGGTAGAGGATGTAGAAGTCACCCTGGATCAGGGTGTAACGGGGGGCACTCATCAGGCACCTCCATGGTCACGCGCCGCCAGCACGGAAGAGCCGCGCGGCCCCGCCCCTGATACCCGCCGGTGGTGCCGGTGGCCCGCTGACGAGGCCCCCGCCGGCGAACCGTTCCAGGAGGCGCTCCGTACCGCCACGATCGAGCCGGTGCCGGATGGGACGCCGTTCCGGTGAGGGTTCGCCCCGGCCGCGCGAACCGGGAAGCGCCGTGAGCCCCGTTGCCAACTGGTTACCTTTCCGGAGAAACCCCTCCCGCAGACCTTCCGTAGACCTCCTCCGAAGGATTCCGAACGGACGTCCCCTGCTCCTCGGGTGACGTCGGTCACTCAAGATGGGCGGGACATTGTGACGATGAGCAGACGATCCGGAGCTCTGGTGGCGATCGGCGTGGCGGGCGTCGTCGGCGTGGGAGCGGCGGTCGGCATCTCGACGGGAACCGCCGCCACCCCAGGGACCGCACTCCAGCGGATCACCACCGTGTCGTCCGTGTCCTCCGCCCACGACGCGCGCCAGATGCCCGTCGTACGGCTCGGCACCACCAGAACCGCGCTGCTCAAGGCCCGCCAGGCGAAGGTGGTCAAGGCCGTGCTGGCGAAGTACCGGCATGCCACGGTGTTGAAGCTGGTACCACGCAGGGAGGATGCCTGGCTGGTCACGCTGCGCCTCGCCGACCACCGTGTCGGCACCGTGGTCGTGGACCGCCACCTGAAGGTCGGCCCGTTCAGGAGGCTGCCCACGACGGTCGTCCACCCCATCCCCGTCCCGAGGCCGATGGCGGCCTACCACCCGCCGGCCCCCGCCGCCACGAACCCCACCCAGACGGGCACGATCGGCGGCGACAGCGCGATCTCCGGCCCGCACTGGTGACCGCGGCCTGATCAGCGACCGAGCCCCCGCACCCACCCGGGTACGGGGGCTCCGGTCTGCCCGGACCGGCCGACGTCCAGCCCTCCCGGCGTCAGGACGGGAACGCGCTCCAACGGACCGCGGCCCACCCGCCGATCAGCACGAGCACCGCCGCCAGGGCGGCGAACGCGACGCTGATCTCGACGTCCCGGTGCTGCACCTCGACGTGGCGCGGCAGGTCGGCCAGCACGCCGTGGAGCTGCGCCGCGTCGCGGGCGGAGAAGTAGGAACCCCCCGTCGTGCGGGCGACCTGTCGCAAGGTCTCCTCGTCCGCGACCAGGAAGTTGCGCCGTCCACCGCCGGTGAAGCCGCCGAACGCCGGCGGGCGCGGCCCGTCGAGCCCGGACCCGCCGAGCTGCTGCGCGGTGCAGACCATCGTCGTCGGGTTCATCGTGCCGAACCCGATCGGGTAGATCCGGACGCCGCGCGCGGCGGCCAGCTTGGCGGCGTCGAGCGGCGTGACGCCACCGGTGTTCGCACCGTCCGTCAGCAGGACGACGATCTCCGGCGCGGGGGGCACGCTGCCCGGTGCAGGCGGGGGAGTCGCCGGTGCCGCGCTCGGAGGCTGCTGGTCACCGGACGAGTCCAGCTCGCTCTCCCCCACCGGCTGGACCGACGGGTCCATCTGCGCGATCGCGTTCACCGACTTCAGGATCGCTGCGCCGATCATGGTGCCGCGCCCGGTCGTCAGCGAGTCGATCGCCTCCAGCAGGTCCTTCCGCTGGGTCGTCGGCGGGACGACGAGCTGGGCGAACCCGGAGAAGACGACAAGCCCGATCCGGGTGCCGGAGTCCTGGGTGCGGACGAAGTCCCGGACCGCGGCCTGAGCGGCGCTGAGCCGGTTCGGATCGACGTCCGTGGCACACATCGACCCACTGACGTCGAGGGCGAGGATCACCGCCGAGCCGGAGATCGGCACCGCCACCTTCGCCTGCGGGCGCGCCGCGGCCAGGCTGAGACACGCGAGCGCGGCGAGCAGGGCTGCGAACGGCAGGTGTCGGCGGCGCGCGGACCGGGCCGGTGCGGCCGCCCGGATCACCGCGACACTGGCGTACGGCACCGCCTGCCGGCGCCGGCGCAGCAGCCGTACGTACCCGGCCACCAGCAGGGGCAGGACCAGCAGCGAGAGCAGCAGCAGCGGCCAGGCGAAGTCCATGCTAGATCACCCGCCCGTACCAGGCGAACGACAGCCCGGCCCCGGCCATGACCAGCACTCCGGCGAGGGCGGCCACCAGGCCGGTGATCTCGGTGCGCTTGGCCTCGACGGTCCAGGTCGGATTGATCTTGTTGTAGACCTCGACCAGCTGACGCTCGTCCGCCGCCGAGAAGTACTGCCCGCTGGTGGTCCTCGCGACCTGCTGCAGCAACGCCTCGTCGAGCTTGGTCGCCACCTGGAACCCGTCGATCTGCAGCACGGTGCCACCCGGGCTGCCCAACCCGATCGGGTACACCTTGACCCCCGCGGACGACGCCACGTTCGCCACCGCGACCGGATCGGGGTCGGCCGTGTTCTCGCCGTCGGTGAGCAGCACGATCGCCGCCGCACCGTGGAACCCGAAGTCCGGAAGCTGGGTGTCGTCGGTGATGGTGGACAGGTCGGGCAACTGGATGGGCTTGCCGGAGATCGCGCTCAGCGACGTCAGGATGCCTCCGCCGACCGCCGTCGCGCCCTGCGGTGTCAGGCGGTCGACGGCGGCCAGCACGCTGGCCTTGTCCGTGGTGGGACGCTGGGTGATCAGGCCGGTCGACCCGAAGGCCACGACGCCGACCTTCACGGTCGACGGCTGCCGCCGCACGAAGCCGCGCGCGGCCACCTTGGCCGCGTCGAGCCGGTTCGGGGCGATATCCGTGGCGGCCATGCTGCCGGAGACGTCGAAGGCCAGGACGACGGTCCCCTCGCGGTGGGCCTGGGCGATCGTCGCCGCCGGCCGCGCCAGCGACACCAGCAGCACGGTCAGCCCCAGGAGCAGCAGCGCCGCCGGCACCCTCGGCCGCCACCGCCGCCACCGCGCGGGCGAGGCCGCGGACGGCGTGGCCTGAGCGGACGGCGTGGCCTGAGCGGACGGCGCGTCCGGCGAGACCAGACCCAGCGCGGCCAACTGGGCGCGCCGCGCCGCCCGACGCCGCTCCACCAGCGCCAGGGCCCGCGCAGCGAGCGGCACCGCCACCAGGGCGAGCAGCATCCACGGCCACTGGAAGGTCACCGCCGCCTCCGTTTGCGCAGGTCGGCGACCCGGGCGAGCGCGCGCACCAGGTCCTCGTCGGTGGTCACGGTGAACAGGTCGGCGCCGGCGCTGCTCGCCGTCTCGGCGAGCACGGCCTGGCGTTCCTCGGCAACCGCCCGCAGCCGCTGCTGGAAACCCGGGTCCGCGGTGTCCACGAAGATCTGCTCACCGGTCTCGGCGTCCTCGACGAAGACCATCCCGGCCGCGGGTAGCTCGAACTCACGGCGGTCCTGCACCTGCAGCGCGACGACGTCGTGGCGCCGGGCGAGCAACGCGAGCGGCCGCTCCCAGCCGGGCTCGGAGATGAAGTCGGACACGATCACGACCAGGGAACGCCGGCGGGCGATCCCCGCGGCCGCCCGCAGGGGCACCGACAGGTCGGTGGTCCGACGTGGGCCCGCGGCCGGACGGGCCGGATCGCGCCGCCGGAGCCGCGGCCGCCGGCCGGCGGGCACCGGGTCGGGCCCGGCGGCCGGGGGTGGATCCAGGAGCAGCGACAGGATGCGGAGCACCTGGGTCCGGCCGTGCCCGGGCGGCACGGTCTGCTCCAGGTCGGCGTCGAACAGGACGGCGCCCACCCGGTTCCCCCCGCGGGTCAGCACCTGGGCGACGGTCGCGGCGATCTCGGCGACCACGACGTGCTTGCGCCGGTCGATCGGGCCGACGCCCATGGACGGCGAGCGGTCGAGGAGCAACCAGGCGGTGACCTCGCGGTCCTCGAGGTACTCGCGGACGAACGGGGTGTCCATCCGGGCGGTCACATTCCAGTCGATGTGCCGCAGGTCGTCGCCGGGCTGGTACTCCCGCAGGTCTGCGACGTCGACGCCCGGTCCTCGGAACAGACTCCGGTAGTCGCCCTGCAGGCGACCGTCCAGCCGGCGGATCACCCGCCACTCCAGTCGCCGCAGGACGCGCTCCGGGGTCAGGGCCGGCGTCGCCATGCCTGCCCGTCACCTGGGCCGGTGGCGCGGGACTGGGCGCCGAGGACCGCCGTCGTGCGCCCACCGCGCTCACGCAGCGGGATGTCGGGCAACGGGACCGCGTCCATCAGCGGCCCGAGCAGGTCGTCGGGAGACACCCCGTCCGCCAGCGCCTCGTAGGAGAGGACCAGCCGGTGCCGCAGCACGTCCCGCGCCAGGTCGCGGGCGTCGACCGGCAGGGCGTAGTCGCGCCCCCGGAGGAACGCCAAGGCCTTCGCGGCCTGTACCAGGTTGATGGACGCCCGGGGACTCGCCCCGAACGAGAGGTATTTCGCCAGGTCCGCGCGCCCCACCGAGGCCGGCACCCGGGTCGCGGTGGCCAGCCGGACGGCGAACTGGATGATCCCCGGGTCGACGTACACGGCGTCCGCGGCCTGCTGGTAACCCCGCAGCCGCTCCGGGTCCAGGACCCGGGTCAGCGGGACCGGCGGCGCGGTCATCCGCTCGACCACGACGAACTCCTCCTCCGGCGAGGGGTAGCCGACCAGGACCTTGAGCATGAACCGGTCGACCTGCGCCTCCGGCAGCGGGTAGGTGCCCTCGGACTCGATCGGGTTCTGCGTGGCCATGACCAGGAACGGATCCGGCGCCGGATACGTGGTGCCGCCGATGGTCACCTGACGCTCCTGCATCACCTCCAGCAGCGCGCTCTGCACCTTCGCGGGCGCCCGGTTGATCTCATCGGCGAGCAGCAGGTTCGCGAACACCGGCCCGAGCGAGACCTCGAACTCACCCTCTCGCTGGTTGTAGATCCGGGTGCCGACGACGTCCGCCGGGACCAGGTCGGGGGTGAACTGGATACGCCCGAAGACACCGCCGATGGCGTGCGCCAGCGACTTGATCGCCATGGTCTTGGCGAGCCCCGGGACACCCTCGACGAGCAGGTGGCCACGCGCCAGCAGGGCGACGAACATCCGTTCGAGCAGGCCGTCCTGGCCGACGATGGTCTTCTTGACCTCGTACAGCGCATGTTCCAAGGGGTGCGGTGCCCGGTCGGCCTGTGCCGTCGGGGCGTCTGTCGGTGGCGGCGTGTCCATGGCTCTCCCGGCTCGATTCTGCACCGTGGCGGTCAACCCTCGATCATCCGTGGATCATGGCTGGATCATCGTTGTGGCATGCCGGCCGCACCGCCGGCGGTCGCGATCGGGACGGCGAACCCGATCCCGACGAAGTACTTCTGCCCGGAGGGGTTGGCCAGCCCGGTCACGATCCCGATCACCTGGCCGTCCCGGTTCAGCAGCGGGCCGCCGCTGTTGCCGGGGTTGACCGCCGCGTCGAACTGGATCAGCCCCTTCAGGGCGGCGCCGCCCGGCGTCCGCACCTCCCGGTCCAGCGCGGACACCACGCCGGCGGTGAGCGTGCCGGTGAGGCCGAACGGGCTGCCCACCGGGAACACCGAGTCACCCACCTGGACGCCACCGCCCATCACCGCGGGAACCACCACGTGCGGCAACCGGTCGACGGCCAGGACGGCGATGTCGCTGTCGGGCTGCCGACCCGCCACCGTTCCGGTCGCGACCGTGCCGTCCGCGAACCGCACCTGGATCGCACCGTTGGGCTTGCCCTCGGTCTCCACCACGTGCAGCGCCGTGAGCACCGAGCCGGACGCGTTGACGACGACGCCGGACCCCAGCTCGGCCTCGGTGGCGCCGCTGCCCGCCGCCGGTTGGGTGGTGATCGTGACCAGCGACGGAGAGATCGTGCGGTAGGCCGCCGCGGCGTCCGACGGGGCGTTCCGGGCCTGCTGCAGCGCCCGCTGGATGCCCGTCACCACCGCGTGGTCGACGTCCGCCCTGGTCAGCGGCGGCGGCCCGGCGGCCGGGCCGCGCACGTACCACAACACGCCGAGCGCGCACGCCAGCGCACCGACGACGACCGCCATGGCACGGCGTCTCGGACGTCGCGGCAGGTGGGCCGCAGGGTCGGCGGGCTCCTGGCTGGGCGCGGCCTGGCCGGGAACCTGATCGAGCACCGGGCTCGAACCCCGACCAAGCGCGCCGTGGGCCAGCGGGAGGGCTGCCCGGTCCATCCCTGGAATGTACGTCGCGTCAGCGGTTTTGACACCTCCCGGGAGCTCAGTTCACGGTCAATTCCGAGGTTGTGCGATTCCCAGGTTGTGCGACGATCACCCCGACCCAGGCCGCATGATCAGGGACGAGGTGGTTCGGCGATGTCGGTCACCCGATTGCGGCACCGTGGCTGCTGGCGTGAGGCGGCCGAGTTGCTGGCCCCGGCCGCCGAACACGATCCGGTGGCCGCCACCGAGCGGGCCGCCGTCCTGGTGGAGCGGTGCCTGTTCACGGCCACCGGCTGGGACGACGCCAGGTCTGCGACCCGGCATGCGCTCACCCTGGCCCGGGCCGACGCCGAGCGGGCGGCCGCGCTCTGCGAGGACGGCTACCTCGCGTACGTGGCCACTCTGCTCGAGCGGGCCGACCGGGCGGACCAGGCCGCCGAACTGCTCGACGAGGCCGCCACCCTGGCGCCCCCGGCGACGACCACGTGGGCGCGCGCGCAGCTCCGCCGGGGCCTGGTGGCCGCGAACCTGCACAGCCGGCCGGACCTCGCCCGGGACTGGTTCGAGCAGGCCCACGACGTCGCGGTCGCCACCGGCGACCTCCTCCTGCAGTCCCACACCCTGCGCCACCTCGCGGCGGCTGCGGCGGCGAACGGCGACCGCGAGGTGGCGGTGGCGGGATACCGGGAGTCGTTGCGGCTCCGCCTCGAGCTCGGCTTCACCGTCGGGATCGCCCCGGCCCTGGTGACCCTCGCGGAGGTCAGCGACCCCGCGGACGCCCGGATCCTCCGGGCCCAGGCGGCCGCCCTGGTGATGGCCCTCGGCGGGATCCCCGCCTGGATGGAACCCGACCCGGAGGCCGTTCCCACCGAGCCGACCCCCGTAGTGACCATGCCCGCCGACAGCGATCATGCATCGCACCTGTGATCACGCACCCCGGCGGTGATCGGGCAGCACGTCGGCTCGGGCACGGGTGCATCGCGGCCGCATGATCACGACCGTCATGCATGATCATGCCTGAAGGGCATGATCATGAGGGTATGACGTCAACTATTCGTACACGCAGCGTCATTCGCGTTACCGTATCGGTGACGGCGCTCGGTCGGCCAGTGGCCTGGCGCTGTCCGACGACGTGCTGCCGCTCCCCCTCGCGGCGACACCCGGGACAGCCGTTCGACGACGCTGGGGAGGGTCGATGCATCCCGACGTTTCCGCCACGACCCTCGACGACCGGCGGCTGGGCCTGGTGGCGGTGGACGACGAGGGCCTGATCGTCGAGGTGACCCCCGCGCTCGCGGACCACCTCGGCCAATCCCCGCACGCGCTCATCGGCCGGCCGCTGGAGTCACTGCTCCCCGCCGCGACGGTACGGGCAGCGGGCGAGGACGCGTTCCGGCTCTTCTTCGACTCCTCGCCCTACGGCCAGGTCCTCGTCGACGGCGCCGGCACGATCGTGCTGGCCAACCGCGCCCTGCAGAAGATCCTCGGCTACCGGGAGGAGGAACTCGTCGGACGCCCGTTGGAGATCCTCATCCCGGAGCGGCACCGGGCGAGGCACGCCGTCCTGCTCGAGGAGTACTTCGAGGACCCGCGGGTGAGGATGGTCGGCAACGGCCGAGAGCTGGTCGCCCGGCACGCGGACGGCAGCGACGTCGCGGTCGAGATCGGCCTGGCCTGGGTGCCCTGGGGCGGGGCGGAGCACGCCGTCGCGACGGTCGCGGACATCTCCGGTCGCGCCCGGCTGGAGCTGCAGCTGCACCGGGCCAACGCCACCCTGGAGGAGTTCCTGCACGTCGCGTCGCACGATCTGCGGTCGCCCCTGCGAGGGATCCGCGACCTGGTGGACTGGCTCCGGGAGGACCTCGAGTCGGCGCTGGACGCGATGCCGCCGGCGGTCACCCGCAACCTCGACCGGATCGCCGTCCGGGTCGACCGGATGCAGACGCTGATGGACGCCCTGTTCGCCTACGCCCGGTCCGCCGGGGGCGCCGGGTCGAGCGGCAGGGCCGCCGTGCTGGGCCCGGTGGAGGTCGGGGAACTGGTCCGGGGGATCCTCGAGCTGGACCCGCTCCCCGCCGGGTTCCGGCTGGAGCTGGACGTCGACGTCGAGCCGTTCCCCGCCGTCCGCAGCCCGCTGGAGACCGTGCTGCGCAACCTGCTGGCGAACGCGGTCAAGCATCACGACCGGGCGGCGGGTGTGATCGGGGTGACCGCCCGGCCGGACGGCACCTTCTGCCGGATCGACGTCCGCGACGACGGGCCGGGGGTCCCGCCGGCCGCGCACGAGCGGATCTTCCGGCTGTTCCAGACGCTGGACGACGGTCCCGGCCGGTCCGGGATCGGTCTGGCACTGGTGAAACGGCTCGTCGGATCGCACGGCGGGCGGGTCGAGGTGGTGTCGCCGGCGGACGGCGTCGGCGGACGAGGGGCGATCTTCCGTGTGTGGTGGCCCCGGATCCCGAGGAGAGGTCTGCATGAATCCTGACCGGAATCCTGACCAGGTGACGGTCCTTCTGGTGGAGGACGACGACGTCGACGCCGAGGCGGTGATGCGCAGCATCCGGCGCAGCCAGATCCCGGTCGAGGTCGTCTGGGTCGAGGACGGCGTCGAGGCCCTCGAGGTGCTCCGGGGCGAGCACAGGCACCAGAGCGTGTCCCGCCCGGTGATCGTCCTCTTGGACCTCAACATGCCGCGGATGGACGGCTTCGAGTTCCTGCACGCTCTCCGCAACGACCCGGCGCTGCGCGACCTGGTCGTGTTCGTGCTCACCACGTCCTCGGCCGATGCGGACCGCACCCGGGCGTACCACGCGAACATCGCCGGCTACCTGGTCAAGTCCTCGGTCGGTCCCCAGTTCGCCCGGCTGGCCCGGATGCTGCTGAGTTACAAGACGGCGGTCACCCTGCCCTGAGCCGGAGGGTGGCCGGGTGGCGCCCGGCCGGACCCGCGCCAGGCTGGGTGGGTGACCGGCGCGACCGATCGACAGGGGACCCGGATCGAGCGGCCGGGGGCCCAGCACTGGGTGCCCGACCACGCGGACGTCGACGCGCTCCGCCGCGCCGCGCCCGCCTGCCGGGGATGCGAGCTGTGGGAGTCCGCGACCCAGGTGGTGTTCTCCGCGGGCAGCCCGCGGGCCGGCATCGCGCTCGTGGGCGAGCAGCCCGGGGACGTCGAGGACGAGCGCGGGGTGCCCTTCGTCGGGCCGGCCGGTCGGCTGCTGCAGCGCGCCGTGGCGGACGCCGACCTGCCGCGCGACGACCTGTACGTGACGAACGCGGTCAAGCACTTCCGGTTCACCACGCGCGGCAAGCGCCGGATCCACGCCACCCCCGAGCTGGCCCACATCGCGGCCTGCCGACCGTGGCTCGTCGCCGAGTTGCGGAGCGTCGATCCGCGAGTGGTCGTCGTCCTCGGCGCGACCGCGGCCAAGGCTCTCCTCGGGTCGCGGTTCCGGGTGACGCAGCATCGCGGCGAGATCGTCACCGCCGACACCATGCTCGGGCCCCGCCGGTTCGTGCCGACCGTCCATCCGTCGTCCGTGCTGCGGGCGGACGACCGGGAGGCGGCGTACGCCGCCCTGGTCGCCGACCTCCGGGCGGCCCGCACGGCGCTCGTCGGGTAGCCGCGGGCCCCGCTCAGCCGCGCCAGAGGCGGCGACTGGCCAGCTCCGCCCCCTCGATCAGCGACTCGAGCTTCGCCCACGCGATCTGCTGGTGCACCCGGCCGCCGAGCCCGCAGTCGGTTCCCGCCATCACGTTCTCGCGGCCCACCACCTCGGCGAACCGGACGATCCGGTCGGCCACGAGTTCGGGGTGCTCGACCAGGTTGGTCGCGTGGCTGACCACCCCCGGAGCGATGACCTTGCCCTCCGGGAGCGTGACGTCCTGCCACACCTTCCACTCGTGCTCGTGCCGGACGTTCGCCGCCTCGAACAAGTACGTGTCGGCGTTGACCGCCAGCATCACCTCGAGGATGTCCGCCATCGGGATGTCCGTGGTGTGCGGACCGTGCCAGCTGCCCCAGCAGAGGTGGAAGCGGATGCGCTCCGACGGCAGGCCGGCGATGGCGTGGTTCAGCGCCTCCACCCGCTGCCTGGTGAAGCGCTGGTAGTCCTCGACGGAGGGGGCCGGGTTGATCTGGTCCCAGTTCTCGGCGATGCACGGGTCGTCCAACTGCAGGATGAGCCCTGCGTCGATGATGGCGGTGTACTCCTCGCGCAGGGCGGTGGCGCAGGCGTACATGAACTCCTCATCCGTGGCGTAGTACTCGTTCGCGAACCGGGCGCAGCTGCCCGGCGCCACCGCGTTGAGGAACGCCTCACTCGCCCCGGCGGCCGACATCGCGGCGCGGACGGCGGCGATGTCCCGGGCGACCGCGGCCTGGCCGGTGTAGGTGATCGGCCCGCGGCAGACCGGGAACCGCCGCTGTGAGCCCCCCAGCGACACCCCGGCCTCCGGGTCGGTGTAGGCCTCCTCGAAGAGCCGCCAGTCGCGCCGGTCCAAGAAGCTGGTCAGGACGACGTTCCCCGGCGAGGACCGGCGCAGCGGCATCTCCCAGAGCTGGGGCCCGCCGAGTTCCAGCCCGCCCAGCCGGTGGAAGACGTAGCCCCACCAGGCGCCGTAGTCGAGGGCGCTGTCCATCTCGTGGCCGTACTCGCCGTCGTTCGGCACGTCCATGCCCAGCTCGACCTGCCGACTCACGACCCGCTCGACCGCGGAGCGCAGGCTCTCCGTGAACCGCGGCTCGATCTCGGCGCCCGGCGTCGAGATCCGGGCCCGGTTGAGCTCGATCAGGTCCGGAGTGCGGGGCAGGCTCCCGACGTGGGTGGTCGGGATGCGGTTGCCAGGGGGCATGATCTTCACCTATCGCGCAGATCTTGAGGCTGACATGATGTCTGAATTGTCATGTTGTGTTCCAAACGTCTCCGGCCACAAGGCCCGATCGCGCCGCCCACCAGCTCCCCGCGGTGGCGGCCGTGGCCTGGGCACGGGCGGCGTCGGTTCTGGCGGTGTCCAGGTCGTGGCGTAGCTGGGGATCTGCGTGTGGGCGGCGTCCGGCTCGGCGCCGCCGACCCGGGCGGCCTGCGCGGTGGCGGCCGGGGACGGCGTCGCGGGCAGTCACTGCCGGACCCGGCGGTCTCCCTCGCCCGGCAGCCCGTCCGTCTGCCCGTCCACTACGCGCTGCCACCAACCCGTCACCAGGCCATCGGACTGAAGGTTTACGAAGCCATAGCGTCACATCCCGAACGGGCCAAGCATGGTGAGAATATCGACCGTCAGCGGTGCCACACCGCCGAGCCTTCGCACATGCTCGAGACACAGGCGAACACCGCCTTTCCCTGGTGAGCGACGAAGAAGTTCACTCAAATCACCGAGAAATGCGAGAGAATGAAGTGAGGTTTGAATGATGTCCGATCCAAGGGTGGATCAGATACTCCGGACAGTCTTCGCATCCCGACGCACCGCGGGTAATCTTACTGATCCCTGCACCACAGCGCCGTGCGAGCAGTGCTTCGCACCGCACCGGACGAAGGTCGAGCAGTTCTTGTCGGAGGGCGAGCCGCTGCACTTCGTCCTGCCGGCCTTCCCCGCCAAGTCCGCCAATCGGAGCAAGACGCTCGGACCGCTGCCGGACCTCGCCGAGCGTCTCTCTCTGGAGTTCCTCCAGAGGCTCTGTGACCATCTCCGCGGGTAGTGGTCGGGGAGATCGACTGGGGCACGGTCGGGTTGGATCGCGCGGATCCGGCATTCAAGCGGGCAGCCGAGGCGTACACGCTGATCGCAGAGAAAGCCGGCGGGTACCCTGGCATCGGCGCCGAACTGCCGGAGATGCTGGCGCGGCACGGGTTGGAGCAGGTTCAGGCGGAAGAATTCCGGACGCTCGAGCGCGGCGGCTCCACCGTGGCGACCGCGCTCAGTCTGACGTTCGAGCGGCTCCGGGAGCGCTGCCGGGAGGTCGAGGTGCCGGAGGCAGACACCGACCGGGCCCGAGCCCTGGCGGAGGACCCGGCAGTAGGCGTCTACGGTCCCTCGACGTGGACCGCCTGGGGTCGTCGTCCCGCCCTGGACCCAGGTCAGCACACCGGCCACTGATCGAAAACCCGCTACCGGACAGTCGCCTCCCTCAGCGGGGGGTGGAATGGGCATGAGCCCGGGACGGTGATCCGGTACGGCTGAGGGACCCCGGCCGCTGGGTGTGGTCGGGGGCCCTCAGTCGTACGAGCGGGGAAGTATCAGTTCACCTGACGCTCTCCAGGCACGGCGCCACCGGCCCAGGCCCGTGACGCGGTGCCGGCCTGGCCCGGGCCCGTGGACCGCCGAGGCGGCCGCGCCGTGCTCACCTGCCCCCGCACCGGACACCCGGGCTGATCGAGGGCGCGCACGACCTGGCCGGGCTGCTGACCCGCACCACCTCCACCCCCGCCGCCCACGCCCTCAGCCGGATCATGACTGAGACAGCGCGAACCCACACATTGCGCCTCAGGGGCGCGGCGGCCAGCGCGCCACGATCTCGTCCGCGTGCTCGGCGATCCACGCCATCAACGGGGCGAGCTGGGCCACCAGGTCGTCGCCGAGCGGCGTCAGGCTGTACTCGACATGCGGCGGGATCACCGGGAGCGCCTCCCGATGCACCAGCCCGTCACGCTCGAGGGTCTGCAGGGTCTGCGCGAGCATCTTCTCGCTCACCCCCTGGACGGCGCGGCGCAGCTGCCCCCACCGCAGGGTGCCTCGGGCGAGCGCCAGCAGCACCAGGACGCCCCACCGGCTCGTCACGTGGTCGAGGACCGTCCGGGTGGGGCACGCCGCCGACGGCACACCATCCTGGAACGCCGCGAGCAGCCCTGCGACCTCTTTACTAACTGCCACCTCAGTACCTTACCAAGAGGTGTGTACTGCGGCCTGGGAAGCATCGCCTTCACGGGCTCGTTGCAGCCCGATGCACGGTCGAAGCACAGCCGGCCACCGCTGGCGCACCTGACCACCCATGCCTGACCTGGAGGTTCCATGTCCCTCGTCGTCACCGGTGCCGGCGGGCACCTCGGCCGCCTCGTCGTCGCGAACCTGCTCGAGCGCGGGATCGCCCCGGAGCGGATCGTCGCCGGCACCCGGACCGTCGACGCCCTCGCCGACCTCGCCGACCGGGGCGTCGCCGTCCGGCGGATCGACTTCGACGACCCGTCCTCGCTCGCCGCGGGCTTCGCCGGCGCCGAGAAGGTACTGATCGTCTCCGGCACGGACTTCGGCCGCCGGGTCCAGCAGCACCTCGCCGCCGCCCGGGCGGCCCGGGACGCCGCCGCGTCGCTCGTCGTCTACACCAGCGCCCCGTACGCGAGCACCACCACGATGCGGCTCGCCGCGGACCACCGGGACACCGAGCAGGGCATCCGGGCGCTCGGCGTCCCGTTCACGTTCCTGCGCAACAGTTGGTACCTCGAGAACTACACCAGCCAGATCCCCACCTACCTGCAGTTCGGCGCTGTCGTGGGCAGCGCCGGGGAGGGCCGGATCAGCGCGGCCGCCCGGGCCGACTATGCCGAGGCCGCCGCGGCCGTGCTGGCCGGCGACGGCCACCAGAACGCCGTCTACGAGCTGGGCGGCGACACCTCGTTCACGCTCACCGAACTGGCCGAGCAGGTGGCCAAGCACACCGGCGAGCAGGTCGTTTACCGGAACGTGCCGCAGGCTGAGCTCGAGGCCATCCTCACCGGGGCGGGCCTGCCGGGCCCGGTCGCGGCCGTCCTCGCCGATGTCGACCGGGCGATCAGCGAGCGGCTCCTCCAGGTCGACACCGGGGACCTGAGCCGGCTCACCGGCCGGCCGACCACCCCGCTGAGCGATGCGGTGGCCAGCGCCAGCGCACAGTGGCGTTCGGAGTGATCGAATAGGGACATGCGTGCCCTGCTGAACATCATCTGGCTGGTCCTCTCCGGTTTCTGGCTCGCGCTCGGATACGCCGCGGCCGGGGTGGTGATGACGCTCCTGGTCGTCACCATCCCGTTCGCGATCGCCTCCTTCCGGCTGGCCGGGTTCGTGCTGTGGCCGTTCGGCCGCACCGTGGTCCGCAAACCGTCGGCCGGGGCGGGTTCGGCGATCGGCAACGTGCTCTGGTGCGTGCTGGCCGGACTGTGGATCGCGATCGCGCACGTGGTGACGGCGGTCGCCCTGTTCGTCACGATCATCGGCATCCCGCTGGCGGTCGCGAACCTGAAGCTGGCGGTGGTGGCCCTGGCACCGCTGGGGAAGGACGTCGTGGACGTGCACGACCCGCGCGCCGCCGGAGCGCCCACGTTCTGATCGGAAACGCCCAGGTCCTGATCGGAACGGACGGTCTCGACGCGTCGGCCACCTGGCGGCAAGGATCGGGGGATGAGCGCCACCGTGCCGTCCCCCGCCGCCCCGCCGTTGCCGGACTGGGAACGCCGCTTCCGCGCGCCGCGGGTGGGCCTGCCGGACTGGGCGGACGACGCCCCGGACCGGTGCGTCGTCCTGGCGACCGCGGACGGCGTCCTCGAGGTGCACAGCTGGCGCCCCGGTGGCCCACCGGTGCAGGCCACCCGGCGCAAGGAGGGGACGTCGCACGCCACGATCGACCCGTCCGGCCAGTGGCTGTGGTGGTTCGACGACGCGGACGGCGACGAGCACGGCGTCTGGCGCCGGCAGGCGTTCGGCTCCGGGCCGGACGCCGCCGCCGAGGACGCGACCGCCCTGCCGGCCGCCTACCCGGCCGGGCTGGCGCTGGGCCGCGGCGGACTCGCCGTCGTCGGGAGCTCGGACGACGGCTATGGCACCCGGATCCACGTGCTGCGGCCGGGGCGCCCACCGGTGCTCCTCTACCAGCACCCCGAGGACGCGTTCGTCGCCGATCTCTCCGACGACGGCACGCTGGTGGCGATCGGGCACAGCGAGCACGGCGACTCCCGGCACCCCGCCCTTCGGGTCGTCCGGGCGGACGACGGGTCGATCGTGGCCGAGCTGTGGGACGGCCCGGGCCGCGGGGTCGAGGCGATGGCGTTCGCGCCGGTGGCCGGCGACACCCGGCTCCTGGTGCAGCACGAGCGGCGCGGTCACGGCGAGCTGCTGATCTGGGACGTCGCGACCGGCGAGCAGCGGGAGCTCGACCTCGGACTGCCGGGGGAGGTGGCGAGCGCCGACTGGTTCCGGAACGGACGCTCACTCCTGGTCGCGGTCGATCACCAGGCCCGTACCCGGCTGTACCGGGTCGGGCTCGGCGCGCAGCCCCTGGCACCCGAACCGCTCGGTCCGAGCGGCGGCACGGCGCTGTCGGCGACGTGCCGCCCGGACGGCGGCGTGTGGACGCTGTGGTCGTCCGCCGCCCGGCCACCGGCGGTTCGGGACCTGTCCGGTTCCGTGGTCCTGCGGGCGCCGGGCGACCCCGCACCGGGATCCGTGCCGGTGGAGGACGTCTGGGTCGACGGCCCGGGAGGCCGCGTCCACGCGCTGCTGCGGCGCCCGGCCGGCCCGGACGGCGCCCCGCTGCCCGGACCACTGCCGCTGGTCGTCGACGTCCACGGGGGTCCGACCGCGCACGATACCGACGCCTTCCGCGCCTACCCGGCGGCCTGGGTCGACCACGGGTACGCGATCGTGCAGGTCAACTACCGCGGCTCGACGGGGTACGGGTCCGCCTGGCGGGACGCGCTGGAGGCGCGGGTCGGCCATGTGGAGCTCGAGGACGTCGTCGCCGTCCGGGACCACCTGGTGGCGTCCGGCATCGCGGACGGCTCCCGGGTGGTCCTCGCCGGCGGCTCCTGGGGCGGATTCCTGACCCTGCTCGGGCTGGGCACCTACCCTGACCGCTGGGCGGTGGGGCTGGCCGGCGTCCCGGTGGCGGACTACCTGGCGGCCTACCAGGACGAGATGGAGGGCCTGAAGGCGTTCGACCGGTCCCTGTTCGGCGGATCCCCCGAGCAGGTGCCGGACCGGTACCGGGACTCCAGTCCGCTCACCTACGTGGACGCCGTCCGGGCGCCCGTCCTGATCCTCGCCGGGGAGAACGACCCGCGGTGCCCGATCCGGCAGATCGAGAACTACCTGGCGGCGCTGGCCGAACGCGGCGTGCCGCACGAGGTGTACCGGTACGACGCCGGGCACGGATCCCTGGTGGACGACGAACGGGTGCGCCAGATGCGCGCCGAGCTGGATTTCGCGGCCCACCACCTCTCCTCCGCCCAGGCGGGGTGAGCGGGCCCGCCGTGATCATCGCTGCCTCGCACGGGGGGCAGCCCGCCAGGCGGCCACCACCGCCAGGGCGGCCGCCAGCACCGGCACGGCGAGCGCGGCGACGAACGGGGTGTGACCGGCCCCGGCCGCCAGGTGGGCCGGGAGCAGCGCGGCGAAGACGGCGCCGGCGAGCGCCAGGGCCGCGGACGACGTCAGCGCCTCGCTGGTGGTCAGCGCGGAACTCGCCTCGCCGTGCCGTTCCGGCGGCGACAGGTGCAGGGCGAGCAGGGAGGTCGAGGAGTACGCCAGCCCCATCCCGGTGCCCGCGACCGCCCAGCCGATCACCGCCGTCCAGCCCGGGGCACCCGGCAACGCCGTGAGCAGGACGATCACCACGGCCGCCGCCAGCATCGACGTCCCGATCCGGCAGAGCACGTAGCGGATCTCCGGCCGTGGGTACCGGCCCTGGATCCACGACCCGCCCGACCAGGTCAGCGCGCCCAGGGTGAGGACCAGGCCGGCGGCGCCCGGATCCCAGCCGTGCTCGCGGACCAGGAGCAGCGGCAGGTAGGTGTCCGCCCCGACGAACGCGGCGCCGATCAGCCCGCGGAGGGCCACCACGGCCGGGACACCCCGGCGGAGCCGGAACAGCCCCTCCGGCAGCAGTCGCCGGCCGCAGCACAGGACGACCACGAGCGCGGCCGCGGCGGCGGCCCGCCAGCCCGACTCCGGCCGGGCACCGGCGGCCTGGAGGACCGCGGCCCCGGAACCGGCCGCAGCGGCCAGCACGAGGCGGCGGCGCACCTCGCGAGCGCCCGCGGCGGTCGACGGGGCGGAGTCACGCCCGACCGTCCGGACCACCGGCCACATCACCAGCCCGGCGGGGAGCGCCAGTGCCGGGATGAGCAGGAACACCGAACGCCAGCCCAGGACGTGCAGGAGCAGCGCGCTGATCGCCGGGCCGACCATGGCCGGCAGCACCCAGGCCGCGGAGAACCAGACGAAGATCCGGGGTCGCTGCGGCTCCGGCACCACGGTACCCACCAGCGCGTAGAGGGCGACCGTCTCCATCCCGGCGCCGAGGCCCTGCACACCGCGACCGAGCACGAACACCGCCATCTGCGGGGCGAACCCGGCCAACAGCAGTCCTACGGCGAACAGCAGCACGCCGACCCCGAGCGGCCGCCGCGCGCCGACGCCGTCCGCCCAGGCCCCCGCCAGCGCCATGCCCACCACGCTCGTCGCGAGCGGTGCTCCGAAGGCGAGGGCGTAGCCGCCCAAGCCGTTGAGGTCGGCCGCGACCTGTGGCATCACCGTGGCGACGGCGAGCGCCTCGAAGGCGGTCAGCGAGATGAGCGCCACCGCCCCGATCGTCAACGCCCGGATCCGGCCACGCCCCTGCGGAGCTGGTGCCGTGACCCGGTCAACCCCTGCGTCGTCCACTGCGCTGGTCATACCGGCACGTTAGGAGTTCATGTGGACTTGAGGTCAACCGCAGGGCGCCCGAACGGTGCCGCCGGGGCCGACCGGCGCGGCCGGCCGTCCCCTGACCACGCCTCGGCGCGGTCAGCTCCCGGACCCGGTGAGCTCGGCGGCGACCAGCTCGGCGATCTGGGCGGTGTTGAGCGCGGCCCCCTTGCGCAGGTTGTCACCGCAGACGAACAGGTCCAGCGTGTTCGGGAAGTCGAGCGCCTGCCGCAACCGGCCCACGTAGGTCGGGTCCTCGCCGACGCTGTCCGCCGGGGTGGGGAACCGGAGGGTCACCGGGTCATCCACGACGACGACGCTGGGGGTGTCGAGGAGCGCGCGGCGAGCGGCGTCGACCGTGATGTCCCGCTCGAACACCGCGTGGACGGCGAGTGAGTGCGTGGTCACCACGGGGACGCGCACACAGGTCGCCGACACCTTCAGGTCGGGGATGCCGAGAATCTTGCGCGACTCGTTGCGGACCTTGAGCTCCTCGCTCGTCCAGCCGTCGTCCTTGCCCGACCCGGCCCAGGGGATCACGTTGAGGGCCAGCGGCGCCGGGAAGGGCGACCCGCCGTCGCCGAGCTTGTCGGCCAGGGCCCGCCGGACATCGCCCGCGCACCGCCCGAGCCTGCGGTCGCCGCCGACGACCTCGAGCTCGTCGTGGAGCCGGTCGATCCCGGGCTGGCCGGCGCCGGACGCCGCCTGGTAGCTGGCGACGACGAGCTCCCGCAGGCCCCAGCCGCGGTGCAGGGCTCCGAGAGCGTCGATCATGGTCAGGGTGGTGCAGTTCGGATTGCTGATGATCCCTCTTGGCCGGATCCGGGCCTGCGCCGCGTTGACCTCGGGAACGACGAGCGGTACGTCGGGATCCATCCGGAAGGCGCCGGAGTTGTCGACGGCGACCGCGCCGCGGGCCGCCGCGACCGGCGCCCACTGCGTCGAGACCTCGTCGGGGACGTCGAACATCGCGACGTCCACACCGTCGAAGACCTCGGGTGTCAGCGCCCGGACCTCGACCTGGCGACCCCGCACGGTCAGTCGTTTGCCGGCCGAGCGGGCCGACGCCACCAGGCGGATCTCACCCCAGACGTCCTGGCGTTCGGACAGGATCCCCAGCATCACGGTGCCCACGGCACCGGTCGCGCCGACGACGGCGAGGGTGGGCTTGCGGCTCATCGTCCGGTACCTCCGTAGACCACGGCCTCGATCTGCTCGGCGTCCAGCCCGAAGGCGGTGTGCACCGCCCGGACGGCGGTGTCGACGTCGTCCGACCGCGTCACGACGGAGACCCGGATCTCCGACGTACTGATCATCTCGATGTTGACGCCCCCCTCGGCCAGGGCGGAGAAGAACTTCGCGGAGACTCCGGGGTGGCTGCGCATCCCGGCCCCGATCAGCGAGACCTTGCCGATCTGGTCGTCGTAGAGCGTCTTCTCGAAACCGATCTCGGGCTGGACCTTGCCCAGCGCGGCGATCGCCCGGGCGCCGTCCGTCTTGGGCAGCGTGAAGGAGACATCGGTGAGGCCCGTGGCGGCGGCCGAGACGTTCTGCACGATCATGTCGAGGTTGACGTCGGCCATCGCCACCGCCTCGAAGATCGCGGCCGCCTTGCCGGGCTTGTCCGGGACACCGACCACGGTGACCTTTGCCTGGCTGCGGTCGTGCGCAACCCCGGAGATGATCGGATCTTCCATCACGTCTCCCCCCGGCCGTTCGGCCGGCTCGTCGGTGACCCAGGTGCCCTCGCGGTGGCTGAACGAGGACCGGACGTGCACCGGGACGCCGAACCGGCGCGCGTACTCGACGCAGCGCAGGTGCAACACCTTGGCCCCCGATGCGGCCATCTCGAGCATCTCCTCACTGGAGATGCGGGCGATCCGGCGCGCGCTCGGGACGATCCGCGGGTCGGCCGTGAACACGCCGTCCACGTCGGTGTAGATCTCGCAGACGTCCGCGCCGAGCGCGGCGGCGAGCGCCACGGCCGTGGTGTCGGACGCCCCGCGCCCGAGCGTCGTCACGTCCTTGGTGTCCTGGCTGACGCCCTGGAAGCCGGCGATGATCGCGATGTCGTCCTCGGCGAGGCACTGCCTGATCCGGCTGGGCGTGATGTCGATGATCCGCGCGTCGCCGTGCGTCGCGGTGGTGATCACCCCGGCCTGGCTGCCGGTGTACGAGCGCGCCTGCACGCCCTGCTGCAGGGTGGCCATGGCCAGCAGCGCGGCGGAGATCCGCTCGCCGGCGGTCAGCAGCATGTCCAGCTCGCGCGGCGGCGGCGTCGGGCTCACCTGGTGGGCGAGGTCGAAGAGGTCGTCCGTCGTGTCACCCATCGCGGACACGATGACGACGACGTCGTTGCCGGCCTTCTTGGTGTCGACGATCCGCTTCGCGACCCGCTTGATGCCCTCGGCGTCGGCGACGGAGGATCCCCCGTACTTCTGCACGATCAGGCCCACGGGCGTGTCCCTTTCGAACGACCGGCGGCAGCGCCGCGTGCGATCGTCGTCGCGGACCGCACCGCTGGTCGAGTCTAGCGGCCATGTCGGCGACGGCTCGGCGTGCGTCCGCCGGGCGAGACCTTGCGCGCGGCGGCCCACCCACCGCGGAACCTTCGACCGAACGTCATGATCGCAGGCAGTTCCGCTCCTGCGACCCTCGTCCTGCTGCGCATCGCGCCTAGTTGACGTGCAGCGCCTCGAACTCGGCGTCGGCCACGGTGTCGGCGTCCACGTCGAGCCGCAAGTGCGCGATCATCGATTGCAGCACGCGCAGGGCAGTGGTGGCGCGAACGCCCCAATTCGACAGGTACGAGTACTGGAACCACCACAAGGCCTCGTCGACCTCGCCCGCCCGGTAGTGACGCAGGCCGTGCGACAGGTCCGCGGCGATGTCCGCGAGGTCGTCGGAGAGCCGGCCCTGGACGACCTCACCGTTGGTGAGCGGGTCGACGACGTCCGCGTACTCGTCGAGTCCCTCGAGCAGGTTGGCCAAGCCCGCTCGCACCGGGTCGACGTCCGGATCGGGGCCGGTGTCCGGCTCGAACCGGCGGCTCGGCACCACGTCGGAGATGGCGCCCAGCCGGGCGCCCGCCAGCAGGGTCTGGGACAGCGCGAGCAGCAGGATCGGGATGGCCGTGTCCGGCTCGGAGCCGGCCGCCCCCTCGGTGACGGACTCCAGGTAGGTCTGGGCGTCCGTCGCGGTCTCGTCGGCGAGCCGGCGCAGTTCCAGCGCCTCGGCGGTGATGTCGACGTTGGTGGTGTTGGGCCGGTCGGCATGGTCAGACATCGAGCAGTCTCCTCCCCTCGAAGGCCCGCCCCAGGGTCTGCTCGTCGGCGTACTCGAGATCGCCCCCGACGGGCAGCCCGGACGCGAGCCGGGTCACTCTCAGGCCCATCGGCTTCAGCAGCCGGGCCAGATAGGTCGCGGTGGCCTCTCCTTCGAGGTTGGGGTCCGTCGCGAGGATGATCTCCGAAACCTCACCCGAGGCCAATCGGGAGACGAGCTCCTTGACCCGCAGGTCGTCGGGGCCGACACCCTCCATCGGGCTGATCGCGCCACCGAGCACGTGATAGCGCCCGCGGAACTCCCTCGTCTTCTCGATCGCCACGACGTCCTTCGGCTCTTCGACTACACACAGCACCGTACCGTCACGTCGCGCATCAGCACAGATGCGGCAGAGCTCCTCGGCGGACACGTTCCCGCACTGCACGCAGAACCGCACCTTCTCGGTCACCTCGATCAGGGCGGTGACCAGCCGTCGGACGTCGACCGGGTCGGACTGGAGCAGGTGGAAGGCGATCCGCTGGGCGCTCTTCGGCCCGACCCCGGGCAGCCGCCCGAGTTCGTCGATGAGATCCTGGACGACGCCTTCGTACACCCCTCGAGCCTACGGGGTGGCGCGGACCCGATCGGGGCCGGACCGATGAACTATCGCTACGTGGCGCCGGGAACGTGAGCGCCGAAGGCCGCGACGATCGCGTCGCACAACGGTGGCCAGGCGTCCAAGGCCCAGGCTCCGAAGTCGCGCCCGGTGAGGCAGACGGCGGCCAGCCGGTGCACCCGGTCGACCCAGAGGAACGACCCCGAGCCGCCGAAGTGACCGCCCGTCCCCGGGGAGAGCGACGTCCCGGCCCAGTGCCCCCGCCGGCCGAAGGTGAGCTCGAAGCCGAGCCCCCAGTCGCACGGATCGAACCGGCCCACCCCCGGGACGACGCCGGGCAGCCCCGGGAACTGCACCGACAGCGCCTCCGCCAGCGTCTCGGGGGCGATCAGCCGGGGTGCCAGCACCTCGGCCGCGAACCGGGCCAGGTCGTCGACGGTGCTGTGCAGCCCGAACGCCGGGGAGCCTTCGGGGTCGGTCGCGGTCATCCCCAACGGCACCAGCACGGCCTCGGCAAGGTACCCGGCGAACGGCATCCCGGCAGCGCGCTCGAGGTGCCTGGCAGCCTCCTCGATCCCGCGGTTGGAGTAGATCCGGCGCGTGCCGGGCGCGGCCAGGACCGGGGCGTCGCTCTCGAAGCCGTACCCGGCCGTGTGCGCGAGCAGGTGCCGCAGGGTGGCTCCCGGCGGGCCGGCCGGCGCGTCCAGCTCCACGGCCCCCTCCTCCACGGCGACGAGCAGCGCGTACGTGCTGAGCAGCTTGGACACCGACGCGACACGGAGGCGGACGTCGGTCAGCCCGCGGGCGGCCCCGCCGCCGCCCTCCGTGACGACGCGGACCCCGGGATGCGGCACCTCCCAGGTGTCGATGGCCGCGAGCGCCGTCATTCCGTCCGCTCTTCGATGACCCGGCCGCCCAACAGTTGGGCCACCACGCTGGGGCCGACGAGGCCGGCCCCCTCGACGTCCGGGTCGTCGGCGCACGGTTCGTCGTCGGTGACGACCACCCGCAGGTCGGGACGCGCGGCCGTACGCTGCCCCGCCGGGACCGCTGCGCGCAGCGCCGCGTACCGGCTCTTCGGCGTGGTCGCCGCAGGCGCGGACAGCGCCGGGTCACGCTCGGCGGCCAACCCGACCGGGTTCGCGGCAACCGACGCGTCCGGGTTCGCGGCAACCGACGCGTCCGGGTTCGCGGCAACCGACGCGTCCGGGTTCGCGGCGGCCGGCCTCGGCCGCTCCGGGAGCAGCGGCCCGATCGGCTGCGAGTACGGATCGAAGGCGTCCTCCGGCGGGGGCTCGTCGAGCGGAGGTTCCGGAGGCAGCGGAACGTCGTCACGGGGCGCAGCCGCTGGACGCCGCCGCGAGGTTCCAGGCCGCTCACCCGGCGCCGGGGCGGTCGTCGCACCGCCCGGGCGGCCGGGTCGTCCGCCGCCGGGGCGGCCGGCGGCGGACGCCCGGGGCGCCGGCTCCCACCCGGGAGGCTCGGCCGCCGGCACGGTCCCGGACGGGCCGGGCCGGGCACCGGGCAGGCTCGGCGGGGCGACCGGCCGGCTGGGCGCGCTTGCCCCGCCGCTCGTGGGCGGCGTCGGCGCGGGACCTGGCGCCTGGCCCGGCCGGGGGGCGGAGCGCGCGGAGGCCGGCCCCGCGCCCGGCGGCCCGGACGCTCGGCCCGCAGCCTGGGCGCCCCCCTGCGTCGCACCTGGTCCGCTTCGCGGAGCATCGCCGGACGCGGCCTCGACGCGCACGTCCAGCCCGATGACGTCGATGAGCGCCTGCCGGACGTACTCGGCGTGCGAGCCTCGCCCGAAGCTGGAGGCCCGCCCGGACGAGTCGAAGACCAGCAGCAGGCGATCCTCCGAGACGTCGAGCACCTGGGCATACTCCGAGACCAGGGTCCAGGTCATCCGACGCAGGCCGCGCAGCTTGTCCAGGACGTCCGGCCACATCCGGCGGACCGTGTCGACACCCTGGCCCGTGGCACCCTGCACCGGCGGCCGCCCGGCCGCACCGGGCCTGAAGCCAGCGGCGTCCCCGGCGGCCGCGCCCGCCCCGGCGGACCCGCCTCGCCCCGGCGGCACGAAGCCCGCGCCGGGCCGCACGGACGGCGGCACAGCCTCACCCGGCGGGGCTGCCGCGAGCGGTGCGGGCGCGGGCGGGGCTGCCGCGGGCGGCGCGGGCGGCGGCGCAGGGACGGGCGGCGGCGCAGGGGCGGCGGGCATGGTCAGCGGGAGGCCGGGGGCCACCACCCCGATCCGCTTCTCGATCCGGTCGACGCGCGCCCGCAGCCCCCGCTCGGACTCCTCCGAGCCCGGCAGCAGCAGCCGAGCGACCAGGAGCTCCAGCTGCAGCCGAGGGGACGTCGCCCCGGTCATCTCGGTCAGCGCGGTGTTCACGACGTCCGCGGCCCGGGACAGCTCGGCCCGGCCGAAGCGGGCGGCCTGGCCCTTCATCCGCTCGAACTGGTCGGTCGGGAGGCTCCGCAGCACGCCGTGCCCGCCGTCCGGGACCGCCGCGACGACGAGCAGGTCGCGCATCCGCTCCAGGAGGTCCTCCACGAAGCGGCGTGGGTCGTGCCCGGACTCGATCACGCGGTCCACCACGCCGAACACCGCCCGGCCGTCGCCCGCGGCCAAGCCGTCGGCGATCTCGTCGAGCAGGGCGGCGTCGGTGTACCCGAGCAGCGAGACGGCGAGCGGGTAGGCCAGTCCGTCGTCACCGGCGCCCGCGATCAGCTGGTCGAGCACGGAGAGCGAGTCGCGGACCGACCCCGCCCCGGCACGCACCACCAGCGGCAGCACGCCCTGGCCCACGGCGACACCCTCCGCCTCGCAGAGCTGCGCGAGGTACGTCTGCAGCCGTTCCGGCGGGACCAGCCGGAACGGGTAGTGGTGCGTGCGGGACCGGATCGTGCCGATGACCTTCTCCGGCTCCGTCGTCGCGAACACGAACCGGACGTGCGGGGGCGGTTCTTCGACAATCTTCAGCAGAGCGTTGAAACCCTGGGTCGAGACCATGTGGGCCTCATCGATGATGAAGACCTTGAAGCGGTCCCGGGCGGGCGCGAACACGGCCCGTTCCCGGAGCGTGCGGGCGTCGTCCACACCGCCGTGGCTCGCCGCGTCGATCTCGACGACGTCCAGGCTGCCCGGCCCGCCCCGGGCCAGGTCGAGGCACGACGGGCACACCCCGCACGGGGTCGGTGTGGGGCCCTGATCGCAGTTGAGGCAGCGGGCCAGGATGCGGGCGCTGGTCGTCTTGCCGCAGCCGCGCGGGCCGGAGAAGAGGTAGGCGTGGTTGACCCGGTCCTTGGCGAGGGCGGCGCACAGCGGCACCGTCACATGCTCCTGGCCGATCACCTCGGCGAATGTCTCTGGGCGGTAGCGGCGGTACAGCGCGGTCGACACGCAGCGAGCCTACGTGGCGGCGCCGACACTTCACGCCGGCTCAGCCGGATCGGTGGACGACGGACCGGACGACGCGACAGGCCAGCGCGACCGGGCACGGAAGGACCCCCCGCGCACCCACCAGAGCCCACCTACCCTTGCTGCCTTCCGGCCCTGGGGGGGTTCAGCAGGATGACGCCGCACGAGGGGTCGCCACGTACTCTACCCCGGACCTGAGGTCGTGCCCGCCACCCGGTCCGAGCGGTCGCCGGCCGCCGTGTCACCCGTCCGGGCCGGGTCGGACGGCGGCACGACCCCGGGGTGGTGCCACGCGGTGAGCCCGACCGCGCGGCCACGCGATTCGGCGAGCACCGGCGTCCCCCGGACGGCGACGAACCCGCAGGCGGTGGCGACCCGCTCGCTCGCGGAGTTGCCCGGCTCGATCAAGGCCCGGAAGGTGGAGATCCGCCAGGTGGACGCGGCCCACGCGAGCAGCACCCTCACCGCGCGGGACGCCACCCGCCGGCCTCGATGAGCGGCACCGAGGGCCCAGCCCACCTCGGCCAGATCGTCTCGGACGAACAGCAGCACCTCACCCAAAGGGATTGACTCATCACCTTCGGTGATGGCCAGCTGCAGCGCCACCCCCGCCGCTCGACGAGCGCGGGCCTGGTCGAGGTAGGCCTGCGCGGCCGCCTCGTCGAACGGCGAGGCCAGTGGGGTCCAGCGCTTGACCATCGGGTCGTCGAAGAGCTCCACCATGCAGGGAACGTCCTCGGGCCGCCACTCGCGCAGCAGCAGGCCTGCACCCTCCAGCCGAATCGGCCCGGCGCCCGGGAACAGGTGCGACTGGTTCATCCAGCAACCTTCGCACGACGCGCCGCCGCTGCCATCCCCATCCGTCGGCAGCACCCCGCCCCTGCCCGGCTCACCGCCGCTCGACCGCACCACCACGGTGGAACACCGCCGCGGAACGTGGTGCTGGAGCAGCCCGTGGGACCGGTAGACTCCCGGGCGGAGGATTCGCCTAGTGGCCTAGGGCGCACGATTGGAAATCGTGTTGGTGTAACAGCCTCAGGGGTTCAAATCCCCTATCCTCCGCCACCCTGGCCAGGGCGGATGACAGAGCGTGACGGCCCATCACGAGGCATCTGCCCTGGTCGGTCCCAGTTGTCGTCTCCTTCGCCCCTGCAGGTCGCGCAGGCGCGGGGGCAAGACCGCAGCGCGAGGAGCCGAGGGGGCCCGTCGAGCGCTCCGCACGGGAGCCAGGATGCGCCTGTCGAGCGGCCTGCCCGATCACCCAGCACCGCTCTGGTCGCCCCGCCGGGAGACGACCCAGGCTGCCACCTGTGCTCGGGACGTGAACCCGAGCTTCATCATGATCCGCTCTACGTGACCCTCGGCTGTCCGCTGGGAGATGACCAGACTCGCGGCGATGTCCTTGTTGCTCCGGCCCTCGGCCACCAGCATGGCAACTTGCCGCTCACGCCGGGTGAGGAGGTCGTCGTCGGATGCGGGGGAGGTCGACGCGCTCGGGGGCGACGGCCGGCCGGCCTTGTCGTCGAGGGCGAACTGGACGGCCTCGGCGGTGGACAAGTGGGAGCCGCGGCGCATCGCCGCGTCGAAGGCGGCATCTCCGAGCGTGTCGCGAAGCCGCCGGTCGCAGTCGACGTGGTACGCCTGCAGGTGATGGAAGGCCTCCGGTCCCGTGCGCAGCGCGTTCCAGAGGGCGGCCGCGGCGCCGAGCAGCGTGGCGGCCCTGTCGAGCTGGCCGTGAGCCGCCGCGATCCAGGCGAGCGGCTCCAGGCACCAGGCGATCCCGTTGCGGTCGTCCAGGTCCAGGGCCCAGCGCAGGGCCTCCCGGTGCAGCTGCAGGGCCCGGGCGAGGTCTCCCGCGCACCAGGCCGCGATCCCGACACCCCAGTGGGCGTACGTGCGGTGGAAGATCTCCCCGGGAGGTTCGCTGCGGTCGAGCACGGCGGCGTAACAGGCCTGGAGCTCGTCAGGGTCGCCGATATCGGCATTCGTCGCCATCGTCACGGTGAGCACGGTGAGCGCTTCGATCTCGATGTCGGGATCGACTCCGCCTGCCGCCGTCCGCGACGCCCGTCGCAGGACCGACCTCGCGGTGTGAAGGTCGCCGGTCCAGAGCGCCCCCAGCCCCTCGACGTAGCTCGCCAGCGCCAGCGTGCGCGGATCTCCCAGCTGCTGGGCGAGCTCTGACGCCGCGCGAAAGGCTTCGGGATCGAAGACGCCCTGACCGACAGCCAGCTGGGAGTCCAGCAGGAGTGCCCGGACCTGCACCGGGCTGGGTCCGGACCCGACCGGCGCCTGGCTGAGGGCCCGCCCGAGCCAGTACCGCCCCTCGGCGAGCAAGCCCCGTGTCCACCAGTAGTAGTGCGGGAGGGTCACCAGGACGGTCAGCGCGCGCGGCGCTCCGTCGGGGTCGGTGAGAGCGAAGTCCAGGGCCGCACGGAGGTTCGCGTGTTCGAGGTCGATCCTCGCGAGCCACTCACCCTGGCGGGGACTGACCCAGTCCGACTCCATCCCGCCCACCAGCTGCTCAACATGGCCGAGGTGGCGACGACGGACGACGACGCCGGCCCCTGACTCCCGCAGTCGCTCCAGACCGAACGCGCGAAGCACCTCCAGCATCTTCAGCCGGCCGGTCCGCGTACCCTCCTGGCGCACCACGATGGACTTGCTGACCAGCGCCGACACCACATCGAGCACGTCCTCGACGGCCAGGTCCTCGTCAGCCCCGACAACCTCGGCGGCCTCCAGTTCGAAACCGCCGCTGAACGTGGCGAGCCGCTCCCAGAGCTTCTGCTCCACCCCGGCGCACAGGTCGTAACTCCACCGGATGGAATCCACGATCGTCCCGTGGCGGTCCGAGCTGGATCCGCCTGCCCGCTTCAACAGCCGGTAGGGCGGCTCGAGCCGAGCGAGGATCTGCTGCGGATCGAGTACTCGCACACGCGCGGCAGCCAATTCGATGGCCAGCGGGAGGCCATCCACGCGGCGACAGATTTCCGAGATGACACCGTAATTGTCGTCCGTCAGCCGAAATCCGGGGCTCACCTGTCGGGCGCGGTCCAGGAACAGACGGACCGCGTCCGGATGCCCCCGTTCCGCGGCCGGCGCGACCGCCCCTGCCACCGACACCGGCAAGGGCGGCACCGGGAACGTCACCTCCGGGAGAATCCCGAACGACTCGCGACTGGTGGCCAGCACCCGCAGATACCGGCTTTCGCGGAGCAGCCGATCCGCAAGCTTCCGGCAACCGTCGAGCAGGTGCTCGCAGTTGTCCAGCACGAGCAGCAGGTGACGTGACGCCAGGTGCGCACGCAGCAGTTCGGCGGGCCAGTCCGCGGCCCTCTCCCGCAGTCCAAGGGCGGTGGCCACCGCCTGGACCAGAAGCCGCGGATCGGCCAACTGATCCAACTCCACCAGCCACACGCCGTCCGGGAACGCCCGGCGCACGCCAGCCGCCAGACACAGCGCCAGCCGCGTCTTGCCCACGCCACCGGGCCCCACCAGCGTCAGCAAGCGGGTCTGCGAGAGCAACCGGCGCCCATCGCTCAGCTCCTCCCGACGACCGACGAAACTCGTCAGCTCCATCGGGAGGTTTCCCAAGGTCTCGAGCGCCGAAGGCATCTCCCGATCGGGGCGGACGACGCCACGGGGTGCGGCCGCCCCGACCCCCTTCCCCTCGCCGGGACGGGCTCTCCCGCCCCTCACCCCATCGACATTACCGGTTGTCGTCGTTCGAGCACCATGAGTTCATGGATGGGTGTCACCGGCCGGGCGCGCGGCCGGACCACCGTCACCGGCCCGAGCCTGATCCGGTCTCGGCCGCGCCCCGCCCCGGAGTGGTCCGCCGAAGCGTCGGCGCGCTCAGCGTCGCAGGCTCCGCGGCGGAGCAACGGCCGGCGGGTGCGCGAAGGCCGCGCGGCGCACGTCGAGGCACGCCGCGACCGTGGCCGCGTTCGCGTCGCGGAAGGTCATCGCCGGCAGGTTCCACTTGGCCTGGATCGTGGCCAGGATCGAGGTGTGGTCGTACACCGTGCTGACCACGGCGCCCGGGCGTGAGTACGCCGACACGATGACGGCGGGCACGCGCGGCCCGTAGACGGTGTAGCCGCCGGGCGGGTCGCCCACGGCCAGCTTGGGCGGGATCGCGTCCGGTGCGATCGCCGCGGGCGGCGGCACATGGTCGTAGTAGCCGCCGTGCTCGTCGTACACGTAGACCAGCAGCGTGCGCCGCCAGGCGGGCGAGCGCAGCACCGCACGGACGACGCCGTACGCCCACTCCTCCCCGTGCTCGAGATCCTGAGGGATCTCCTCGCTCTGCCCCACCGCGGCGAGCCTCCCGCCGAGGCGACGGAGCCCGGGAGCCTTCTGGAGCAGTCCCCCGGCGTCGCCCACCACGCCGAACTGGGGGTCGACCAGGCTGACGGCGGGCAGCCGGCCGCTCGCGCAGTCCGTGGAGAACTGCCCGATCCTGGCCAGGCTGCCCGGGTACTTCCTGGCGATCGACGGGATGACCGCGGTCTGCGGCACGTCGCTGTAGTAGTTCTTCCAGGTGATGCCGTGCTGGTGCAGCCGGTCGAACAGGGTGCCGTTCGGCGGCGGCGGGTCGGACAGGCTCGCCGCGGTCGAGCTGATGTTCCCGTAGGCGGTGCCGGCGAGCAGGAAGCGGCGGTTCGGGAAGGTCTGGCAGGGCGCCGAGCCGAACCACCGGTCGGCGACCGTGAACGTCCGGGCGAGGGAGTAGATGAACGGGAGCACCTGCGGCGTCCAGTACCCCATCGCCTGCCTGGTCGAGCCGGCGCTTCGCACGAAGCCGTCCATCCGGCCGCCGTTGACCTGCTCGTGGGTGGCACGCCACTGCTGCGAGACGCCGTTCCCCTGCGCCGTCGACGGGAACGGGAACGCCCGGACCGGACCGTTCGGTCCGGGATTGGTGTTGAGCGCCCGTCCGCGGGCATCGAAGGTGAGACCGTCCGCCGCGCGCCGTCCGACCAGTGGCAGCGCGCCCAGGATGTTGTCGAACGAGTGGTTCTCCATCATCACGACCACGAGGTGGTCGAACGGGAGCGCCGCCGTCGGCGTCCCGGCGGGGCGGGTGGGGTCGGGGAGGCTGTCCGGGGTCCTCAGCGGTCGCCGACGGGCGGCCAGGGCCGCACGACCCGACGCCACGGACGGTCCGCCGACCGCGCCGGCGGGCGCCGACCCGCCGACGGCCGACAGCCCGAGCGCCGAACCGCCCACTACCCCGCCGTAGCGAAGGAACGCCCTTCGTGACGGCGTGCGATCATCCATGCCGTTCTCCCCTGCCAGGCTCGCCTGGCAGAAGATCTAACCGAGCGTGGCCCTGCGAAAGGTGTACGGCATCCCACCGTGGGATGCGCCGGGCCACCACCGCGTCAACCGGTGAGGTCGGCCGACCCTCCCTGCGTTGCCGCCAGACTCGTGGTGAGCACGACCCCGGCGGCGACACCGACGACCCGGGTGAACCTCATGGTCTCTCCTTCGGGCGGAACGGACAGTTCCTGCCGGTTCGGGTTCACCGACCGCCCGGGATTCCGGCGGCGAGTCGGTAGTACGCCTGGTTCCACCTCAGGTGGTCGGCGAACGATGCGGTGGTGGTGTCGGCGTCGATCACGACCAGCTCGGTGCGGAGCATCGCCGCGAGGTCTCGTAGCGTCTCGGCGTCCAGGGCCTGGGTGAGCACGGTGTGGTGCGGTCCACCCGCGGTGAGCCAGGACTGGGCCGAGATCCGCAGGGACGGGCGCGGCGTCCAGACCGCGCGGGCGACCGGCAGGGCGGGCAACGGCTCGTCCGGCGGGACGACGTCGATCTCGTTCGCGACCAGGCGGAACCGGTCGCCGAGGTCGGCCAGCCCGATGACGACGGCCGGACCGGGCCGGGAGTCGAACACGAGGCGCACCGGGTCCTCCCGGTCACCGATGCTCAGCGGATGGATCTCGCAGGAGGGCCGCCCGTCGGCGATCGTCGGGCACACCTCGAGCATGTGCGCACCGAGGATCTTCGGCTCGCCCGGCCCCAAGTGGTACGTGTAGTCCTCCATGAACGAGGTGCCGAGCCCGCTCCCGGCGCCGGCCGCCTTCAGGGTCGCCAGCAGCGTCGAGGTCTTCCAGTCGCCCTCGCCACCGAAGCCGTAGCCGTCGGCCATCAGCCGCTGGACGGCGAGCCCGGGCAACTGGCGCAGGCCGCCCAGGTCCTGGAAGTTGGTGGTGAAGGCCCCGAACCCGCCCGCGCTGAGGAAGGACCGCAGGCCGACCTCGATCCGGGCGGCGTACCGCAGGGACTCGTGCCGGTCCCCGCCCTTGGCCAGCTCGGGCACCAGCCGGTAGGTGTCCGCGTACTCCTGCACGAGCGCGTCGACGTCAGCCTCGGCGGCCGCGTCCACCCGCTCGACCAGGTCGTTCACCCCGTAGGTGTTGACCGAGACACCGAAGCGCAGCTCCGCCTCCACCTTGTCGCCCTCGGTCACCGCGACGTCCCGCATGTTGTCGCCGAAGCGGGCTAGGCGAAGGGTACGCAGGTGGGCGAACCCGATCGCGGCTCGGATCCACCGGGCGACGCTCTCGACGACCTCAGGGTCGGCGGCGTGGCCGACGACCGTCTTGCGCGCGACGCCGAGCCGCGTCTGCACGAACCCGAACTCGCGGTCGCCGTGCGCGGCCTGGTTGAGGTTCATGAAGTCCATGTCGATCGTCGCCCACGGCAAGGTCTCGTTGACCTGCGTGTGCAGGTGGAGCAGCGGCTTGCGGAGGAGGTCCAGGCCACTGATCCACATCTTCGCTGGTGAGAAGGTGTGCATCCAGGCGATCACGCCGATGCAGGCAGGGTCTCGGTCCGCATCCTCCAGGCACGCCCGGATCGCGGCGGCATCGGTGAGGACAGGCTTCCAGACGATCTCCGCAGGCAACCGATCGCCCTCCGCGAGCCGACGGCTCACGAGCTGGGACTGCTCAGCGACCTGGGCGAGGGTCTCGGGGCCGTAGAGGTGCTGGCTACCGGTCAGGAACCAGACCTGCCGGGGCTGAGGCTCGGCCACTGCGCCTCCTGGCGTCAACACTGGCTAGTGACCGTCGAGGCTCACCCGCGGTCACGTGGACGCCCCATTGTTAACGCTCACTTTCCAACGCTGCCATCCCCCCGACATCACGGTTTCATAACGGCCACTTGAGCCTCACTTCACCGCCAGCCTTGGCGAAATAGCTCCTGACATGCAGTGAAGCGAGCACCATCGGCAGCACCGAGAATGGCTCCCCTCCAACCGAGGGGCGTGTGATGGTTCACATCCTAGCCCAACCAAGCGCCCAGGCACCCTGCGGACAGCCCCCAAGGACACCGGCCGTGATCACGCGCGGGGGCCGTGATCACGCAACTCCTGGGTCGCGGGTCAGGGACGGCGAGGGGCAGCCCGAACCCCGCGCCGTCCCCTCGACCGGCACCGCTGCCACCCCGTTGCATGACCACGGCCGGCATGCATGATCACGGCCGGCGTGTGGCGGTGTGGACCTGTCAGCCCATCCGGTGCTCGGCGCGGTCGCCGGACCAGTCGGTGTGGAAGGTTCCCTCCACATCGGTCCGGCGGTAGGTATGGGCACCGAAGAAGTCGCGCAGCCCCTGCACGAGGCAGGCGGGCAACCGCTCGGCCCGCACCGTGTCGTAGTACGCCAGCGCCGAACTGAACCCGGGGACCGGGATGCCCGCCGCGGTCGCCAGCGCCACGACGGAGCGCCACCCCGCCTGGGTCTGGCCCAGCTCGGCCGCCACCCCAGGTGCCGCGAGCAGGGTAGGAAGGTTCTGGGCGGCGTACTCGGCCCGGATGCGCTCCAGCAGCCGAGCGCGGATGATGCAGCCGCCACGCCAGATCCTGGCGACCCCCGCGACGTCCACGTCCCAGCCGTACGCCTCGCTGCCGGCGCGGATCTGGTCGAGCCCCTGGGCGTACGCGACCACCTTCGCGGACCAGAGCGCGGCCCGGACGTCGTCCACGAGCTTGCCGCGATCCACCCCCGGAATGCCCGATCGGGGCCCGGTGAGGGCCGCGCGGGAGGCCGCGCGCAGGCGGTCGTGCCCGGAGGTCGACCGGGCGAACACCGCCTCGGCGATCGTTCCGGCCGGAACCCCCAGCTCAAGCGCGGTCTGGACGGTCCAGCGACCGGTGCCCTTCTGCTCGGCGGCGTCCGCGATGAGGTCGACCAGCGGGCGTCCGGTGCCACCGTCGACCGCGGCAAGGACCTCGGCGGTGATCTCGATGAGGAAGGACTCCAGGTCACCGGTGTTCCAGGCCTGGAATGCCTTGGCGATCTCCGCCGGGTCCATCCCGGCACCGCGCAGGACGTCGTACGCCTCCGCGATGAACTGCATGTCCGCGTACTCGATACCGTTGTGCACCATCTTCACGAAGTGGCCGGCGCCGTCCGGTCCGATGTAGGTGCAGCAGGGCTCACCGTCGACCTCGGCGGCGATGTCCTCGAGCAGCGGGCCCAGCGCCTGGTAGGACTCGGGGGAGCCGCCCGGCATGATGGAGGGCCCGTTGAGGGCCCCCTCCTCGCCACCCGAGATGCCGGCACCGACGAAGTGCAGACCCCGCTCGCGCAGCGCCGCCTCGCGCCGACGGGTGTCCTCGAAGTGGGCGTTGCCGCCGTCCACGACGATGTCGCCGGGTTCGAGGTGCGGGACCAGCGCATCGATCATCGCGTCGGTGGGGGCGCCGGCCTTCACCATGATCAGGGCTCGCCTCGGGCGTCGCAGGCTGGCCACGAACTCCTCGATCGTGGCCGTCGGGACGAAGTGACCCTCGTCTCCGTGCCGGGCCACCAGCTCGTCGGTGCGCGACGTCGTCCGGTTGTGGAGCGCCACGGTGTGGCCGTGCCGGGCGAAGTTGCGGGCGAGGTTGCTGCCCATCACGGCGAGGCCGACGACGCCCACCTGAGCCGTCGCCCCCCCACCGGACCGGGTACCGGAATCGGAGATCTGCGAAGTCATGGTGACGACCGTACGAGGGGGCGGCCCGCGTCACCACCCCGCGAGTGGTGAAACCTGCACCCGGTCACCCCCGGCGCACGCTCAGGTCGATCATGCCCCGCTGGGCGGCGGCGATCACAGCCTGCAATTGGCTGTGGACACCGAGCTTCGCGGTGATGCTCTTCACGTGTCCGCGCACGCTGTGCACGCTGATCCCGAGCTGCCGGGCGATCGTGGGCACGTCGCCCCCGGCCGCCAGGCCGTTGAGCACGTCACCCTCCCGGGCGGTGAGCCCCGCCGCGCTGCGCGCCTGTTCGAGGGTCGGCGCGCCGACCGAGACGTCCCCGCCCCGGCCGCCCGACTCGCAGAGGATCAACAAGGTGCCACCGCCATGGGGCCGCGGCCCCTCGAAGGCGGCGGTCGTGATCCGCACCAGCCGGCGCTGCCCGTCGCCGCGCCGGATGGTGCGCCAGGCCGGGGCGTCGTCGTCCGGCGCCTCAGCGAGCGCGGTGCTCAGCGGGCCGGTCACCGGCCGACCGTCCCGGTCGCGCAGGTCGAGGACGGCGACGGCCTGCGCACCCAGCAGCTCATCGGCGCTGCGCCGGACCAGCTCGAGCGCCTGCGCGTTGAACGACTCGATCCGGCCGCGCGCGTCGAGCTGCAGGACCGCCTCGTCGATCGCGGCGAGCAGGCATCGGTACCGGTCGCTGCACCGGGTCAGCGCCGCCTGCGACTCCACCTCGGCGGTGACGTCACGCACATGGACGGCGCTGTAGATCGACTGCCGCTGGGGATCGCGGAGCTGGGTGACGGCCGCCTCGTACCACCGGTCGGCATCGCCGTGGCCGGACACCCGCACCCGGGTGGTGACCGCGCGCTCCCCCGCGGCCGCCGCGGCGCGGACGCGCCAGACGTCGGGCAGCTGCCCAGGGTGGACCAGCGCCTCCGGCCGGTCCCCGATCACCGCGGCCGCGGGCAGTCCGACGTCGCGCTCGGCTGCCGGGGAGACGTAGGTGCAGACGTAGTCCGCGTTGAGGAGCATCACGAAGCCGGGCATCGCCTCGACGACATCGCGCCACACTCCCCCGGATTCGCCGTGCGGGTCGCGTTCCGGGTCGCCGTGCGGGTCGCGTTCCGGGTCGCGTTCCGGGTCGCCGTGCGGGTCGCGAGTGGCCGACCGAGCGGGCAGGTCGCGATCCAGGTGGTACACGTACGGCTCTCCCTCGAACGCAGTAGGTGACGAATGGTAACCGTTGGTCTATGGCATGAGTCACCCCCATATCGGGGATGATTGCCGAGCAGTGCACCCACCTGATCGTGGCGCACCTGCCGTGCGAGCTGGGATGGCGTGCCACCGCCAGCCGACGTGTCATTGTGATCCGGATCACTTCACGGTCCACACATCACGGACTGGGGCGCGCTTCACCTGTCCATGGTGGACAAGCCTGACCAGGTCTGGATCCACCGGTCATCTCAGCTGCGCCGAGTACTGCCGGCCCGGAGCGGCGGCACACAACGGTTCGTACTTGTAACGGAGCTCTTCGTGACCAGGCATGCGCCATTCCTGTGACCCTCTCGCTCCGGCAGGGCCGAACCCACCGTCAACCCTCCCCCTCGAGCGCGGCCGGTCGTACCGTGCTGAATCGTGTCAGGTCATGGCCGGCCGAGCGTCGACGTGCACGCCGTCCTGGAGGCGCCCGAATGGCGTGAGCTGTTCGGGGAAGCCCTACGACTGTCCGGGTTCTGGGCCCGGACAGCGCTCGCCGCGGCCACCGTCGTCCTGATCACCGCAGCCGCCCTGGTCCTCGGCGCTGCGGGCCCGGCCGCGCTGGCGATCGGCACGACCGCGGTGTCCGCGCTGGCGACCTACGCCACCGCGTACGCACTCGTCGGGCCGCGGCTCCGCTGGCCCCGGATCGCGGCCGACCAACTCACCGTGCACTGGCGGGTGCAGGCGGACCGGATCGAGGCGGACCGCGCGGGCACCCGCTTCGAGCTGGACTGGAACGACGTGGACCAGGTCGTGGTGACCCGCCGGCTCGTGCTGCTCCGGCTCGGGGACCACGGCGGCGTCCTCGGCCTGCCTCGACGCGTGGCCACCCCCCTCGGCGAGTCACTGATCACGACCTGGGCCGAGGACTCCGGGGCCGAGGTGGTGCGCCGCCGGCAGGGCCGCTGACCTCGGCGGGGACTGGCGCGCGGTGAGCCCGCCGAGAGGCGGACAGCCTGTCGCGCGGCACCCCCGCGAGGCACCGGCGCGCCCGCGTGCCCCCGCCCCAGGGGGCCCTAGACTCGGACCGGAGCACCCCGGACCTGGCCCGTCCTCCCGCCAGAGTCCCCATCTCCTCCCCGGTTGAGGTGGCCATGGCTGACCACGGCAGTGGCGACCGCGACGTCGGCCGCCCCGACGACCTCCTGGCCGACGACGCCGTCCTGATGAGCTACGAAGCCGCCCCACGGGCGCTCCGGGTGGAGGCGACCGGTGCACCCGCCGCCCACCCCGAGCACGGCCAGGACGCCGCGCCTGGTCCCGACACGACGGTCTTCGATCCCGGCGCCACGGCGGTAGCCCCGGCAGCACCCGACACTCCGCCTTCGGGTGCCGTCACACCGATCGACACGGCACCGACCGACACGACGCCGACCGACACGGCACCGACCGACACGGCACCGACCGACACGGCACCGACCGACACGGCACCGACGGCGGTCGCCCCGAGCGCGATCCCCGCGACGGCGGTCCCCCCGATCGCGGTCGCCCCGATCCCGGCGGCACCGGCAACCCGGCCACCGGGCACCGGCGAGGTCACCCCGGCGGAGACCGCCCCTCGCACCACCGGCCGGCGCCGGCGGCAGAGCGTGACCTTCGCCGGGCTGCTCGGCGCCGTCCTCGTGCTGGGGCTGTTCTCGGCGGCTGTCACGACGGGAATGTGGTCGTGGCCGTTCGGCGGCGGCAGTAGCGGCACGGCGTCACCCTCGCTTTCGTGCACCGCCGCCCCCATGGTGCAGGCAGCCCGGCTGACCAAGGTGCGGGTGTACAACGCCACCGTGCGCCGGGGGCTGGCCCTGTCGACGGCCCGGGAACTGCGCAAGCGCGGCTTCATGGTGCCGGAGCCGCCGCGCAACGATCCGGACGAGTCCAGACCGAACTCCGCGGCCGTGGTCCGGCACGGGCCAGGGGGCGAGGTCGCCGCGCGGACGATCGCCACCCAGGTCAAGGGCGCCGTCGTCTACCAGCAGGACGATCGGCTGGGGGAGATCGTCGACCTCGTCCTCGGTCAGGCGTTCGCTCTCGTCGACCCGGTCACCGGGGCCGCCGCCCTGAAGCCGGCGGCCTCGCCCGCGCCGTCCTGCCCGCCCGGCGGCTGACCGGACGGTGGACCGGCCGGCCCCGCGTCACCCAGCCACGCCCGCAACGCGGCGGCCACGTCGGCGAGGGGATCGGTGTGCATGGTCCAGCGCAACGCCGCGCCACCGGCGCGGCGGAAGGCGGCGCAGTTGTCGCTCCGGTCGTCGACCAGCAGGGCGTCCGCGAACCGGAGACCGCAGGCGGCCAGATAGGGCCCGAAGAACGCCTGCGGGTCCGCCGCCTTGAGCGCCCCCATATCGCTGGAGCAGATCAGGTCGTCGCAGGCGCGGGCCCAGAACGCCAGGGTGTCCGCAGCCTCCGGCTCGGCGGCGACGCGGGCCGGGCGGGCCGCCAGTCGGCGGAAGGCCTCCGCGAAGCTGTCGACGTTGTCCGTGGCGACGACCACGAAGGCGCGTTCCCGCACCGGCTGCAACAGTCGCAGCAGGTCGACGTTGACCCGCATCGAGCGGCAGTCGCGCTCCAGCTGCCGGCAGAGGTAGTCGGTGCCGTACCGGGCGCCGGCCTGGACGTCGAGGCCGGCCACGACGTCGACCGTGCGCCGCTGCCCGGTCATCCACGTGGACATCAGGACCGGGTCTGTGAAGAGGCGTCCGATCCTGGCGCGCAACGGACGGTGCAGAGGATGGCGGGCATCTCCGACGATGGACGCCCAGAACGGCGAGCGGGACAGCACGCCGTGCCAGTCCACGAAGACGACGTGCCGCCACAGCGGCAGCGCCGGTTGCCGCACCACCCGCACTCCTCCCGCCGCTGCGGCACCGAGCCGCACCTCACGCGACGAGGCACCCCCGCGCGGGCCGCGCCCTGCCGAGCCCTCCGGGCGGCCACGCTAGCCCCCGGGCGGCTGGACCACGCTAACCCCCGGGCGGCTGGACATCGAACCGGACCCACCTGACCTGGGCCGTTCAGCGGGCCGGCGGCCCAGCGGACCCGTCAGCGCAGCGACAGGCCCCGGGCCGGCGTCAGGTCCTCCCGGATCGACGGTGACAGCGTGTCCGAGACCGCGGTGACGACCCGGGCCAGGGCAGCCAGCGAGCGGTGGACGTGGCCCGGTAGCTCCAGGTTGTGATCCGCCCCTTCCAGCTGCAGGACGGGCAGGCCGCTCGCGGCCGCCACCTCGCCGTCCCAGGTCGGGTCGGCCGTACCGCCCACGAGCAGGGACCCGGCAGGCAGCGACGGAAGGGCCGCGCGGACAGCGGGGACCTGCAGCAACGGGGTGAGCCAGATTCCCGGCACACCGTGCTCGGCCGCCCACGGAATGGCGTGCGTGCCCGTCGACTTGGCGAGCAGCACCAGGTCGCGCGGACCGTCCGGGAGCCTGTCGACCGCCTCCTGCAGCATCCGGACGACGCAGCCCGGCGCCAGTTCGCCGCTCGGCCACTCCAGGGCCTGCACGTGCCGGCCGGCGTCCGCCAGGCAGCGCCGGGCGTAGTAGAGCAACGGGAACTGCGGGCCGTAGGCCCGGCCGGGCAGGAGCAGGGCCGGGCGGCCGCCGTCAGCGCCGGCACCGTCGTCCGCGTCGCCCCCGGGTTCACCCGCACCACCCAGATCGTCGCCCGGCCATGCCTCCCGCTGCGTCGTACCGTTCTGGGACCGATCACTCTCGCCGAGCCTCATCCAGGCCTCCTGTGCCCGATCCTGAACCCACTCTAAAACGCCAGGCAAGTCATGTATGCACCATTGCACATGGGGCATTCGGTACTGCGGGGACACGAACCCGACCTCCCATGGTGCACCCATGCCGGCCGCGCCGACCGACGATCACGACCTGTGGCCGGCTCGGCCGGCCGTCGTCCCCGCCGGGAGGATCCGGCAGGATCGGAGGGTGAACTCCTTCCGCTCGGCCTATCGGCACGGCTTCACCCGGGTCGCGGCGTGCACCACCAGGACGGCGGTGGCCGATCCGCGGGCCAACGCCGCCGCGGTCGTGGAGGCGGCCCGACAGTGCCACCAGGACGCCGTCGCGGTCGCCGTCTTCCCCGAGCTGACCCTGTCGGGCTACTCGATCGAGGACCTGCTGCTGCAGGAGACCCTGCTGGACGCCGTCGAGGCGGCGCTCGCGGAAGTGGTCGAGGCGTCGCGGGACCTGCTCCCGCTGCTCGTCGTCGGGGCCCCGCTGCGGCACCGGCACCGGCTCTACAACGCCGCCGTGGTGGTTCACCGGGGTCGGGTGCTCGGGGTCGCCCCGAAGTCCTACCTGCCGACGTACCGGGAGTTCTACGAGCGACGGCAGACGGCGCCGGGCGACGACCAGCGCGGGCTCGTCCGGGTCGGCGGCGCCGACGTGCCGTTCGGCCCCGATCTGCTGTTCACCGCGACCGACGTGCCCGGGCTGACCGTGCACGTGGAGATCTGCGAGGACATGTGGGTGCCGATTCCACCCAGCGCCCAGGCGGCCCTGGCGGGGGCCACCGTGCTGCTCAACCTGTCCGGCAGCCCGATCACGGTCGGCCGGGCGGAGGACCGGCGCCTGCTGTGCCGCTCGGCGTCCTCACGCTGCCTCGCCGCGTACGTCTACGCGGCCGCCGGAGCCGGCGAGTCGACCACCGACCTGGCGTGGGACGGTCAAACCATGATCTACGAGAACGGCGTCCTGCTGGCGGAGACCGAACGGTTCCCCGACGAGGCGCGCCGGGCGGTCGCGGACGTCGACCTCGACCTGCTCCGCGCCGAACGGCTACGGATGGGCACCTTCGACGACAACCGCCGGCACCATGCGCAGGCACTCGACGAGTTCCGGACGGTCGAGTTCACCCTCGACCCGCCGCCGGTGGACGTCGGACTGCGCCGGACGGTGGAGCGGTACCCGTTCGTCCCCGCCGACGCCTCCCGACTGGAGCTCGACTGCTACGAGGCGTACCACATCCAGGTCGCCGGCCTGGAACAGCGGCTGCGGGCCCTCGGGCAGCCGCGGGTCGTGATCGGGGTCTCGGGGGGCCTGGACTCGACGCACGCGCTCATCGTCGCGGCCCGGGCCCTGGACCGCCTCGGGCGGCCGCGCTCGGACATCCTCGCGTTCACCCTGCCCGGGTTCGCGACCAGCGAACGCACCCGCGGGAACGCGACCCGGCTGGCGAAGGCGCTCGGCGTCACCCTGTCCGAGATCGACATCACCCGAGCGGCCCGCCTCATGCTCGCCGACCTGGACCATCCGTTCGCGCACGGCCGGCCGGTCTACGACGTCACCTTCGAGAACGTGCAGGCCGGCCTGCGGACCGACTACCTGTTCCGGATCGCCAACCAGCGCGGCGGCCTCGTGCTCGGCACCGGAGACCTGTCCGAACTGGCGCTCGGCTGGTCGACGTACGGTGTCGGCGACCAGATGTCCCACTACAACGTCAACGCGGGGGTGCCGAAGACGCTCATCCAGCACCTGATCCGCTGGGTCATCACCACCGGCCAGTTCGACCAGGCGGTGGGTGAGACCCTGCAATCGGTGCTGGACACCGAGATCAGCCCCGAGCTGGTCCCGGCGGCGGACGGCGAGACGCCGCAGAGCACCCAGGCCGCGGTCGGCCCCTACGCGCTGCAGGACTTCTCGCTGTTCTACGTGCTGCGGTACGGCTTCGGGCCGGCGAAGATCGCGTTCCTGGCGATGCACGCCTGGCAGAACCCGGCGACGGGGCCGTGGCCGCCGAGCTTCCCCTCCGAACAGCGGGTCGCCTACCAGCTGGCGGAGATCCGGCAGTGGCTCGAGGTGTTCCTGCGGCGGTTCTTCGCGTTCAGCCAGTTCAAGCGGTCCGCCCTGCCGAACGGCCCGAAAGTCGCCGCGGGCGGCTCGCTGTCACCGCGCGGGGACTGGCGGGCGCCGTCCGACGCCTCCGCGCGGGCCTGGCTCGACGAGCTGGCGCGCGAAGTCCCGACGGCGTGACGGTTTCGCCCGCCGCGGCCGGGGCATCGGGCAGCCATGACGGAACCAGACGAGCGGCTGCCCGCCGCGGGGACGGCGGAACCAGCCGGCGAACACGACCCGGAGGCGGCCGAGGACTTCGCCGAGGCCGCGCCGCTGGACCCGGCACCGGACGACGTCAACCACTACCTGAAGCTGGTGGGCGACCTGCGGGCCGAGCCGGAGAAGTGACCGGCGTCCGGGAGAAGTGACGGGCCCAACCACCGGGCCACCGTCCCGTCCACCCGGGGAACCAGGGGTCACGTCGTGCAGGGCCTGGTGAGGAGCCGGTCTCTCTCGGTAGCTGCCACGAGGCTGGTAGCGGTGTCGAGAGCGCGGCCGGGCAGGACCTGGGACACGGCCGTGGCGCACGTCCGCGTGGATTCGCGGGGACGGGGACCAGTACTCCGTCATGTCCGGTTCCGGCCAGGGTGAAGGTCTGGTCCGTCGCCGCCGGTCCCGGTGAGAGTGGACGGCAACGGCAATGGCCCGTTCCGCGGAGCGCCTGAAACAGCCCCAGCGGACGTCGACCCAGCGGAGCTTCGATGCCTCACTCTTCAGACCGGTGGGTTTCACCCCCACCACTCTGGTCACCGACACCGGCGACTCATGCCGAGGGAGGGTTCAGGGCCCGCATTCGACCGGCCAGAGTCATCCTCGGCCTCGTGCTGGTGGCACTGCTGGCCATCTGCAGTTCCCTGATCGACCGTGGCTGGGCCGCGACGCCGGGACAGAATGGAGCGGCGGGTCAGGATTGCGCCTCGACGAAACTGTCCAAGGCCGAGTGGTGGTACAACTGGTACGTGGACCCCGGGTGCGACGCGCCCGGGTACGTCCCCATGGTGTCGGGCCGGGGCAGACATACTCTCGGCGACGTCCAGTGGCAGGCCGACCGCGCCTACTCGAATGGCTACCGGACATTGCTCGGCTTCAATGAACCCAATCAGGCGGACCAGTCCCCCATGACGGTGGAGACTGCCCTCGACCTGTGGCCTGCCCTGACGTCGCGCAACGATGTCACCGTGGGCAGCCCAGCGGTCTCCGGCAGTAATAGTGGCAGGGACTGGTTGACCGCCTTCATGAAGGGCGTCGCGGAGCGGAACCTGCGGGTGGACTTCATCGCGGCGCATTTCTACGGGTGGGACCCTGGTTCGTGCACGGCTGCCGCCCTCGAATCCTACCTCAATGGGATCAAGAGCGTGGCGGGGGGTCGGCAGATCTGGGTGACCGAATTCGGTTGCCTCGACAAGAGCAATACGGATGAGCCGACCGTCCGTGAGTTCTATCAGGGCGCCGTCCAGGTCATGCGGCAGATGGGGATCCAACGGTGGGCCTGGTACACGCCGGAGCGCAATGAGGCGCTCGTCGCGGACGGGCGACTCACGCCCCTGGGTGAAGTGTTCAGTATGAACTCACCTCAACCATCATCAACCAGATGGGACCTGATCCCGTGGAAGGGCCATTGCTGCAGTCGTGGTTGACGCTTCCGACACGCGACTTGGAGTAGGGGCCGTGGCGACATCCGCAGCGAAGCGGCGATGGGCATCGCTCGATTCCCGCGGGCACCTGCGTCGTGGCCTCGGCCTGATGCTCGTCGTGTCGCTATCGACCGCTTTGGTATGGGCAGGTGCGCCGCTGGAGCAGAGCAGGGCAGTCTCGGGCGGCGAGGCGGCCCGGGTCCCTTCCGCCCAGGTTCGTATCTTCGAGAATGGCAGGTTCGTGGGTGGCGGGACGCTGGTGGCCCGCAACCGGGTACTTACGAATGCACACCTGCTCTCGCAGACCACAACGTCAGGTACTCGCTGAGGTTTGGCGTCGTCAATGACACGGCGGACGGCAGCGACAGCACGAATCTCAGGGAGATCGACCGGTCCGTCTGGCATCGGAGGGCCGACCCTGGCCATGGTCCACTTCGCTGAACCCGTTCCAGAGAACACCTGGATCCCCAGACTCGCCGAGAACGCGGCGGAAGACTTCCAGTGGGCAATGCCGTTCGGCTGGGGAGAGAGTCGGGGGCGTGCCTTGCAGACACTGGACTCGGTGATCCTCCGGGCGGCCGCCGCCGAGGTTTTGGCGCGTATCCGTCAGGTGAAGCCTCTCTTCGCGAATGACTTCGCGGGTGTGCCGCCGCTGGTGATGAATCACGTCGCCCACTCCGGCGACTCGGGCAGTGGCGTGTTCGCGGTTAATGGAAGTCTGCTGGCGGTCCACATGGGGGTCACGGGCTTCTTCTTCGTCGACGACGCGGGAAACCCGGTCGGAGACCCCCGGAGTGACGCATCCTACGAGCTGCCGGTGTGGGAGTTTCGGACCTGGATTCAGTCGGTCATCGACGGCGAGGGCACTTCCGGCCAGCCGCCGACGGGCCGGGCTGGGCGCAACCTGGCCGAGGAGCCCACCGGTGACCTGCCCATGACGCAGCCGCCACGGACGGGTGCCTGCCAGCCGGGAGAGACAGGGTGCACTCTGCCCGGCCCGCGGTGGGCGCGGTCGACCCTGATGGGATCGGGCAACTACCGGGGCACCGCGCTGGCCGTGTGCGCGCAAGCCGCCGGGAACACCTGCTCCTTCAACGGCACTACCTATCCGGGCCGAGCGATCGGACGGCTCTCCACCCCGGTGGACCCCAACCAGTTCGCCACCTGCTGATGGTCCTTGATCATGAATCGGGACGCACCTTCGATGATCCCGGTGGCGAGAGTGATGGGCTGCGAACCCGGCGAGCCGGACGGTGCCGGTACCGGCACCTCACCGATCCGGTGCTGAGGGGCATCGCCGACAATCCGGGACGCCGGGTCACCGCGATCGGGCGACCCGGCGCCCGGGCTGGTCAGGGCGGTGGCGGTGGGATTCGAACCCACGGTGGGCGTGAGCCCACACACGCTTTCGAGGTCTGTGATCGGCTGTCCGGACCTGTTCATCCCCGTTCCAGCCTGCGGAGAGGCGGCTCCAGCGCACTGCCCCGAACGGCCACGGTCGAGCATGAACGAGACCAGAACTGAGACCAGGGCGCCCCTCGGTGCGAACCGAGCACACTGACGATCACGTGGCCTGATAGGCGGCATCACCGCAGATCAGCGGCCTAGGACCACCCAAGATCGGCACCGTTGACCGAGCCTGAACACTCACCCGCCGCTCCCACTTCGCTCCCAGAATCGGACATCGCTGGTGCCCCCGGCCAGGACCCAACATCGAGGTACCGAGAGCCCGTCGTCGATGGGACAATCCGAGCGAGAGGAAGAGAGGTGGCGACCATGACGAGCACCCCTGAGTCGACGCCGGCCTGGCCGCCGATGTCCGACCACGTCCCCGCCGAAGAACTGGCCCGCCGGCAGGGCGTGAAGCCGATCGCCTCGGTTGACGAGTTAGCCCGGTCGGGCACCTTCGAGTCCGATGAAGAGCTGGACGAGTTCCTCGCTGACCTCTACGCGTCGCGGAGGGCCGGGCTGACGTGAGCCTCGTCGTTCTCGACACCGACGTGTCGTCGCTGACGCTGCGCCACCGCCTTCCCACCCCGCTCGCCGCCCGACTCGCCGGACATACCCCGTGCATCACCTTCGTCACG
>DATDMG010000009.1:0-5153 GCA_036518955.1 Kineosporiaceae bacterium | reverse complement strand
GTCGTCACCGTCCGCGAGGCGCCAGGCCAGGGCACCGGTGAACGCGTCCCCGGCGCCGGTCGTGTCGACGACCTCGACCTGGGGCGCCGGCACGTGGTAGCTCCTCCCGGCGTCCACCCCGACGGCGCCGGCGGGACCCAGGGTGACGACGACGGCGCGGGGGCCGAGCGCCTGCAGCCGGCGGGCGACAGCGCGGGGCCCTTCGCCGGCCGGCAGCGGTGGCGCGCCGCGGGCGGCCAGCAGGTCGACGGCCTCGTGCTCGTTGACCACCAGGACGTCGATGCGATCCAGCAGCGGCTGGGGGGCCGGTCCGGACGGCGCCAGGTTGAGGATGACCAGGCCGCGGCAGCGCTGCGCCGCGGCCAGGCTGGCGGCGGGGTCGATCTCCCGCTGCAGCAGCAGGACGGCGGCCTGCTCGACGACCTCGCCGCCCGCGTCCGACGCGCTCACCCGGGCGTTGGCGCCTGGGGCGACGACGATGCTGTTGTCGCCGTCCGGGGTCACGGTGATCACAGCCACGCCGGTGGGAGCGGGGTCCCGGTGGACCGCGGAGACGTCGACGCCCGACGTCCGGAGCGACTCCAGGAGCAGATCCCCGTGCGTGTCCTCGCCGACCCGCCCCACGAACGAGGTGCGCGCGCCGAGCCGGGCGGCGGCCACCGCCTGGTTGGCACCCTTGCCCCCGGGGAGGATGCGCAGGTCACCGCCGAGCACGGTCTCGCCCGGACCGGGGCGGCGCTCGACCCGGACGACGAGGTCCGCGTTCGCGGACCCCACCACGACGACGGACGCGGAGTGGGACGACGGCGTCGGCATGCGCCCAGTGTGCCCGTCCGCCCGGCCGCAGGACCGGCAGGCTGGTAGGCGGCGCCCGGCGGCTGTGGACGGCGCCCGGCGGCTGTGGACGGCGCCCGCGGGCCGGCGGGCCGAAGACATAGGCTCGGGAGGTGCCACCTGACATCCCCGCGTTGCTGGCGACCGCCGTCCGCGCGGTCGGTGGGAGTCCCCGGCCGGGTCAGCAGGTGATGGCGGAGGCCGTCTTCACAGCCGCCGGCACCGGGGAGCACCTGCTGGTGCAGGCGGGCACGGGCACCGGCAAGTCGCTCGCCTACCTGGTGCCGGCGATTGTCCACGCGGTGACTCGCGGCCGGCCGGTCGTGGTCACGACGGCGACGTTGGCGCTGCAGGCGCAGATCGTCGACCGCGACCTGCCGCGGGTGGCTGCCGCCCTCGCCCCGGCGCTCGGCCGGATGCCCACCTGGCAGATCGTCAAGGGTCGGGCGAACTACCTGTGCCGGCACAAGCTGCTCGGCGGCTTCCCGGCGGACGACGACGCGCTCTTCGGCGTGCCCGGTGACGGATCCGGCACCCAACCCGCCCGATCCGGGCCAGTGGCCCCGCCGCCGACGTCCCGGCTGGGTCGGGAGATCGTCCGGCTCGGGGAGTGGGCGGAGTCGACGCAGTCCGGTGACCGCGACGAGTTGGTGCCGGGAGTCAGCGACCGGGCCTGGCGTCAGGTGTCGGTGAGCGCTCACGAGTGCCTCGGGTCCCAGCGGTGCCCGGCGGCGCAGGACTGCCACAGCGAACTGGCCCGCGGCCGCGCGCACGAGGTCGACGTCGTCGTCACCAACCATGCGTTCATGGCGATCGACGCGTTCGAGAATCGGCACATGTTGCCGGAGCACGACCTGCTCGTCGTCGACGAGGCACACGAGCTCGCCGACCGGGTCACCTCGGTCATCTCGGACGAGCTCACCGTGGGCGCGGTGGAGCAGGCGGCCCGGCAGGCGCGCAAGGCGGGGGCTACCGGCACGGACCGGCTCGACGACGCAGCGTCGATCTTGTCGGCCGCGTTCGACGACACCGAGCCGAAGCGGCTCGTCGGCGACCTGCCCGAGTTCTTGCAGATCGCGGTCGCGGCGTGCCGCGACGCCGCCCGGGAACTCGTCACCCAACTCAAGTCCGACCCGGGGGGCGCGCCGGACGGCGGCCGCCAGGTGGCCCGATCGTCGCTGGGGGAGATCTTCGACATCGCCGACCGGCTCACCTCGGGTCGTGCCGGCGACGATGGTCCGGACGTCGTCTGGCTCTCCCGGCACCAGCGCCTCGACGGGCAGGTGCGGACCTCGCTGAACGTCGCACCACTCTCGGTGGCGGGGGTGCTCCGGGACCGGCTCTACGACGAGCGGACGGTCGTGCTCACCTCGGCGACCCTGGCGTTGGGTGGCGGTTTCGAGGCCGCCGCCGGTTCGGTCGGGTTGCTCAACGGGCCGGGCGTGCCGGAGGGGATCGACCTCGCCACCGCCCGGCGCAGCCTGGGCGGAGACCAGGAGGCCGACGCGGAGGCCCGGGTGGCGCCGCTGGGGGACGGGGGCGTGGCGGGAACGGCCGAGCGTGGGGCCGGCGACCACGAGGCGGACGGGGGTGGCGGCAGGGAGGGGGACGAGCAGCGGATCCGCCGTCCGCCGCCCCGCTGCCGCACCCTGGACGTCGGCAGCCCGTTCGACTACCCCCGGCAGGGCATCCTCTACATCGCCCGGGCGCTGCCCCCGCCGGGCCGGGAGGGGCTCGCCCCGGCCGTCCTCGACGAGCTGGAGGCCCTGGTCAGGGCGGCCGGCGGCCGCACGCTGGGACTCTTCTCGTCGCGCCGCGCCGCGGAGGCCGCGGCCGAGGTGCTGCGTGAGCGGCTGGACCTGCCCATCCTGTGCCAGGGGGACGACGCGACCCCCACGCTGGTCCGCGAGTTCGCCCGGGACGCCGAGACCTGCCTGTTCGGGACGTTGTCCTTGTGGCAGGGCGTGGACGTTCCCGGCTCCGCGTGTCAGCTGGTGGTCATCGACCGCATCCCGTTCCCACGACCGGACGATCCGCTCGCCACCGCTCGGTCCGGAGCGGTGGCCCGCCGCGGCGGCAACGGATTCATGTCGGTGGCGGCCACCCATGCGGCGCTGCGACTGGCTCAAGGGGCGGGACGCCTGATCCGCAGCGCGGACGACCGCGGCGTCGTCGCCGTCCTGGACTCCCGGCTGGCCACGGCGCGCTACGGCGGCTTCCTGCGGGCGTCTCTACCGCCCTTCTGGACCACGCACGACCGCGTTGTCGCGCTCGATGCGCTCCGCCGGATCGACGCCGCAGCCGGCCCGGTGCGGCCCGTGACCGGTCCGGCCGACAGGGCGGAGACGGCGCAGCGGCACTCTCTGCCCGGCCCTGCCTCACCTCGGACCGCGGCGCGTGCAGGTCGCCGGTGGACTCCGGAAGAGGACGCAGGCCTCCGCGCCGCCGTCGCAGCAGGTCGTGACCTGAGCGTCATCGCAGAGCGTTACAGCTGCACGCCCGAGCTGGTGACCCAGCGGCTGGGTGAGCTGGGTGTTCAGGCGGCGCCGGCGTGAACGAGCCTCCGTCGTCCGGGGGCTTGAGCTGGTCGTGACCGGATCGTAATGTCGTTGCATGGGACATCTGATGCGCAGCACCCTTCGCGCCAACACCGCCGTCGAGGAATGCACCTGCTACCACGACTGTTCCGCCGACCCGTCCATCGCGTGCCACGCCTCCGGTGACTGGCACGCCCACGACGACGAGCCCTGCCCCCGCCACCCGCAGCGCATGGTGGCTCGCTGACACCGCCCCGGATCCGGGGGTGCGGTCAGCCCGCCGGCCGATTCCGCCCGGGTGAAGGCGGCGCGCCGAGGGCGGCCGCCCGGGCCGACGAGCACTCGGAACAGCCTCGGCCGGCGCCTATTCGCCGATGGCGATCCGGACCGCGGAGGTGAGCTGACCGTACGTTTCGAGGCCGTCGAGGAAGTCGTCCGGGAAGCGGACGTCGAGGAGGGCCTCGACGGCCTCCAGCACGCCTACAGCGGTGTCGTCGTCCTCCAGGCCGAGTGCGGCCAGATCGCTGTCGACGGTGAGGACGTCGGGGGCCACCTGCAACTGGGCGGCGATGGCGGTGCGCAGCGAGTCGTCGAGGTCAGGTGCTGACACGAGGCTCCTCACAAACGGGCTCGTCACGAGCGGACGCCGCGGTGCACGCCCCCCGGCATACGACCCCACTGTAGTGCCTCACTCGGACCGGACTGATCACACCCGACGCATCACGGCGACCACCCGGCCGAGGATGGTCGCCTCGTCGCCCGGAATAGGGGGGTACGAGGCGTTGTGCGGCAGTAGCCAGATGTGCCCGTCGCGGCGCTTGAACGTCTTGACCGTGGCCTCTCCGTCGAGCATCGCCGCGACGATGTCGCCGTTCTCGGCGACGGGTTGCTGTCGGACCACCACCCAGTCACCGTCGCAGATCGCGGCCTCCACCATCGAGTCACCGACGACCTTGAGCATGAACAGCTGCCCGTCGCCGACGAGCTGGCGGGGCAGCGGGAAGACGTCCTCGACAGCCTGCTCGGCGAGGATCGGACCGCCTGCCGCGATCCGGCCCACCACGGGGACGTAGGACGGGGCCGGGTGCTCGTCGCCGGACCCGCTGACGAGATCGGCGGCCTCCGCGCCGACGCCCACGCGCTGGGGCCGCCCCTCACCGGGAGCGATCAGCTCGATGGCCCGAGGGCGGTTCGGATCCCGGCGGAGGTATCCCTTGCGCTCCAGGGTCTCCAGCTGGTGGGAGACACTGGACGGGCTGGTGAGCCCGACCGCCTCCCCGATCTCCCGCATGCTCGGCGGGTAGCCGCGACGTTCCACCAGCGTGCGGATGGTCTCCAGGACCAGACGTTGCCTCGTGGTCAGACCGTCGCCGTCCGACGGCCCGTCGGGCAGCTGGTGGACCCGACCCGGACCGCCGTCCGACCCGCCCGACCCGTCCGACCCGCTCTGCCCGCGTGCTCGCCCCTGGGGCCCCTCGCCCCGGCCCTCGTCGCGCGCCATGGTCCGCCTCCTCACCTCGTGCCCGCCGATGATCGTCGGGTGGTTCCACGCTACGGCTCAACCGCCACTACATCAAACATCTGTTCGAACGTGTCGTATTTCCTCCCGCGTGTCCCCATCGACCCCTCGTGTCGGCCCTTGCTCGTGGGTATCCCCCTGGTCGGGCTGGACATGCGAATGCCTTCTCTCGAACATCTGTCCAGTGGTCCTCGCTTTCTGTCGGTGGCGGATGCTAGAACCTGGACATCCGTTCGATCGAACAGGGATTCGACTCCCTGCCG
>DATDMG010000008.1:0-15401 GCA_036518955.1 Kineosporiaceae bacterium | reverse complement strand
GCCATCGAGCGCGCACCCGCCGGGTCGACCAACACGCACCACTGCACATCGAAGGAACGTGAAGGGTCACGAAAAGCTGCTGCGCACCGCGTTGATCCCGGGAGTTACGTTGCAGCGAGGTAGCAATCTCCCACAAGGGGGCCAACAGTGGTGGTAGATGGGGTGACACGGCTTGTACTCCAGGTCGATGGCGAGGGAGATCCGGAAGAGCTCGCCCGGTTCACGAATGGTCTCCGCCAAGAGTTGTTGAACCTGGACGTCGCCGCGGTGGATCAGGTCGCCGAACGGCCACCGCTGGGCGCCCGCGCGGCCGAAACGGTGGCGCTGGGCACCCTGATCGTGTCCGTAGCGCAGTCTCAGGTGCTCGCCGCGATCATCAACGCGGTCACGGCGTGGTTGAGCCACCGACCGCAGCGAACCGTCAGGCTCACGGTCGACGGCGACGTTCTGGAACTGTCCGGGTTGCCGTCCAAGGAGAGACAACGGCTGGCCGACCAGTGGCTGCAACGCCGCGCCGCGACCGCCGCGTCGACGTCCCCGGCCGTCCACACTTCAACCACCGGCGTCCGAAGCGCCCTGATCATTGCGAATCGGAAATACCAGGATCCGGGGCTGGGACAACTGCGGGCTCCACTGCATGACGCCGAGGCCCTCGCGAAGGTCCTCGGAGATCCCAACATCGGTGGCTTTGACGTCCGGACGTTGACCGATGCGCCTTCCTACGAACTGTGCGAGGCTGTCGAGGACTTCTTCGTGGACCGCAGCCCGGACGACCTGCTCCTCATGCACTTTTCCGGACACGGCGTGAAAGATGAGTCCGGCGAATTACACTTCGCCGCCGCCAACACGAAACTCAGTCGGCTCGGCGCGACCGCGATCCCGGCAGAGTTCGTGAACCGCAGGATGAACCGCAGTCGATCGCGGCGGATCGTGCTGCTGCTCGACTGCTGCTATGCAGGCGCCTTCGAGCGTGGCTTGACCGCCCGAGCGGGGGTCGGCCTGAACGTCGAGGAGCAGTTCGGTGGTGGACATGGACGTGCAGTGATCACGGCATCCACCTCGGTTCAGTATGCGTTCGAGGGCGATCGACTCGCCAGCGCGGCCGAGCAAGCACCGTCGCTATTCACTCGCGCGCTCGTGGAAGGACTGCAGACAGGGGAGGCGGATCGAGACCAGGACGGTCAGGTCGCGCTCGACGAACTCTATGACTACGTCTACGACAAGGTCCGCCAGGCAACTCCCAACCAGACGCCTGGAAAGTGGGTCTTCGGAGTGCAGGGAGACATCTACCTGGCGCGCCGCGCTAGACCGGTCACCACCCCGGCACAACTTCCCGGCGAATTGCACGCGGCCATCGACCATCCCCTTGCGCGGATTCGTCTCGGCGCGGTCGAGGAGTTGACCAGCCTGCTCAGCAGCCGACACGCCGGCCTTGCGCTCGCCGCTCGGCTCAGCCTGCAGGACCTCGCCCAGGACGACAGCCGCTCGGTCAGCGCCGCAGCCACCGAAGCGCTGGCCGCCAGCCCCGTATCCGCCGTGCCGAAGGCGTCCTTGCACGCCGATTCTCACTCCAAGGCCGTCTCCGCGTTGCACGGCGCCGACAGCGACCGGCAGCGCGTCACGCCGCCAGGCCGGCCCCTCGTGCATCCGCAGCGCCAGCAGATCGAGACCCAGGACCGCCCACTGTCCGAGAAACGCCGTGTCGTGGCAGGCCTGCTCCAGATCTGCTTGGGCGCGCTGGGGATGGGCCGGTTCTACACGGGACACACACGCCTCGCCCTGGCACAGATCCTGGCGACCGTCGCCACCATCTACCCGGTGGCAGGTGCGGGCGGGTGGATCTGGGGCCTCGTGGACGGCATCCTCATCCTGGTCAGGGGCGGCACGGACGTGCATGGCCTCATGCTGCGCACCAACAACCAGACACGATGAACGTCGCCGAGGGGCGGCCGACCCGACTACCGGGACGCCCGCCCGAGCGCTGCTCGCGGAGTCCAGGGCCGAATGCGCCCCCGAGGGTGTCCCCGGCAACGTATTCGCTGGCCATCCGGGGCCGCGCGGCCTCGGGATCCGCCTCGATGACCGTCGCGGTGTACCAGCCATCGACTCGCCGCGCGTGCGCGATCTCCTGGGCGAACCGGAGTGGCATGGTGAGTATCAGGGTGCCTTCGCGACGCCTCTGCTTCACCAAGGCACCAGATTAAGTCCGATGCCTTGGGCATTGAAGTGAAGCCATTCGTTCAATCCACACCTGGCTGAGAGTAGCGGCTGAGACGCGAGGCGGCCGTACTTCGGGGATGCTGCGGCGGCGAATGTAGTTGCCCGGCAAGAACCACCGGAACCAACAAACACAGCTCGGAACGAAAACCCCAAGGGGACAAGGAACCAGAGCGGAGGCGGGGATACGATGCTGCACAGAATATGGAAGGGTGAGGGCGGGGACACCCGAATGTTCCACAGCTCCAGCACGGACGGCGTGATCTGGTCCAGCGAGCCGCCCTTGGGCGGCAAGACCAGTCACGCGCCGAGTCTGGCCGTGGGCCCCGGCGCCATGCTTCACCGCGCGTGGAAGGGCGAGGGCACCGATGCCCGCATGTTCCACAGCGCGAGCACCAACGGCACCACCTGGACCGACGAGCGACAGGTCCCGGGGTTGACCAGCCACGGGCCTGCACTTGCCGCCCAGTCGGGCAGGCTGCACCGACTATGGAAAGGAGCCGGCGACGACACCCGGATGTTCATCAGCGGAAGCCCCGACGGAAACACCTGGTCCGACCCCCAGACCCTGCAGGGCGGAACCAGCCACGGACCAGCGTTGTCCGCGGGGCCGGGCGGCAACCTGTTCCGGGTGTGGAAAGGCGCCGGTGGTGACGCCCGCATGTTCCTCAGCCTCAGCGACGACGGCGCGATCTGGACGGTCGAAATCGAGATCGGTGGACTGACCAGCCACGGACCAGCGTTGGCCACCGGGCCGGGCGGCAACCTGTTCCGGGTGTGGAAAGGCGCCGGTGGTGACGCCCGCATGTTCCTCAGCTCCAGCACCGACGGCATCCACTGGACCCCCGAGATCCAGGTGCCCGGCCTGACCAGCCACGCCCCCGCCTTGACCACCGGCCCCGGCGGCCGGCTGTTCCGCGTCTGGAAAGGCTCCACCGACAACGAGATGCTCATTAGCTCCAGCGTCGACGGCATCCATTGGTCAGACGAGCAGCCCGTCCTCGGCCACACCAGCGACAACCCGGCCTTGGCTAGCTTGTAGCGAGCTGCCTCATACCGCGGGCTGACGTTCCGCTGTGGCTGCGAAGAAGACACCGGGGTGATGCGCTGAGGGGATCTCCGATGTCGGAGATCCCCTCGCGTTCGGCCGGAGCCTCCTTGGGCGTCGAGACCGCCTGTGCGCACCCGCTGCACGGCGGCATCCCGACTTGCACCTTTCCGATATGCCCCAGCGGTGAGGGGCCACAAGCCGTTCTGCCCGTGGCAATCCCATCGATCGGGCGTAGCGTAGATCATCGGAAGATTGATCACAAGAGCGCGGCGAGATAGGCATCATCGAAACGATGCGATCGGGATCAGCCCGGTCCGCAGTGTCGCCAGCCTGCATGACTCGCGTTCGAGTAGACTCTCGCTTCGTGCGGAACCTGAGTTCCGCAAGGACATCGGCACGCTACGCGTGCGGGCTTCCATCGATTCATTGTCGAGCAATGCATACTCCTCGCCCGGCCGAGCGCATCGCTCCCAGACGTTCTCGTTAAGGTTAGCGGGACGGCGGACTTGGCGCCTGCTGCGGCTCAGTACGACGCGGCGCACCTCCTGTGTGATGTAGTTCCTTGCGCCTCCGGTCGCGCCTATCCAGCGGCATCGCCGACATGATCGCCTCAGTCGCGGCCCAGACGAACCTGCTCGCGCTCAACGCCACTATCGAGGCCGCGCGCGCCGGGGAGGCTGGTCGCGGGTTCAACGTCGTCGCCGAGGAGGTCAAGTCCCTGGCGACCGAGACCGCCCGCTCGACCGGTGAAATCAGCGCCACAGTCGAGCTGCTCGGCAAGGAAGCCGACGCCGTCGCCTCGGCGATCGCCTCTATGGCGGCGAACGTGGCCGGTATCGACGACGCCGCGGCCGGCGTGACCTCCGTGACCACTCTGCAGCTGGAGGTCGTTACGGAACTCGAACGCATCGTCAGTGCCGCCGCGGCCCGGATGGACCACCTCACCGACATCACTGGGCGCCTCGAGCGACGCGCCACGGAGCGGATCACGGTCGACGTCGAGGCGGTGCTGGTCGCCGAGGGCCGCCAGGTACCGGCCCAGCTGACGGACCTCAGCGAGTCAGGGGCAGGGTGCGAGACCCTGGCGCATGTCGGGTTGCCGACCGGCGCGTCGGTGACGCTGCAGCTGGAGCTCGACGGGCACGCGATGACTCTTCCCGGCCGGGCGACCCGTGCGACCAGCCCTGTCTGTCAGGGTGAGTTGAGGCCAGCGGCGAGCGTGGTGGCCGGGTCGGTTACGAACGACGAGGTCGTCGGCGTCGCCGCCAGCGTGGGACCGGAGGCGGTTCCGGTGGCGGCGACGGGAACCCCGGTTCCCGTTGGGGTCCCGGTGGCCTGCCCGCTGGGTTTTGGGGCGATTGAGTGCCCGTCGTCGGAACAGCTACTCAAGCCGAGCGCAACCGCCGACCTCAAGACACCGGTGCCGACCACGACACGTCTGCTCCCGGTGGTGTGGTTCGAGCACAAGGTTCCCCTCCCGGCCCGCGGCGAGCCCTGGATCAGCTCGAGTCACATCAACTGGTCGAAGGCCAGACCGCTGCTGCCCTCCCCGCGTCCGGTCCGGCGCACGACGCGCAGCCACGTGTAGACCTTGCCGTCGGTCCAGCGGGTGCGTTGGTATCGCCTCGTCAGCTGCACCCCGGCGCGCGGGACTTCCTCCTCGTGGACGAAATACGCGCGCGGCGGCACGGCGTCGAGCCCGACCCGGAGCAGGGCGGTCTTCGGCTGGACCTTGACTGGCGGCAGCGGGTCGCCTTCCAGGATGCGCGGGAGTGCTGCTCGCTGGAGTTGGATGGCCCGGTTGGAGCCGGGGACGTGGACCGGCAGGAACGGGATCCAGTTCTCCGGCACCTCGGTCATGACCTGATAGCGAGGCGGGGTCGCCGTCGCAGACGGGACCGGCGCGGGTGGGACCGGCGTCGGGGCGACCAGTGTCTGCAAGTAGTCGCGCAACTCGCGGGCGGCCTCTTGCCCGGCCTTGGGGCAGTTGGTGGCCGTCGGTACGGTCTTCTCCACGCCCCATACCATGTTCGCGACCTCGTCACGGACCAGCCACACCTCTTCGAGGTCGGGTCCGTCCTGGACCTTGGCGCTGATCGGCAGCAGCGGCAGTCCGGCCTGGGGGACGTCGCCGCCGAGTTCGAACATGCGCCACCGGCCTCCGTGGTCGGCGGGTGTGTGACCGGCCTGCTCGACGAGATACCGGCGGCCGAAGACGTCGGTGACGGCGAGGCCGTCGATCAGGGCCACGGCGGCCGAGGGGATGTGCTGGGGGATGACGAACCAGTCGTTGCTGTAGACGAGGGCGAATTCCAGATACAGCAGTTTGGCGAGGTCGGTGGTGGCCGCGTCGACGTCGCCGAAGTCGGTCGCGTGGTCCTCGAACGCCCACCAACGGGTGTTCGGCATTCCGGCGAAGGTGACCGGGACCGGGATGGTCGTGGCGACGGTCGGCGCGGGTGCAGTGGCGACCGGAGCGGGGGTGCCGCCGGTGGCCGGGCCTGGCAACGGCAAGGAGGTCGCCTGCGCCAGGTCCAGGCTGTACCAGTCCAGGCGCCCCTGGTGATACGCGTCGGCCTCGTAGACCAGTTCGGTGCCAGTGCCAGCGCCAGTGCCGCCGCCAGGCGCGGGCGCGGCAGCCGCGAACGAGTACTCCCACCGCGCCGGATCCCAAGCGTCCTCATCAGCCGTGGGCTGCGCGAACTGGCGCCGGAACCAGGCCACGAACACCGCCGCCCGGTCGTCCAGCGCCGCCTGATCAGCGCCGGACACGCCGACGATGCCGTCGTACGCGTGGTGCGCCGGATCCGCAGTCAGGTACGCGTACAGCGACGCACCGTCCATGGCACGTCCCGCGACCGCCGCGAACGCCTGCCATTCCTCGGGATGCGCGCAGACGTCCGCATCCGCCCTCGCCGCCGGATCGGGCTCCCGAATCGGATACGCCGCGATGAACGCCGCACGGTAGGACCCGATGCCCTTGGTCAGCGTGAGCCACTGGCGACCCATGGCCAGCCGGAGGTCCAGGGCGATCGGGCGTCCCGACCGAACCATCGGCAACGCGAGCTGTTCGACCTTCGTCTCGATCGGGATGTCGGCCTCGAACGGCCGAACCGCATGTGTCCCCGGCTGATATTCGACCAACGGCGTGGCCTGCAACTGTACCGTCGCGAACGCCGGGGAGCCGGCGTCCCCGCCTCGGAACTCGCCCATCTGCCACTGCTTGCACAGCATCCACAACGCGTCGCGAACCTCGGCACGCAGCGCGCCCGTGAAGTCCGGCGTCCGTGGCCGGCCCTCGAGCCGGTTCCACATCGTGATCGTCGGGAACGCCCGCTCGGTCAGCGCGACGGTCAGCTCACCGACCGGGAGGCTGCTAGACATGCGAAGGCCCTTCCAGATCCGACGCGACCGCGCCGAGGTTGGTGAAGATGGAGATCGCGTACATCGCTGTGGCCATGACGGTCGCCGGCAGCAGGGTGGCGTACGGCGTGCCGTCCAGCCGGTCCGGCTCCACGGCCCGGACCTTGGCCAGGTCCAGTGTGTCGTTGAGCGCGCCGACCAGGTCGTCCCACTCCCACGAGCCGGTCACGGAGGCCGGGGTGACGACCAGGATCGCCTGCGGCGGCTCGTTGTCGGGGCGCTGGAAGTGGAAGGCCAGCCCGGTGGTGCGGTCCCGGGCCGGGATCACCTCGGTCCACTCGTCGATGAGCAGGCCGCACTGTGCCGCCGTCGGATCGAAGGGTGCTGAGTAGTGGGCTGTGTAGCAGAGGTGGTCGCCGGAGAGGTCGTAGTCGTCCCCGAACTCCAGCGCGAGCCATCGGTCGCCGGCCGCATAGGGGAACTGCGCTGGCAGCAGTTCGGGAACGTGGTCGGGACCCAGGAGCGCGTCGGTGAAAGCGGTCAACGCCTCCCAAGCTCGCATTTGCGGCCGGACCCGGGCCACTCCATACAGCCATTCCTCGACCGGTGCCGGGATCTTGGCGGTCTGGGTCGCGTACTTCAGCAGTCCGGTGTCGGTGCCGGCGTTGACAGTGTTCTGCCACTGCGCGCCGGTCGCCGCGCCCACGGTGAACTCCGGGACGACCACGAAGTCCTCGCCGAACATCGCCTTCAGTCCAGCGGTGAGCGCGTCCACCTTCGCCACGGCGTTGGTCGCCGAGTCGTGGTCGGCCAGATGCTGCGCGGCGGTGTCGTGCCGCGGCACGACCGTCGCCAGGTGGCCGGCGAGTAGCGCGGACAAGCTGCCTGGCCAGCTGAGTACCCGGTCGCCGTATCCTGCGACGTCGAACAGCGCCGTGTCCGCTGCCGGCACCGGCGGCAGCGCCGAGAGCTGCGTCAGCAGTGCGGAATAGGTCGTGACCGTGGTCTTCGTGACGGCCTCGAACTGCGCCGGGGTCGGTGCGGGCACGGTGCGCTCGGCCGTCCAGTGCGCCACCAGCGCGGTCAGGTCGCTCATGACCCGGGCGAACGATGCGTGCCGCCAGTCCACGAGCCCGCCCCAGCCCGCCGTGATCCGGAACGCCGACGTCCGGGCGAGCAGGTCTACTGCTTGGTCGAGGTAGAGGTCGATGTTCGTCAGGATCGTCGCGCGATGCCCGGACGGGTCGGCTACCAGCGGCGTCAGCGTGGTCAGCAGGGCTTGGAGATCGTCGCGCAGCACGCCCAACTCGGACAACGGTCCGGCGAGACGGTTCCGGTCGAGCGCGATCTGAGCGTTCCGTTCTTGCGTCGCGTCGCCGGGACGCACGGCGTCGGTGGCGCGCAACGGCCGTGCCGCCCGGACCAGCGAGCGCAGGGTCCTGATCGGTTCGGCGGTCTCGAACACGCTCAGCGCCCCGACCGGCGCCTCGCGATACGCGATACGCAAGGCGGCGTCTGGTCGGATCCCTGCCACGGTCCGTTCGACGTAGGTGTGCACGCGGTCGTCGAGCTGGGTCATCGCCTGGACGTGGTCGGCGGGTACCAGGTCGAACAGGTCCAGCGGTCGGATCCCGAGGTCGGCCAGCGTCACGTCCCGGCGGTGCGCGACACCGGTGACCGGGTCGTCCCACGTCACCACACAGCCGATTCCCGACAGCGGCGGCAGGCAGTCGGCCAGCCAGGCGTCGAGCGCCGGCTCGGCGGCGGCAGTCGGGGTCGCCCCGGCCGTGGCGATCAGCCCCGGCGTCAGGTGCACGGCGACCCGTTGTGTCAGGGAGATCCCGGACGGCGGGCTGAGCACTACTTCCGGCTCCGGCGGCTGGTGCCGTCCGGCGAACGCGTCGAGGTTCGCCGCGACGCGTTCGAAGTTCCCCTGCACCGCCTGGTGGACGCTTTCGGCGAGGACGAGATCTGATACGGCGTCGTAGACCTCGCCCAGCGCTCGGGCCGCGGCGCTGATGGCATCAATGACCGCCGTTGCCCTCGCTGCCGACGGCATCGGCAGGCCGGGGAGACCGAAGGGGTAGCGGTCGGCCCTCGTCCGGCGGATGTGGTCGACGAGCTTGCGGCCGTCGATCACGTTGCGCGCCTCGATCTGCTCGATCGACACCCCCGGCGGGGTCGCGGTCGGCTTCAGGGCGTCGGCGATCAGCGGGAAGGCTTTGCGCAGCGGGTAGATGTACTGGTCGATCTCCGCGATCGGGTAGTCGTCGTGCAGGGTGCGCTCGAACTGGTAGCCGAGCAGGGCGCCGATGCTCTGGCCGTTGCGGACCCCTTCGAGCAGGGACAGCGCGGAGCGGACGCGTCCGGAGGTGAGCTCGACCGTGAACGCGTCCGGCCGGGTCGGCGTGGCGTTGGCCAGGTGGCCGGCGCGTAGTACCGCGGCGCTGCGCGCGTGCGGCAGTGACGGGCCGTGGATGTAGCCGCCGTTCACTGGATTCACCAGCAGCGAGGGCCCGTCGGTGAAGGCGGGAAGCAGTTTCGGCTCCGGGTGCGCGGGTGTCGCGGGCGCGGCGGGCCGCAGGTTCTCGACCCAGGCGTAGGCGCCGAGATAGGAGCCGCGAGGGGTCTTCCGGTGCTTGGCGCCGGCGGTGTTCCGCAGGTTTTCGAGCTGGAGATTGACCAATCCCAGCAGCCAGGCGTCGTAGCGGTAGCGGCAGATGTCGACGTGCTCGGCGAAGGCGCGTTCCAGCTGCGCCGTCGACGCCTCGGCAAGGACGGCGAGCGAGTCCAGTTGCTCGCGGAACTCCGCCGCCTCGATCAGGCCCGGCAGGTTCAGGGTGATGTAGTCGCTGACCAGTCGGTGGGGATCGGAGGTGATCCGCGGTTCGGTCTTCTCGAGGATGGCGAAGCGACTCTCGCTGACCGTGGAGGCCTGGTCGACGTGGACGAAGATCGGTTCCGGCCGGAGCGCGAGCAACTCGGCCGCGCCGAGGATGCCTAGGGAACTGTGCAGGCGGTAGGAGACTTCGTGATAGCCGAGCATGATCGCGTGGCGCAGGAACAGGTAGAGCAGAGCTTTGGGGCTCTTGTTCTTGGTGAAGCCCTGTTCGGCGACGACGGCGGCGAACGAGGTCTTCGCGGCGTCTGACAGCCAGGTCAGGTAGTCGCGGCCGTCGTCGGTGTAGGCGCGGATGCGGGCGGTTTCCGACAGCGGAACGTCATCGATCACCGTCTTGAGGAGGTCGCCGTGCGAGTGGAAGTACTGCTGGAGGATCTGCGGGGTTGCGGCGCCGTGGTAGCCGAGCTCGGACAGGAGTGTGGCGGCGGCGGTCTCCAGCCCCAGCGCCGTGACGGCTTCGGCGAAGTCCGGACCTCCACCGAAGAAGTTCACGGTGTTGAACATCTCTGCGATGCTCTCGGCGTAGCGGGAGTAGAATTCCACTGAGCCGGACTGGAGGCCGACGACGTCCAGGAGAATCTTGTGTGCGTCTCCGGCTGCGGCGATGTGTGGGGCGTTGGCGCTGGCTGCGATCCAGGTCTGGCCCACGGTTCGCAGGATCTGGAACAGCCGTGGCAGGAAGCCCGCGCTGGCGATGACGCGTCCTCCGGGTCGGCCGCCGGGCATGCGGACCCGGGAGAACGCCGTCGTCGGCAGCAGGCCGTAGGGTTGGCCGCCGATGCGTAGCGCGGGCACGCTGCCCCGGCCGCTGACGTGCTCGGTGAAGAAGGCGCGGGTGTCGGCGACGATCTGGTCTGAGAAGACCGGCGCCAGCATGGAGGTCATCCAGTAGCCAGCGGTCGCTGGCCACAGCGCGCGCTGCATCGCTCGGGCCTGGGCTTGATCGCGGCCGTCGGCGCCGTGCACTGTTTGGAACAGCGTCGGGTCGACGCCCAGCGCTTCGGCGGTCCATTGGCCGTCCCGGCGCGTCCACGGGTCGTCGGTGGGGACGAACAGGGGCAGGCGCTCGCGGTCGGCGAAGCTCGCGTCCGGGTCGTCGGCCTTGGTGTAGCCGGAGCGCTTCTCGCCGGTGTTGTGGGTCGGGGTGCCCTGCGGTACGAGTGCCAGTCCGCCGCGGCCGTCGCGGTGTCGTGCGAGCATGTCGCCGAGCGCCGTCGCACCGCCGGTGGCGTCCTGGGCCATGTGCACGCCGACGACCAGCAGGCGGTCGAACCCTGTGGCGGCCTGCTCGGCGGTCAGCGGGACCTCGACGGCCAGGCCGGCGGCGAGGGCGGCGTCGACGTCGACCATCCAGGTCAGCTCGGCGGGGACGTGTAGCTTCGCGCCGTCGGGATGGATGCTGTCGGCCGGATCGGCGCCGGGGTCCGGGCCGACGTAGAGCGGCAGGGTGATCGGCGCGCCGATGCCTTGCGCGGTCACCGCGCCGCTGGAGTAGCCCAGGACGACGAACCGCTCGGGGAAGTGCGTGACCCGTGGCGCTCGCGACCACGCTGCGGCGGTGGTCGGCGGGTCGGGTGGGAACACGGGGTCGCCTGAGGGGTTGGTCGGCTGGAAGGTGTTCGCCAGCCAGGCTGCGCGGCCGGACCCGTAGACGGTGGCCAGCGCGCGCCACGCGGCGCGGCGGGCGCCTTCGTCGGAGCCTGCGGCGCGGGTGGCGCGCCAGTAGGTCTTGACCGCTGTGAGTTCGGCTGCTGAGAAGGTCGGGTCGAAGGTGTCGACCGAGCAGTCGTCGGGGTAGATGCGGACGAGCAGGCGATGGTCAGTCCCGTCTGCCGCAAACCGTGTCTCGATCCGCACCGGGAACAGCACAAACGGCGAGTGGTCCGGCAGCAGATCCAGGCTGGTTCGCGGATCGGTGAAATCCGCGAACCTCGCCAACGCGCCCGCGCTCCGGTCGAAGCCGTGCGCTCGCGCCTCGGTCGCCGCCGCCAGCGCCGCCGAGGCGGCGCGCTGCTGGTCGATCAGCATCCTGCGTTGCTCGGCGGACCCGCCGGTTCGGTCGAACGCCGTCAGTGCGTCGTGCGCGCTTCGCAGCGCCGCACGCGCCAGTGCCAGGTCGGTGTCGCCGCCCTGAGCGGCGGCGCGGGCCGCGGCGAGTGCATCGCGGGCTGCGGCGAAGGTGGTGGGGTCGGTCATGGCTTGCGGCTCCGCAGCATCTTCTCGGCATGGACGGCCACCAGGATCGGCGCCCGGAACAGCTCGTAGGCCCACCGCGCGGAGCTGGTCGGCGTGGCGGCGGCGTACCCGTCCTCGCGGTGCTGGTCCAGGTGGCCCGGCTGGGGCGACGGCGGTAGCGATGTCAGGGCGAAGCCGTCGAGACCGTGCGCGGCCAGGTTCTTGCCCGGCGCGCTGGTCGGCATGGCTTCCTGCCAGGTCACGTCGTTGAAGGTGTCGGGGTCGTGGATCCGGTCGGCCTCCAGGCCGAACCGGGGTTCGCCCGGCCGCTCCTTCAGTACGAAGAACCAGCCGGCGTCGTCGGTGTCCTTCGTCCCCGCGCCGCCCCTGGCCTGCTCGACGGTGAGGTCGAACCCGAAGAAGTAGATGTCGGGGTCGGCCTTGGCTTCGTACAGCGGGCCGCGCACCTTGTCCAACGGCGGATCCTTGAGATCCCCGGCCTCGAAGTCGTCGAAGTCGCGGCGCTGGTTCGGGTCGACGTGGCCGCCGGACATCGCCCACTTGGCGTGGTGGGCGTAGACGACGGTGTTCGGGTACTTCTTCAACAGCTCGCCCCGGATGACCAGTACCGCCTGCGCGGTCGGCGGGGTCCCGGGCGGGAGCCGGTGGTCGTGCGCGCCGAGCACCGACGTTCCCGGCCACCGGTGGATCTCGGGGATGTCGTACAGCTTCTCCTTCAGCGGGTCCTCGCTGAGCCCCTCGCTGTCGATGTAGCTGTCCACGGACCAGAACTGGCGGAAGTACGTGCCGCGCTGGTCGGTGGGGTAGCCGTGCCACAGCAGCTTGCGCGCGAACTCGTGGTTCAAGCCCACCATGTAGGACTCGATGAAGCGCTGGTTGGTCTCCACCAGAGTGATGCTGTCCGGCGGGATGAGGTTGATGTTCGGCAGGAACCGCTCGACCGACCGCTCCTTGAGCGGCAGATACATCGGCGTGTCGATCTTCGGGTACGCCATCACTTCGTCGAGGCTGTACTCGGGCGCGGCGGCGAGCAGGTCCGCGATCCAGGACGGGAGCGAGACGGCGGATAGGCCGCGGGCCGGGATGGTCCGCGCCGGGTCGACGCCGGCCACCACCGTCGGTACCAGCCTGCCCAGGTCCAGGCGGACCGGATCGGGGCGGGTGTTGACGGCGCGCGTGGTGGCGGCGAGCACGTAGCTGTCCTTCAGCGCGGCCTTGTAGCGCGCGGCGACGGCGTTGTCCGGACCGGCGTGGGTGGGCCGGAACGTGGACCCGGGCTCGGCGAGCCGGAAGTCGGACACGGACGGCAGGTGCGCCACCGAGTCCGGGGTCTGATTCTCCTCGCGCAGGCTGTCCACCCGATCGTTCGAGCGCTCGGCGCGACGCAGCATGCTTCGGAGCCCCAGCGCCGCCACCGCCAGCGCCACCACTGCGGCCACAACCGCGGCGGCCACCGCCGCCGAGAGCGCGATACCCAACACGATCGCCAGCACGACGGCCAGCACCAGCAGCCCGGCCAGCATCCACGACAGCGCCCCGGACAACCACGGCGCCCGCTCGGCGAGCTGCGCGGCCCAGCCCGGGACGCCCGGATCGGCAGCTCCGGCGGCGGCCTGGTCCACGGTGGCCAGACCGGCGGGGACGGCGAGCGGCGCGGCGGCGGACACCTCGCCGCTGTTCACCCGCGCCAGCAGGTTCACCGGGGTCGCCGCCGGATTCCCGCCCGCCCCGGAACCGGTGCCGAAAGGCAGAGTCCGCATGGTCCGGCCGCCGGGCCGCACCGCACGCCGCAGCGCAGCGGACGTGTAGACCGGCGGCACCAGGCTGGTGGACTGCAGGTGCCGGAGGGTGACGCCGTCGGTCAGCAAGCGTCCGGCCACCGGTCCGAGGATCTGGAGAGCACGCTCCGGCGCTACCGTCGTCAACGGGGTGACATGCCGGCCGTACCAGCTCAGCGACGTACCGACGGCCAGTTGCAGATGCCTGATCCGCGAGTTGGCGGCCAGCACGTCCCCGATCTGCTGCCAGGCGTAGTCCAGATAGGTCTCGCGGTTGTCCTCGACCGACTCCGCGCCGAACGCGGCGGGGATCCGGAAGCGCGGATCGAGGTTCAGCCCGTGGACCCAGTTCTGCGGATGCGGCGCCGGAGTCCCGTCCCGCTGCCTCAGCAGCCGCTGGGTCAGCGCGTGCCAGCATCCGTACAGCGGCGCGGTGATCAGCGGATCGGGGTCGTCGTCGACCCCGGGTCCCAGACCCGCAGCGGCGTTCGCGGTGGCGGCGTCGGCCGCGGCGTAGTCGTCGGGCAGGTTCACGAACGCCGCCAGCGCCGTCTGGAACGGCACCGGGTAGGGTGTGTCCCAGGTCTCGTCCCGCTGCCGGGCCGCGAGTTGATCGGCGTCCAGGTCCCCGTCCGGGACCTGTAGCGCCCCACCGAGCCGCAGGATCGCGCCGTGTGCGGGGTCAGTGATCGGCGGCAGGTTGGACCCGGGATCACCCATGCTGAACTCGCGGATGCCGACCCGCGGGTCCACCGGACGCGGTTTCAGCAGGCTGACCAGGTACTCGAAGTCACCGTGGCCGCCGGTGCGGAACTCCCAACGGTAATAGACCGGGAACTGGCCGCCGGCCTCGCGGCCCATGTAGTCGTCGCCCCATGCCGACGCGGTCGCGAACGGCGCGAGGCTTTTCAAACCCAGCCCGGCCAGCCGCCCGGACTCGAAGGTCGGGATGGGCAGCGCGTGATAGCCGGTGTCGTCGTCGAGGCGGCGCGGACACAGGACCCGCGCGTACGCCAGGTCCCGGTTCGCGGTCACAGCAGCCTGCAACCGCTGCGCCACCACGGCGGCGTCGGTGGACACGACCTCCGTTTCATGGGTCGGCAACTGCTCGTTGACGTGCACGTGGGCCCAGGCCCAGAGCTCGCCGGGGTTCGGCAGGACGGCCAGGTTCTTCACCGTCACCGAAGGCAACGGAGCGCCGGAGACCGACCGGACCTCCTCGAACTCGTCCTCGCGCAGCACGATCAGCGTCACCCACGGCCGCAGGCCATTGCCGTCGGGCGCGGCCGGGGTGTATCGCCAGGGGAAGTCGGGATCGTAGAACTCGATGGCCGCCAGATAGTTGCCCTCGTAGTTCGTGATCCAGGGATGCGGATCGGTGCGGACGACCGCGCGCGGGTCGATGCCGATGATGTCGCCGGGCCCGTACAGGCTGACCCGCTGCGAGACGTCGGCGCTCAATGGGGTGCCGCCGCCGACGCGGTCCCCGGAGACCGTGACCTTGACGTCCACGGCGGCGCGCGTCTTCACCGCGGCGTCGTGGTCGGCGGCCGTGATCGCGGTGGCGATGCCGTGCCGCAGCCAGGGCAGGAACGAGTACGCCGGGTTCGTCATACGGCCACCTCGAAGTGCGGAAGGACATGCAGGCTGTCCGCGAGCGCCGGATCGGCCGCGACCGTCCGGTCCAGGAAGTCCTGGGCCGACAGGGGACTGGTGAAGCCGACGGCGTCGGCGTGGAACGGCTTGTTGTCCGCGACCCGGGCCACGGTGAACGTCTCCGGGGACACCTCGACCTTCCCGGTGAACGGCGACACCTTGGACTCGACGGCGGCCGACAACTCGCAGCGCGCCGCCGCGTTGCCGCGCAACATGAGCCTGAACAGCTTGACCGGGA
>DATDMG010000007.1:0-2155 GCA_036518955.1 Kineosporiaceae bacterium | reverse complement strand
GACCGGGGTGGTGAGGACAGGATCGTTGAGCCACTCGTACACCTCGACCAGGTCCCGCCCGCCGCACGCCGCGGCGAGCAGCAGGCTGGTGAGCAGGTCGTGGGCGGCCGACGTCCAGAAGTCGCTGCCGACGTGCCGGCTGCCGCCACGGATCTCCTGGACGAAGTGGCCCGCCAGCCGGTGCGCCTCCTCGACCGTGGTGACACCGCGCAGCGGGTTCCACCACCAGGTCTGCTCCGCGTAGGTGATCTGCTGCGGGTCGAACACCCAGACCCGTTGGCCGGTGCGCTCCGCCCGAAGCGCCGCGGTCGCCGTCCAGAGGTCCGCCTTGTTGCTGGTCGCGATGACGGCGCCGGGCGCGGCGAGGATCGCGGGGACGGCGAGGCTGGTCGTCTTGCCGGCCCGCGGCGCCATCACGGCGAGGACGACGTCCTCCCACGAGGCGCGGACCGCCGCCCGGCCGAACCGCCCGAGCGAGATGCCGACGTCCGGGCCCGACACCTCCCGCAACAGCCGAGGGCGCAGCTGCCGGGCCCGCCGGACGGCGGCGCGGCCGGTCAGTGATCCCAGCTCCCGAGGTCCGGCCAGGGACCGACCACCCGAGCGCAGCTGGACCACCAGCCGCCCGACGAAGGCGGCAGGGAGGGCAACGGCCGCCACGACGACGACCGTCGCCGTCCACACCAGGGCCGGCGGTGTCTGCGGCCAGGGGGCGGCGGGTCCGTGGGCGAGGAGGGTCGTCCCGAAGGCGACGTCCGGCCGGACCGGCGCAAGGCCGTGCCCGCTGACCACCGACGCCAGCTGCCCGCCCGTCCACAGCACGAGTCCGAGGAGGACCGGCACCCAGCACAGGCCGAGCACCGCGAAGGCGGCGCCGGCCTCGCCGCTCCAGACGGCCGAGGGCCCGACCGGCCGGGTCATCGGCGTCCTCCGTCCGTGTCGTACAGCCAGGGCTCGTCGCCGACGAGGGTCATCTCCACCGGGATCCCGGTCCGTTGCCCGGTCTTGATCAGGTACTTGCCCCGGCCCGGATGCCTCGACCCCGGCAGCCACGTCTCGGCTGACGACCACGACGCGACCAGCTGCTTCTCCGCCTCCGACAGCGGCACGACCCGCCCCACCTCGTCCAGCTCGCGGCGTGGTAGCCCGGCCAGCACGGTGATGGCGCACCGGTCGATGAACCCGCGCGCCTTGGCCCGGTCCGCCTCGGTCGGCAGGGCGGCGAGGTCGTCGAGGGAGTGGGTCATCATCAGGTGGGCGACGTCCCGGCCGCGGTAGACGCGGGTCAGGGCGTCGGCGTGGTCGACCAGGCCGGGGGCGCCGCGCAGCGCGCGCCACAACTCGTCCAGGACGGCGACGTACCGCCGCGGCGGCGTGAGCCCGGCCTCGGCCAGCGCGGTCGAGGCGTCGATGACGGCGAACCCGTACGACCAGGTCGACAGCATCGCCGCCGCCAGCAAGGTGTCACCCGCCGAGGTCACCGCGGAGATGTCCACCGAGACCGCAGGCGCGGACAGGTCGATCGGGGTGGACGTCGGCCCGTCGAACACGCCCTTCAACGACCCCTCGCACAACGTGCGCACGGTCTGCCGCAACCGCCGCGTCTCGACCCGGAACTCCGCCTCCGTGTCGACCTCGGCCGCCGCCACCAGCCGGTCCGGCGCCTCCCGGACGACGCGCAGCACGTCCGGCACCGTCGGATCGGTGCCGGCCGGGAGCCGGTCAGCGAGCAGGTCGACGGCCGCACCGAGCACCGTCTCCTCGGCGTTGGTCATCGCCGCGTCCAGCCGGACCAGCGAGCACAGCGCGAGCGTCGCCGCGAGCCGCCGTCCGCGGAGCTCGTGCCGCAGCCGGGCGGCCGCCGCCCCGGACAGCCGGCCCAGGGCGGCGCCGAGCGGTCCGGCGTCCAGGGGGTTGATCCGGTCCAGGCCCCGCCCGATCCGGATCACCTGGCCGCCGGCCACTCGGACGAGCGGGGTGTAGTCCGGCTTGGCGTCGCCGAGGAACAGCGGGACGGCGCCGAACGCCATCAGCCCGCGGCAGATCCGCTTGCCGACGGCCGACTTGCCGGTCCCGGGCTGGCCGAGGATGAACAGGCCACGGTTCGTCGTCAGCCCGGCATCCATCCAGGCGAACGGGTCGCAGCAGACCACCT
>DATDMG010000006.1:0-3628 GCA_036518955.1 Kineosporiaceae bacterium | reverse complement strand
CGGTGGGCCTCTGACACCTCACCGGCCAGCTTCATCGCCCGCGTATCCACCTCCTCCACCCGGGCCCGCGCATCCCGCAACGCGGTCTCCAACGCGTGGACCCGGTCGTCGACCTGCGACTTGTCGTATCCACGCATGACGATCTGGAACCCGGACTGGGTGTGCTCCGCAGCCACTGTGAGACCTCCCCGGCCTCCGCCGAGGCCTAAACGTTCCTGAAGCGGTTGATCGCGTCCAGATGCCTGCCCCGAAGCTCCGGGTCCCGCACGCCCAGACCTTCACCCGGCGCGAGGCAGAGTACCCCGACCTTGCCCTGGTGGAGGTTGCGATGCACAGACAAAGCCGCGTCCGGAGCATGCTCGAGCGGGAAGGTCTTCGAAAGGGTGGGGTGGATGAGGCCGCGTGCAATCAGATCGTTAGCACTCCATGCCTCTGTGTAGTTGGCGAAGTGGGAACCGACGATGCGCTTGAGGTTCATCCACAGGTACCGGTTGTCGAACTGGTGCATGAACCCGGACGTCGAGGCGCAGGTCACCACCGTCCCGCCGCGACGGACGACGTACACGCTGGCCCCGAAGGTCTCCCGACCAGGGTGCTCGAAGACGATGTCGACGTCGCGGCCCCCGGTGAGCTCGCGGATGTCGGCGCCGAGGCGGCGCCACTCCCTGGGGTCCTGGGTGTGCTCATCCTTCCAGAACCGGTAGCCCTGGGCCACCCGGTCGATCACCAGTTCGGCGCCCATCGCCCGGCAGATCTCGGCCTTCGCGGTGGAGGACACCACGCAGACCGGGGTCGCGCCGCCCGCCAGGGCGAGCTGCGTGGCGTAGGAGCCGAGGCCGCCCGATGCCCCCCAGATGAGGACGATGTCCCCCAACTTCATCCCGGCGCCGTGGTGGGAGATCAGCTGCCGGTAGGCGGTGGAGTTGACCAACCCGGGGCAGGCCGCCTCCTCCCAGCTGAGATGGGCCGGTTTCGGCATCAGCTGGTTCGCCTTGACCAGGGCGAGTTGGGCCAGCCCGCCGAAGTTGGTCTCGAAGCCCCAGATCCGCTGCTCCGGGTCCAGCATCGTGTCGTCGTGGCCGCGGTGGTCCTCGAGCTCGACGGAGAGGCAGTGCCCGACGACCTCGGTGCCCGGCTTCCACCGGTGGACCCCCGGCCCGGTCCGTAGGACGACCCCGGCCAGGTCCGAGCCGACGATGTGATAAGGCAGGTCGTGCCGCTTCGCCAGCGGGTTCGTGCGGCCGTAGCGCTTCAGGAAGCCGAAGGTCGAGACCGGCTCGAAGATCGACGTCCAGACGGTGTTGTAGTTGATCGCGCTCGCCATCACCGCGACGAGTGCCTCGCCGGGGCCCAGCTCGGGCACCGGTACGTCGTCCAGATGGAGGCTCTTGCGGGGGTCCTTGTCCCGCGAGGGGACCCCCTCGAACATGTCCTCCTCGTTCTCGTGGACGGTCAGCGCGCGGTACGACTCCGGCATCGGGATGGCCGCGAAATCCTCTCCGGTGGCGGTGCCGGACATGATCGCGTCGATGATCTGTTGCACGAGGTCCTCCTGGAATGGGCTCGCCGGATCGACCGTCCGCGGCGGGCGAAGGGTCGCGCGGACCCGCGGAACGGCCGACCCGGCGACCGTAGCCGCGACGCGGTGGCACCTGGCGGTGCCACCGCGTGAGCTGAATCACCGCCGCGGTGCGGACCGCCGGCGCAGGTGCGTCAGTGGTTGCCGGCGGACGCCGGCTCGACCAGTTCGACGAGCACGCCACCGGCGTCCTTCGGGTGCACGAAGTTGATCCGGCTGCCCGCCGTCCCGCGCCTCGGCTCGGGGTAGAGCAGCCGGACGCCGCGTTCGCGCAGCACGGTGCTCACCTTCTCTATGTCCTCCACCCGGTAGGCGACCTGCTGCAGCCCGGGGCCGGAGCGGTCGAGGAACTTGGCGATCGTGGACTCCGGGGTGAGCGGGGCCAGGATCTGCACGCACGAGCCCGAGCCGCCCACGGCCATCATCGCCTCGTGGACGCCCTGCTCCTCACTGGTCTCCTCGTGGACCAGCTCCATCCCGAAGGTGTCGCGGTACAGCGCCACGGCGGCGTCGAAGTCGGGGACGGCGACCCCGACGTGATCGATGGCGGTGAACAGTGCGGGATCCAGGCCACCGGCCTTGGTCGGCTCACTCATGCCGCCAGGTTATCCACGTCCGCTCGGCCGGCCGGGGGACCTCTGGGCGTGATCGCCGGGCGCGGCCAGGGTGTGAGCCTGCCCACCACGCGGCCGCTGGTCTTGTCGGTGCTGCTCGTTACCGTGGCGGAAGGCGCGTGTTCGCGGGTGCCGCGCCGCCGTCGTCGTCCCAGGAGGTCCGGCCATGCCCGAGTCCGCTGCTCGTTCGTCCGTGATCGTCGCCGGTGCCCGGACGCCGGTCGGCCGCCTGCTGGGGTCCCTGAAGGACTTCTCCGGCGCTGCGCTCGGCGGCGTCGCGATCGCGGGCGCGCTGCGCCGGGCCGGGGTGGCCCCCGGCGACGTCCAGTACGTGATCATGGGGCAGGTGCTGACCGCGGGCGCGGGGCAGGTCCCCGCCCGGCAGGCCGCGCACGCGGCCGGGATCCCGCTGACGGTGCCCGCCCTGACGATCAACAAGGTGTGCCTATCCGGGATCGACGCGATCGCGCTCGCCGATCAGCTCATCCGCGCGGGCGAGTTCGACGTGGTGGTCGCCGGCGGCCAGGAGTCCATGACGCAGGCCCCGCACCTGCTCCCGAAGTCGCGGGAGGGGTTCAAGTACGGTGACGTCACGGTGCGGGACCACATGGCGTACGACGGCCTGTGGGACGCGCTGACCGACCAGGCGATGGGTGGCCTCACCGAGGCCGCGAACGCCACCGACCGCTACTTCAGCAGGCAGGAGCAGGACGCGTTCTCCGCCCGTTCCCACCAGCTGGCCGCGCGGGCCGCGAAGAACGGGCTGTTCGAAGCCGAGATCGTCCCGGTGCCGATTCCGCAGCGCAAGGGCGACCCGGTGCTGTTCAGCACCGACGAGGGGGTGCGTGCCGACACGACGGTGGAGACGCTGTCCCGGCTGAGGCCGGCGTTCCGCCCGGACGGCACGATCACCGCGGGCTCGGCGTCCCAGATCAGTGACGGCGCGGCCGCGGTGGTCGTGATGGAGAAGGGCGAGGCGGTGCGGCGCGGACTGACGTGGCTCGCCGAGATCGGCGCGCACGGCGTCGTCGCGGGTCCCGACTCGACGCTGCAGGACCAGCCTGCGGCTGCCATCCTGGCGGCCTGCGCCAAGGACGGCATCACCCCGGCCGAGCTCGACCTGATCGAGATCAACGAGGCGTTCGCCGTGGTCGGGCTCGCCTCCACGCGCCGGCTGGGCCTCGACCCGGAGCGGGTGAACGTCAACGGTGGCGCGATCGCGATCGGGCACCCGATCGGCGCGTCCGGGGCGCGGATCACCCTGCACCTGGCGCTGGAGCTCGCCCGCCGCGGCGGCGGCGTGGGCGCGGCCGCCCTGTGCGGCGGCGGCGGCCAGGGCGACGCCCTGATCGTCCGGGTGCCGCGGACCGGCAGGGGGTCCTGACCCGGTGGCTCTAGGGTGACTGGCGTGACCCAGCCAGCCGACCCGGTCGTC
>DATDMG010000005.1:0-4515 GCA_036518955.1 Kineosporiaceae bacterium | reverse complement strand
CCCCCTTGTGGGAGATTGCTACCTCGCTGCAACGTAACTCCCGGGATCAACGCGGTGCGCAGCAGCTTTTCGTGACCCTTCACGTTCCTTCGATGTGCAGTGGTGCGTGTTGGTCGACCCGGCGGGTGCGCGCTCGATGGCCTCGTCCCACCCGCCTCGCCCCATCGCCACGAGATGGCGATCGGGGCCGATACGCCTGACACGAGGGGTTGGTGAGGCACCGACCGCAAGAGCGTCAACCAGAACCCCCGATGGACAACGCCGTCTCCGGATGAACCCGCGAAACGTGGTAGGTGCCTTCTGCCACGCACCGTCCTCGACCTTGCCGCGCAGGACGGAGGCGCCACGTCCCGCCTCGATCGGATCACGGGTTGAGGGTGGCGACCACGCCCGCGTGGTCGGAGGGCCAGAGACCGGACGGGGTCTTGTTGTCGGGGTCCGTGCCGACCACCCGGTCGCGGGTGGCGGGGCCCAGGTCGGCTCTGGTGAGCACGTGGTCGATGCGCCGGGTCAACGTCGGTGTCGGGTTGAGCAGGTCGGCCGCGTAGCAGCACGTCGGGCCGGCCGCGCCGCCATTCGCCTGCACCCAGGCGTCCGCGAATCGCGCGCCGGTGAGCTGGTCGTAAGGGGTGGTGGTGTTGAACGAGCTACCGGACTCGGTGAAGACTGGGTCGTCGGGGTCGGAGTTGAGATCGCCCACCAGGACCACGGGCCCTCCGGTGTTCAGCGGACCCGCCAGCAGCTCCCTCGACTGGGCGGTGCGGTAGAGGTTCGAGGACGGCTCGAGGTGGGTGTTGACGAACCGGAACGTGTGGGTGTGCACGGTCACGTCCGCGGACTCCCAGCCGCTGCCGAACCTGACCGGCCCGGCGACGGTGGTGAGGGTCAGGTTGGTGGTGAAGGTCGCCGCGTCGGTGCCGTGAACCGTGAGCTCGTCCGACGGCAGGCTCGCCTTGGCCAGGATGGCGTCGCGCAGCGTCAGGCGGATGTCGCGGTTGTACGGAGCCCCGGCGGGGACCTCGATGTCGGCCCCCTGCCGGACCGCCACCACGGTGTACGGGGCGCCGATCGCGGCGAGCTCGGATCGAAGGCCGGCGAGGAAGTCGTAGACCACCTCAGTCGAGGGCGTGGCGGAGCCGTCCAAGACTCCCACCGTGCCCTGCCGCCACACCGCCAGCTCCTGCACGCCGACCAGGTCGGGGTCGGCGTCCTTGATCTCCCGGGCGAGGACCTTCGCCCGAGCGGGGAAGTCGGTCGCCTGCACCGCGGTGAAGATCACCGCGTCGCCTGCAGGAGCTGGGCGAGGCTGGCCGCCCGGGCCGCCGGGGTCAGGTCCGCCCCGAAGTACAGGTTGCGGCTCATCACCTTGACCGTCGGTGCGTCCGCCCGGGCGGGCGCGGCGGCGAGCAGGGCCGAGAACGTCAGCAGGCCCGACACAAGACAGATCCGCCGCAGCGGCATCGACGCCTTCAGCATGGCGGCCTCCTAAGCCAACCTGGAGATCTCACGAGGGCGACGGATCGAAGTGGCGACCTCCCCCGAGGCGGCCTCGTCCGCAGGACGGGACGAGCCTGGCGATCCCGCCGTCCCGGGCGCCAGGGACGCAGCGTCCCGATGAAGGATCAGGGGTCGGGGTCAGATCGGCGCGATCCCGGCGTCGCGGGCTCGCCGGATCGCTTCGGCCCGGTCGGCCGCCTGCAGCTTGGTCAGCACGTTGGAGACGTAGTTGCGCACCGTCTTGGGCCGGATCCCCAGGCGCCGTCCCACCTCGGCGTTGGAGTAGCCGGCCGCGATGAGCTCGAGGATCTGGTGTTCGCGCTCGGTGAGGTCACCGAAGACGGCCGGGCGCCCCGGCGCCGACGGGTGGCCGGCGAGCCCGAGCAGCCGCCGGGCCACGGTCTGCGAGAAGATGACGTCCCCGGCGGCGATGGCGCGGACGGCGGTGACGATCATGGCCGGTTGGGCGTCCTTGACCAGGTAGCCACGGGCGCCCGCGCGCACCGCCGTGAACACCGAGTCGTCGTCGAGCATGGTCAGCACGAGGACGGCGGTCCGCGGGTGGTCGAGCGACAGCCGGCGGATGAGCTCGACCCCGTTCAGGTCCGGAAGGTTGAGGTCGACGACTGCGACGTCCGGCGCCACCTCGGCCACCAGGGCGAGGGCCTCCTGCGCGGTCCCGGCCTCCCCGACGACGCAGATCCCGGGCTCGTACGCCAGGCGGGTCCGCAGGCCGAGCCGGAAGGTGGGGTGGTCCTCGACCAGGACGACGTCGACCTGCCCGGCTCGATCCGCCTCGTCGTCCGTCATCGCGGCAGCACCACCCGCACGCTCGTGCCCAGTCCGCCCGGACCGGGGGCCACGGTGAGGCGGCCGCCCAGTTCCCTGACGCGCTCGCGCATCGAGGCCGTGCCCAGGCCGTCGGGACGTTCGCCACGCCCGCAGCCGTCGTCGGTGACGCTGAGCTCGACGGCGGCCTCGCCGTCCCGCAGCGCGATCTCACACCGGGTGGCGGCAGCATGGCGCGCGGCGTTCGAGAGCGACTCCTGCACGACCCGGAAGGCGGCGACCTCCACCGCATCCGGCAGGCACGCGCCGTCCGCCGACCAGTCGACCACCACGGGCAGACCGGCCGCGGTGAACCGGGCCGCCTCCGCCCGGACGGCGGCCTCCAGACCCGTGCCGTCCAGCGCGTCGGGACGCAGATCCCGGGCGATGCGTCGGGTCTCGGCGAGCGCTTCGTGGGTCGCCGATTCCAGCTGCGCCAGGAGTTCCTCCCGGGCTGCTCGCCCGGGCTCCAGCCGCAGCGTGTCGATCGCCAGCAGTTGCGCCGCGAGCAGCGGGCCGACGCCGTCGTGCAGGTCACGCCTCAGCCGGCGCCGCTCGTCCTCCCGGCCGGCCGCCGCGGCCGACTGCGCCTCCCGGAGCAGGCGGGCCTCGTGCTGGGACCGCAGGACGAGCGCGACGAACGGCAGCGCCTCGTCCAGGACGGCCTCGTCCCGGCGTGACAGCCGCGTCTGGCCCCAGGGCAGCGCGAGGACCACCCGGCCGAGGATCTCCGGTCCGGTCGACCCGGCGGCGCGCACCGGCACCGGGACGTCGAGAAGTCGGTGAGCCTCCGGATCGCGCGTTCCCGGGCGGGGAAGGTGCTCGCTGACCAGCCGCCCCTCGCCGTCCCGGACCGCGACGTACGAGACGGCCAGGGCGGCGGCAATCGTGGCGGCGAGGCCCTCCGCGCCCTGGCCGGTCCCCTTCAGGGAGCGGGCGATGGCCGCGGCGGCAGCGCCGTGCGTGGAGCCGAACCCGTACAGCCGGATCCGGACGGCGCCCACCAGTCGGACGGCGAGCATCCCGCCCAGCACCGCCACCAGAGCCACCGCGGCGGCGGCCAGCGCCGACGCGGTCGTCTGCGACATCGCCACACTCGCGGTGGCCACGACGACCAGATAGACCGCGGCCAGGGCGCCCAGCGCACCGCCGTACAGGACGGACCGCCGCACGATCAGGTCGACGTCATACAGTCGGTAACGCAGCAGGGCCACCGCCAGCATGACCATCACGAAGGCCGTTGCGGCGTAGTCGGCGACGACGAGCGTGAGCTGGACCGGCGCGGACGGCGCCTCACCCTCGGTCGCTGCCACGACAGCCGCCGAGGCGGCCACTGTGGCGGCGAGGGCGAGCATGCCCAGCAGCATCCCGCGGGCCTGGCTCCTGGCCATCGCGTCGGACACCCATACGTAGCGGTACACCTGACACCCGGCCAGCAGCACCACCGCGACGACGCCCACCAGGCCTCGCCAGCCGTTGTTCGCGAACCCGGGCCCGAGCAGCGCGTCCCCCAACCGGATCCCCGCCAACAGCACCGCCAGGAACGGCCACCACCGGCGCGTCACGGCCGGCACCCACGTCCCGGTCGGGAACAGGGCCGCGAAGCACGGCAACAGGGCGCCGGTGGCTGCCAGGAACCACGGCCGTAGCGTCACCGAGAACGGGGTCAATCCGACCAGCACGGCGCCGGCCGCGGTGACCACGGCGAGCGGCTGCATCGCGAGCCTGCGCAGCAGCAGCCCGGCCACGGCCAGACCCACGAGCAGGGACAGCCAGGCCAGGACGACGATGAGTCCCGCCCAGGCCGACGTCCCCAGCCCGGCAGACGCCAGTACGGCCGCAGCCGCCGGGGTGAGCCGCTCGTACGCGTCGCATGAAGCCTGCTGGCAGGTCTGGGCGAACTGCCGGAACAGCGCCGGCGTCACGGCGGCCGCCCCGACCGCCAGCGCCACCTGAGCGGCGAGGACAGCGGTACGCAGCCTGACGGAAGCGCCCGGCCGAGGGACGATCGCCGCCTCCGTCATGGCCACTGAGTATCCGGGACGGACTGCCCCGGATACCAGGGACACCGCGTCCTCCAGCCCTGCGCGCGACGTCCTGGCCCTGAGATTGACAAGAGCCTAAGGCAACGCCCGGAGGCGTGGACAGCAGTTGCGCGATCTCGCGGAAGGCCTGCAGCTCCTCCTCCGC
>DATDMG010000004.1:0-2488 GCA_036518955.1 Kineosporiaceae bacterium | reverse complement strand
GTGGCAGTTGCCGCCCGTTCGGGAACCGCGAGTCGTACAGCTCCGGGCAGAGATCGTGGTGATCGAAGACGAACCTGGTGCCGTCGCGGCGGCGCAACCATCGGGCGATCGGCCAGAAGATGTCCGGCGGGTTGCACGCCTGGAGCACGTCGAATCTCCCCGCCCGGCGCGCGCGAAGCACCAACCTGGCCGTCGCGAGGACCGAGTAGATGTATTCGCCGACGAAGCCGACCGCTCGCCCGCCCGGTGCGTAGGGCCGGTATTTCAGGAGAGTGACACCGTCGACGACCTGGTGAGCGGGATCGTTGTTTCCCTTGGGGCAGATGACCGTGACGTGGTATCCGGCAGCGGTGAGCGCGTTGCATTCGAGCCAGACGCGTCGGTCGAAGGGAACCGGCAGGTTCTGGACGATGATCAGCACCCGGTCGTTCCGGTCTCCGGCGGTGACCGGGCGGTCGCGTCGGTCGCGCAACCGGATCACTTCGCCCACCCGATGCCCTCATATCCGGGCAGGGCCTCCACCGCGCCCCCGAGCCGACCGTTGAGGTCCACGATCCGCTGTGGCGGGGCGGTGCAGAGGTCCCGCACCACCGCGGCGTCGGAGGTGGCCACCACCGCTGTCCCGGCGCCGGTCATCGCTGCCCGCGGCGTGGAGTACAGCAGCCGGCGCAGGTGCGGCAGCCGGGCCTCGATGTGCCGCAGGTTCGCCCCGATCAACCGGTCGGGGTGGACGATCGGGTCGTAGATCCGCAGGTCGAAGCCCTTGCCGAGCAGTTGCTCGGCCAGCTCCACGTTCGGGCTCTCCCGCAGGTCGTCGGTGCCCGCCTTGAAGCTGAGCCCGAGGAGCGCCACCTCACGCGAGGGGCCAGCCACGAGCCGGTCGACGACGTCCCGGATGACCAGCTCGTTCGTCCGCAGCACCCCGGACAGCAGGGGGACGTCCAGCGAGCTGACCCGGGCCAGGTGCAGCAACGCGCGCAGATCCTTGGGCAGGCAGGACCCGCCGAACGCGAAGCCCGGGCGCAGGTAGGCCGGCGAGATGTTCAGCACCTGGTCGGCGCTGAACACCTCCATCACCTCCCGGGAATCGATCCCGTGGGCGCGGAACAACCGGCCCATCTCGTTGGCGAACGAGACCTTGGTGGCGTGGAAGGCATTGCACGCGTACTTCAGCGCCTCCGCGCTGCGGACACTGACGTGACGTACCTGGCACTCCAGGAACGCGAAGACCTCGGCGGTGAGGTCGCCGACCCAGGTCTCGTCCGAGCCGACGACGACCAGCGGGGGATCGAAGAAGTCCGCCACGCTGGAGCCTTCACGCAGGAATTCGGGGCACATAGCGGTTCCGACGTGCCACCCGGCCGGTGAACAATCGACGAATTGCGGTGCGACGACCTGCGAGCCGGTCCCCGGTGGGACGGTGCTGCGCACCACGACCGCGTGCCGGCCCGAGGCCGGTGGGGCGGTGGTCGCCATGGCTCCCTTGATGTCGGCCAGCGCCCGCCGCAGGTACGACAGGTCGGTGTCCCCGCGAGCGGTCGAGGGGGTTCCAACGCAGAGGAGGGAGACGTCGGCCCCCTCGATGGCCTCCGCGGCCTCCGTGGTCACCCGCAGCGAGCCGTCGCCGACACCCTGGGCGACAAGCTCGTCGATCGCCGGTTCCACCACCGGGCTGCGGCCCGACCGGAGCAGCTCGATCTTCATGGCGTCCACGTCGACGCCCCACACCTGGTGGCCGCGGGACGCCATGCCCGCAGCCGTCACGGTCCCGACGTAGCCAAGACCGAAGACGGCAATCTTCATCGGACCCCCATACGAATTGCAGCGCGGCGGTTGTGCCCGGCAACGGCTCGGGCAACGGCGGCCCCCATCGGCCTACGTCACTAAGGCGATCCGGCTGGCAACGTGGTGATACCGCCGTGGACGATCAACCTCCAATGTGGCCTTACTCTTCGTGCTCATTTCGTCACACTCAGTGTTGGCACCAGCAAAAATTGCCGTGCCGCCCGAGTCCGAAGGCATGGCGTTCTATCATCGGCGGACCACGACAAGCGTTCGCCCGGTGGGCCCCGGCTCACCGCCAACCGTCAATTTTCTCTACCCAAACGAAAGTAGGCGGCCCTCATCACTGCAGCGCGATTCGGGATTGATTCGGACAATGTCGACAATTCCGAAACGACCTCCTGACGCTAGATCCGGGGGGCCCGTTGCGCCCCCGGGATCGACCGGTGGCCGAGCGACATATAGGGGAAGATCCCGTGAATCACGGTGGAGACAATTTCTCGGGGGCTAGCTCTGGCAAGGATGCTCAGGTCATCGCCCTGGTGCGGGCGGCGGCGACCGGTGACGGGGCCGCGTGGGACGCGATCGTGGATCGGTACGTGTCCTTGTTGTGGGCGGTGGCGCTGCGGCACGGGCTGCACGAGAGCGATGCGGCGGATGTGGTGCAGATCACGTGGTTGCGGTTGCTGGAGCACATCGAGGAGAT
>DATDMG010000003.1:0-10777 GCA_036518955.1 Kineosporiaceae bacterium | reverse complement strand
CGCGCCGTACCGGACGGTGCATCCAGTTTGTCCGGGTGGTGCAGCTCGATGACCTCCACCGACTCGTAGTGACGAGCAGCCAGGGCCGCGAAGCGCATGAGCAGGACCGCGCCGAGGGCGAAGTTCGGGGCCACCAGGACGCCGACGTCCGGCGCGTCCGCCAGCGCGGTGCGGACGACGTCCAGCTTCGCGGAGTCCCACCCGGTGGTGCCGACGACCGCGTGGACGCCGGCCCGGACGCACGCCAGGGTGTGCTCGACGACGACGTCCGGCACCGAGAACACGACGGCGACGTCCGCCGCCGCGACCGCCGCCAGATCGTCGCCGACGTCGATCCGGGGGCCCAGCTCGAGGTCGTCGGCAGCCTCGACCGCCGCACAGACCTGCCGGCCCATTCGTCCGGCCGCCCCGATCACCGCCACCCGCAGGTTGCCCATCGCACCTCCCTGGTTCCGTGGTCAGCTCTCGATCGCCGGGAAGGAGCGGTCGACGTCGAAGGGGCCGACGACCGCCAGCGAGCGCGGGCGGGCTGCCAGCTCGACCGCCAACGTCCGGACCTGCTCGGCGTCCACTGCCCGCACCCGCTCCAAGGAGGCATCGAGCCCGACGAACTCGCCGTGCACCAGTTCGGCCTTTCCCAGCCGGGACATCCGCGACCCGGAGTCCTCCAGGCCCAGCACCAGACCACCACAGATCTGCCCGTGGGCCCGCTGCAGCTCGTCGTGGGTGACGCCGTCGGCGGCCAGGTCCTCCAGAGCCGCCCGCAGCAGGATCACCACCTCGTCGACCTTGCTCGGCGCGCAGCCGGCGTAGAGGCCGAAGTAGCCGCTGTCGGAATGGCCGCTGGCGAACGAGTACACCGAGTACGCCAGCCCGCGCTGCTCCCGGATCTGCTGGAACAGCCGGCTGCTCATGCCGCCCCCGAGGACGGAGTTCAACACCGACATCACGTACCGTCGCGGGTCCGTGGCGGTCAGCCCGGTCGTCCCCAGGACGACGTTGGCCTGCTCGATCTGACGCCGGACGACGAGCACACGGCCCACCGGCGCCCCGGTCACCTCCGACGTCACCGGGCGCCGCCGCATCGGCGCCGCAGCCGGATCCAGCGACCACCCCGATCGGCCGAGGTGCTCCGCGACCGTGCCGCACAGGTCCTCGTGATCCAGCCCGCCGGCAGCCGTGATCACCAGACCGGGCGCGGTGTAGTGGCGCCGGTAGTGCGCCGCGATGTCGTCCGCGCCGACCGCCTCGATCGTGTCGACCGTGCCGCCGATCGGGCGACCCAGCGGGTGCTCGCCCAGCACCAGCTCCGCGAACCGCTCGTGGACGACGTCGCTGGGGTCGTCGTCGTTCATCGCGAGCTCTTCGAGGATGACCCCGCGCTCGCTCTCCACGTCGTCCGGCGCCAGCGTCGCCGAGGTCACCATGTCCGTCAGGACGTCGACGGCGAGCTCGAGGTCGTCGTCCAGGATCCGAGCGTAGTAGCAGGTGTGTTCCTTGCCGGTCACGGCGTTGGCCTCGCCACCGACGGCGTCGAACGCGGACGCGATCTCCATCGCGCTCCGCCGGGCCGTCCCCTTGAAGAGCAGGTGCTCCAGGAAGTGGGTCGAGCCGTGGTGGCCGTCGGCCTCGTCCCGGGAACCGACACCGACCCAGCACCCGAAGGTGGCCGAGCGCAGGCCCGGCATGGCCTCGGTGAGTACCCGGACCCCACCGGCCAGGACGGAGCGGCGCACGTACGCGCCGCTCTCCTCCCCGGCGATCACGTCGTCAGCGGTTCCCGCGGCATTCAGCGGGAGCAGAACTCCCCGCACGTCAGGCGTTCATCCCGGCAGGCTCCTGCGCCGGTGCGGCGTCGTCGCCGGCCGACCCCGCAGCCTGACCCTCGCCGTCCGGCAGCACCGGCACCAGGGACAGCTTGCCGCGCTGGTCGATCGCGGAGATCTGGACCTGGACCTTCTGTCCCACCGCGAGCACGTCCTCGACGTTCTCCACCCGCTTGCCCCCGACCATCTTGCGGATCTCGCTGACGTGCAGCAGGCCGTCCTTGCCCGGCAGCAGCGAGACGAAGGCGCCGAACGTGGTCGTCTTCACCACGGTGCCCAGGTAACGCTCGCCCACCTCAGGCATCGTCGGGTTGGCGATCGCGTTGATCGCGCTGCGGGCGGCCTCGGCGGACGGTCCGTCGGTCGCGCCGATGTAGACCGTGCCGTCGTCCTCGATCGAGATCTCCGCGCCGGTGTCGTCCTGGATCTGGTTGATCATCTTGCCCTTGGGGCCGATGACCTCGCCGATCTTGTCGACGGGCACCTTCACCGAGATGACGCGCGGGGCGAACGGCGACATGTCGTCGGGGCGGTCGATGGCCTCGGCCATCACGTCGAGGATGTGCAGCCGCGCCTGGCGGGCCTGGGTCAGGGCACCGGCCAGGACGGACGCCGGGATGCCGTCGAGCTTGGTGTCCAGCTGGATGGCCGTGACGAACTCGGAGGTGCCGGCGACCTTGAAGTCCATGTCGCCGAAGGCGTCCTCAGCACCCAGGATGTCCGTCAACGCAGCGTACTCGGTCGCCCCGTCGACGGTGTCGGAGACCAGGCCCATCGCGATGCCGGCCACCGGGGCCCGCAGCGGGACGCCCGCGTTCAGCAGCGACAGCGTGGAGGCGCAGACCGAGCCCATGGAGGTCGAGCCGTTCGAGCCCAGCGCCTCCGACACCTGCCGGATCGCGTACGGGAACTCCTCCCGCGTCGGTAGCACCGGCACCAGCGCCCGCTCGGCCAACGCGCCGTGCCCGATCTCGCGGCGCTTGGGCGCCCCGACCCGGCCGGTCTCCCCGGTGCTGTAGGGCGGGAAGTTGTAGTTGTGCATGTACCGCTTGCGTGTCTCCGGGGCGAGCGTGTCGAGCTGCTGTTCCATCCGCAGCATGTTCAGAGTGGTGACCCCGAGGATCTGGGTCTCGCCGCGCTCGAACAACGCCGAGCCGTGCACCCGCGGGACGACCTCCACCTCGGCGGAGAGCGTGCGGATGTCCGCCACCCCGCGACCGTCGATACGGATCTTGTCGCGGAGGATCCGCTGCCGGACCAGCTTCTTGGTGACCGCACGGTACGCCGCGGAGATCTCCTTCTCCCGGCCGGCGAACTTCTCGGCGAGCTGGGTGCGGACGGCGTCCTTGAGCTCGTCCAGCCGGTTCTCGCGCTCGGGCTTGCCGGCGATGGTCAGCGCGGCCGCGAGATCATCGCGCACCACGTCGGCCACGGCCTCGTAGACGTCCGGCAGATAGTCCGGGTACAGCGGGAACTCGGCGGTGGGCTTGGCCGCCTTCTCAGCGACCTGCAGCTGGGCCCGGACCAGCGTCGCGATGAACGGCTTGGCGGCCTCCAGGCCCTGCGCCACGATCTCCTCGGTAGGAGCGGTGGCGCCGGCGTTCTTCACCAGGTCCCAGGCGGCCTCGGTCGCCTCGGCCTCAACCATCATGATTGCGACATCCTCGGAGCCGTCCGCACCGGTCACGACGCGGCCGGCCACGACCATGTCGAAGACCGCGCGCTCCAGCTCGGCGTGCCGCGGGAACGCCACCCACTGCCCGTCGATCAGGGCCACCCGGACGCCGCCGATCGGCCCGCTGAACGGCAGGCCGGCGAGCTGGGTCGACAGCGAGGCGCCGTTGATCGCCACCACGTCGTAGAGGTCGTCGGGGTTGAGCGACAGCACCGTGACGACCACCTGCACCTCGTTCCGCAGCCCCTTGACGAACGAGGGCCGCAGCGGACGGTCGATCAGACGGCAGGTGAGGACGGCGTCGGTGCTGGCGCGCCCCTCCCGGCGGAAGAACGAGCCGGGGATCCGCCCCACCGAGTACATCCGCTCCTCGACGTCGACGGTGAGCGGGAAGAAGTCGAACTGCTCCTTCGGCTGCTTGCCGACCGTGGTGGCCGACAGGAGCATGGACTCCCCGTCCAGGTAGACGGCGGCGGACCCGGCGGCCTGGCGGGCCAGCCGGCCCGTCTCGAACCGCACGGTCCGGGTGCCGAAACTCCCGTTGTCGATCAGGGCTTCGGCGTACGTGATCTCGGGACCCTCCATGCGGGGTACCCCTCCGTTCTCCATCGGAGCGGGCGGGCCGCGGATGGTACCGGTCTTCGATCGAGGCGCTCGGGACGTGGGCCCCGGGAGCCACTACCGAGGACCGGTGCGCGCTGGCCTCGCCGCTCCTCGTCACTCGATGTGGTCAGGTTGATGGTGTTCTGAGCTGGGACGGGCCCAGCCGCCACCCGGGGACCCCGGCCCGGACAGCGGGACCGCGGCCTCCCAGGGAGCGTCACAGCCGCGCGGAGGTCACCGACGCAGGCCCAACCGCTCGATCAGCGAGCGGTACCGGGTGATGTCGGTGCGCTGCAGGTACTGCAGCAGCCGCCGACGCTGGCCGACGAGGATGAGCAGGCCACGGCGGCTGTGGTGGTCGTGCTTGTGCTCCTTGAGGTGCTCGGTCAGGTCCTTGATGCGCTGGGTGAGCATCGCGACCTGGACCTCGGGAGAACCGGTGTCACCCTGCGTGGTCGCGTACTCAGCCATGATTCTCTGCTTGGTGGCGGCGTCGAGTGCCATCGTGCTCCCTCATGCTCGTTGCGCGGCGCTCCGGGGCAGGTTCACCCGGGCTCTGTGGTTCCGCGGCCGTTCGGACGGCGCCTTCACGGTATCAGTGCCGCAGGTCACCCGCCGAATCAGCACCTCGGCGGGGCGTGCCGGAGCACCCGGTGCCCCTCCCGGGCACACCTCCCCGACACCCACGGCGCGCTCGAGGCCTGCGCTCCGGCCAGCGGCCGCGCCCTGGCCTTCCCTGGGTCACGGCAGGCCTGCCCCGCGCCCGCCTCCCGGCGGCAGGCCGCCGGGAGGCGCCCTCAGGAGGCCGGAGCCCGGATGCCGAGCACGCTTCGACACCGGTCGACGTCCTGCGCCATCTGGACCAGCAGTGCGTCCACCCCGGCGAACCGCACCGTGGGCCGCAGCCGCTGGACGAACTCCACAGCGACCCGCTCCCCGTACAGCTCGAGATCGTCCCGGTCGAGCACGTAGGCCTCGACCCGCCGCTGGGTGCCGTCGAAGGTCGGGTTGGTGCCGATGGACACCGCGGCGGGCAGGCGGTGCTCGGGATCGACGGCGGCCCGCTCGAGCCGGACCAACCAGCCGGCATACACACCGTCCTCGGGGACCAGCCCGGTGGCGTCCTGGCCGAGGTTCGCCGTCGGGTAGCCGAGGCCACGGCCGCGGTGGTCGCCCTCGACCACGACGCCGACGACCCGGTGCAGCCGCCCCAGCACCTCGGCCGCGGTCTCGACGTCCCCGGCCTGGATCAGCTCCCGGGCCCAGGTCGACGACCACCGCCGGCCGGACGGGTGCGCCTCGTCCAAGACCCCGAGGTCGTCGATGGCCTCCACCTGAAAGCCCAGCTCCTTGCCGAGCTCGCGCAACGTGTTGACGTCGCCGCTGTTGCGCCGGCCGAACCGGGTGTCCCGACCCACCACGACGAGGGCGGCGGCGAGCGTGTCGACGATCACTTCGCGGACGAAACGGTCCGGCTCCCAGGCGGCCAGCTCATGGGTGAACTCCATCACCAGGACGGCGTCCAGCCCGGTGGCGGCCAGCAGGTCCAGCCGGTCCGCCAACCCGGTGAGCTGGGCAGGCGCGCGCTCGGGGTAGAGCACCGCCACCGGATGCGGGTGGAAGGTGATCGCGACGGCATGGGCGCCCTCCCGTCGCGCGTCCGCCACCAGCCGGGCCAGCACGGCCTGGTGCCCGCGGTGGACGCCGTCGAAGTTGCCGATGGTCACCACGGAGGGGCCGAAGCCCGCCGGGACCGCATCCAGGTCGTTCCACCGCTGCACAGGTCCTACTGTGCCAGTCCGGCCGGCCACGCCGCGCACCGGCTCGGTTTGTCGTGCGGTGACCACCAACGCGTTGGGCGCGGTCGGCCTCCACGTCGTGGCCGGATCTTCACGACCCCCGGTTCTGACCGGTCCGGTCGGGGCGCCGGTCGGCGAGGGCCGTCAGCAGGCCCACGGCCAGGCCACCCAGTCCGGCGCCCAGCGCGGCCCCGCCGATCGCGCCGACGGCCGCGGAACCGACCGCCGGCAGCAGCGAGGTCGCCGGCGCCCCGCCGGCCCGATGGATCCACCAGGCCAACCCGGCCCACGCCCCCAGCACCAGGCCGACACCCGCCCCCGCGCCGAGCACAGCCACCGCGGCCAGAGCCCGGACCGTTCGCGGATGCGCCATCCCCCCATCCTGACCCCGCCGACCGTCCGTGCGCACCGCCCCCGCGACGGCGGGTGCGCTGCTGACCTGGCTCGCCCGACGACATCGGCCCTGGCCAGGCGTCCAGCTGACGGCGGGCGCTCAGGCCGGCGCCACCACCAGGACGGGTCGGGCCACCGACCCCTGCTCGCAGATCAGCGCGATCAGCGAGCCGTCCGGCGCGAACGCGGCGACCGGCAGGCCGGGCTCGGCGCCGGCGGGCGAGGCCGCCACGCGCATCCCGTGGCGCAGTCGCCGGGTCTCCTCGGCGTCCAGTTCGCGCACCGGGAACGCCGCGCGTGCCGCCTCCTCCAGTGACAGCAGGGAGAACGAGACCGCGAGCTCGTCGAGGGTGCGGGCGACGTCCAGCGCGTAGGGCCCGACGCGGGTGCGGCGCAGGACGGTGAGGTGGCCGCCCACGCCGAGGTCCGCGCCGAGGTCCCGGGCCAGGGCGCGGACGTAGGTGCCCGACGAGCAGTCCACCCGGACGTCCACGTCGAGGACCGCCGTCCCGTCGCCGGTCGCGTCCCGCCGGCTCTCCAGCACCTCGAACCGGGACACGGTGACCCGCCGGGGTTCCAGTTCCACGTCCTCGCCCGCCCGTACCCGGGCGTAGGACCGGCGACCGGCCACCTTGATCGCACTGACCGCGCTGGGGACCTGCTGGATCTCGCCGGTGAGCCGGGCGACCGCCGAGGCGAGGCGTTGCGGCGTCACCGCGGCGACGGCGAGGGCGTCGGCCCGGTCGGTCACCTGCCCCTCGGCGTCGTCAGTCACCGTCGCCTCGCCCAGCCGGATCGTGCCGGTATAGCTCTTGGTGGCCCCGGTGAGATGGGTCAGCAGCCGGGTGGCCCGCTCGACCCCGATCACCAGCACCCCGGTGGCCATCGGGTCAAGGGTGCCGGCGTGCCCGACCCGGCGGGTCCCGGCCAGCCGGCGGACGCGCGCGACGACGTCGTGCGACGTCCAGCCGGCCGGCTTGTCGACGACGAGCAGGCCGGCGGTCATGCCCGGTCGCGGACCGCGTCGCCGGGCTGGCCCGGCTCCGCGGCACCGTCCTCGTCGTCCTCGGCCGGCTTGCGGTAGGGGTCCGGGTCGCCGGCGTAGCTGGCCCCCGCCGCCCGTGCCGCGACGTCCGCGTCGTGGGCGGCTGCCGCACGCAGCAGTTCCTCGATGTGGGCGGCGTTCTCGGGCACGGCGTCGGCGATGAACTCCAGCGTCGGGGTGAGCCGGACGCCGGTGCGGCGGCCCACCTCTGACCGCAGCACGCCCTTGGCGCTCTCCAAGGCCGCGGCGCTGGAGACCTTCGCCTCCGCGTCGCCGAAGACGGTGTAGAACACCGTGGCGTGCTGCAGGTCGCCGGTGACCCGCGCGTCGGTGACCGTCACGAACCCCAGCCTCGGGTCCTTGACACGCTTCTCCAGTGCCTCCGCCACGATCTCGCGGATGCGGTCCGCCAGTTTGCGGGCGCGTGCGGTGTCGGCCATCGGATCGTCCTTCATGCCAGTGGGGTCGTCGGGTGGGCGTGGGTGAGGTCGTGGACGCGGAGCGTGCTGGGACGGCTGAGGGGTCTGGGGGGCGGCGAGCGGCCGTAGCGTCGAACGGGTCACTCGTCCTCGTCGTTCCACACCCGGGCCCGGGCGGAGAGCAGGTCGACCTCCGGGCGGGCAGCGACCAGCCGCTCGCAGGCGTCCAGAACCGCGCGGGCGTGCGCGGCGTCCGGGGCGACCACCGCGACGCCCAGCTCGGCACGCCGGTGCAGGTCGAGGTGACCGGTCTCCGCGGCGCTCACCTCGAACGTGCGTCGCAGCTCGGCCACGATCGGCCGCACCACGGACCTCTTCTGCTTCAGCGATCGGACGTCGCCGAGCAGCAGGTCCAAGCTGAGGGAACCCAGATACATGGCGTGTGTGGGCCGGTGTGGCCGGGTGGTCCCCTCCGTGAGCCTGCAGTGCCAGCACGGCCCGGTCGGGCCGACCGGCGCTGCAGGCTCACGGCTGACGGGGTCAGCCGCGCGGCTTCTCCCGCTTCTCGAAGGTCTCGATCAGGTCGCCCACACGGATGTCGTTGAAGGAGCCGAGCCCGATACCGCACTCGAAACCCTCGCGGACCTCCGTCGCGTCGTCCTTGAAACGGCGCAGTGAATCGATGGTCAGACCGGCGTCGACGATGCCGCCGTCCCGGACGAGCCGGGCCTTGGCGTTCCGCCGGATCGTCCCGGACTGCACCAGGCAGCCGGCGATGTTGCCGAACTTGCTCGACCGGAACACCTCGCGGACCTCCGCCGACCCGAGCTGCACCTCCTCGAACTCCGGCTTGAGCAGGCCCTTGAGCGCCGCCTCGATCTCCTCGATCGCTTGGTAGATGACCGAGTACTGGCGGATCTCGACGCCTTCGCGCTCGGCCAGCTCGCCGACCTTCTCCGCCGGACGCACGTTGAACCCGACGATGATGGCACTGGACGCGATCGCGAGGTTGACGTTGTTCATCGTGATCGCACCGACGCCACGGTCGATCACCTGCAGCCGGACGTCGTCGCCGACGTCGATCTGCATGAGCGCGTCCTCGAGAGCCTCGACCGAACCGGACACGTCGCCCTTGAGGATCAGGTTCAGCGACTCGACCTTGCCCTGCTCCAGCGCCTCGTTGATGTCTACCAGGCTGAACCGCTTGCGGCGCTTGGCCAGGACGGCGGCCCGCTCGACGGCCTCCCGCTTCTCGGCGATCTGCCGGGCGGTGCGGTCGTCGGGCGCGACGATGAACGTGTCCCCGGCGCGCGGCACCGAGGTCAGACCGAGCACCTGGACCGCGCGCGACGGCAGCGCGACGTCCAGCGTCTCGCCGTTCTCGTCCAGCATCGCCCGGACCCGGCCGTGGGCCGTGCCGCAGACGATGGAGTCGCCGACCGCGAGGGTTCCGGACTGCACCAGAACCGTCGCCACCGGACCGCGCCCCCGGTCGAGGTTGGCCTCGATGGACACCCCCCGCGCGGCCTTGTCCGGGTTGGCGGTGAGCTCCAGCGCTGCGTCAGCCGTGAGCAGAATGGCCTCCAGCACGGCATCGATGTTGATCCGCTGCTTCGCCGAGATGTCGACGAACATGGTGTCTCCGCCGTACTCCTCGGCCACCAGGTTGTACTCGGTGAGCTGCTGGCGGATCTTCGCCGGGTTGGCACCCTCTTTGTCGATCTTGTTGACCGCCACCACGATCGGGACGCCGGCGGCCTGGGCGTGGTTGAGCGCCTCGATGGTCTGCGGCATCACGCCGTCGTCGGCGGCGACGACCAGGACGGCGATGTCGGTCACCTTGGCACCGCGCGCACGCATCGCGGTGAATGCCTCGTGACCCGGGGTGTCGATGAAGGTGATCGGCCGGTCGACGCCCTCGTGCTTGTGCACCACCTGGTACGCACCGATGTGCTGGGTGATGCCACCCGCCTCCCCCGCCACCACGTTGGTGTGCCGGATCGCGTCGAGCAGTTTCGTCTTTCCGTGGTCGACGTGACCCATCACGGTCACCACCGGTGGCCGCGGCTCGAGGAACTCCTCGTCGTCCTCGATCTCACCCTGCAGGTCGATGTCGAACGACTCCAGCAGCTCGCGATCCTCCTCCTCGGGCGAGACGACCTGGATGTCGAAACCCAGTTCGGCGCCCAGCAGGCGGAAGGTGTCCTCATCGAGCGACTGGGTCGCCGTCGCCATCTCACCGAGGTGGAACAGCACCGTCACCAGGCTCGCCGGGTTGGCGTTGATCTTCTCGGCGAAGTCGGTGAGCGACGCGCCACGGCGCAGCCGGACGATCGTCGAGCCGTCACCGCGCGGGACCTGCACGCCACCGGCGATCGGGGCCTGCATGTTGTCGAACTCTTGGCGCCGCTGCTTCTTCGACTTCCGGCCACGCACCGGGCGCCCGCCGGCGCGCCCGAACGCACCCTGCGTGCCGCCACGGCCGCCACCACCCTTGCCGAACCCGCGACCACCGGCCGGGGCACCCGGACCGCCGCCCCCACCGGGACGGCCGCCACCGAAGCCGCCACCGCCACCGGGACGGCCGGCCCCTCCGCGGGCGGGCGCGCCGGGACGACCACCGGCACCCGGACCGCCGGGACGGCCGACCGCCGAGCGGCCGGGCATCATGCCCGGGTTGGGGCGAGGCGGCATCGAGCCCGGACTCGGACGCGGCGCCACCGGCCGCGGGCCGCCCGGACGGTCCCCGTCGCGGGCGGCGGGGGCGCCGGGCGCCGACGGCCGGGGACCACCACCAGAGCCCGGGCGCGGCATGCCCTGGCTGGACGCGAACGGGTTGTTGCCCGGGCGCGGGCCGCCACCACCGGTGCGCGGCATGCCCTGGCTGGACGCGAACGGGTTGTTGCCCGGGCGGGAGGCGCCGCCCTGCGTCCGGGGACCGCGCGCGCCGCGGTCACCGCGGTCGCCGCGGTCACCGCGATCGCCGCGGTCACCGCGATCGCCGTCGCGGGCCGCCG
>DATDMG010000002.1:0-2140 GCA_036518955.1 Kineosporiaceae bacterium | reverse complement strand
GATCACACCGTTCCCAGTGGTAGGCGTACACGATCGGCTCCGTCCCGCTCCAGACGCCCGGACTCGCGCTGAGCATCTGTCCGTTCTGGGCCACCCCGGACACCGTCGGGGACGAGGTGGGCGCAGGCGGAGCGGGCGGCTGGCCGCCACCCCCGCTGCCGCGCGCTCGCACCACCCGGCTGGGACGCGAGATCGCACGGCCGGAGCCGGCGGCATTCCTGGCCGTGACGGTCACTCGTAGAGTCATGCCGGCATCCCGGCTCGACGGGGTATAGCGAGCCCTCGCAGCCCTCGCGATCCGTCGGCATTTCCCTCTTCCCACGGGACAGCGGAGCCAGCGGTACTCGTAGGCGACCGGCCGGGGGACCGTCCACTTGCCGCGCGTTGCCTTCAGGGCCACGCCAACGTGCGGCTGGCCGACGATCCGCGGCCGAAAACGGTTTCGCGGCTGACCGTGGTGCTGCCGGGAACTCGTAGCAGCGGCCGGTGAGGCGACCCAGGCCGCAGCAACGACGGCGAATACGAGTGCCCCGGGCACTCCGCGCCGGACGACGTGAAGAAGCGGTCGGAACCATGCGCGAGAACCGCTCGTCTGCATTCCGTTGCAATGTACCCAATGCATCGCACCACAATGGTTCCGCGACGTCATGCCGCTAGTCCGAAGGACCGAAGCTACGACCCAGACGATCTCTCGGGAGGACGAGCCGTCGTCCATCGAGCAGGCCAGGACGACATGTCCCCGGCGCATACTCGCCCCTGCGCAACCGGGCGTTGGTGGCTAGTCAACATGCCGCCCCCTTCCTTCCTGGCCTTGAGTAGGTCAATAGGCGAGGCCGATCATCCCGCCCTCCCCTGGATGGACTGCCCTATCCAATACCTCTAGTTCAACGCCGCCAGGTCGTGACGTCATGGCCGCGTAAAACCCGCCGCCGGCCTTGCCACGGTTCACGGATTGCAGGAAGAAGACTCGGGGCGGGCCTCGGAGAAGGGGGCTACACCGCAGGCCCGCCTCGACCGGAGGGTACGCAATTCCTGGTCGAGAGCACCTTTCCGCTCTCGGACGGATGTTCACAACGTGAACAGCCCAGAGGGATGGGTCAGGCTAGCGGCAGGTCCGGCCAGACCGAACTCTGGATCGCAGACACTCCCGCGCGGAGGGGGCCACGTCATCGACGGCTGGTTCCCCTCTGCGGCCACCAAGGTCAGGGCGACCCGCTCGACATCTCGGCGCGGCCCCTTTCAAATCGGGATTTAGAGGAGCGCAGATCTGAGGGTGAGAGGGGACCGCATGAACAAAGTTCTCATGTTGTTCGTCTCGGCGGCACTTCTGGCGGGCGGTTTCTACGCAGCCGCGGCCGTCGCGGGCAACCATGGTTCGGCCCAGACCGGGCACGTAACGATCTGCCATCGCACTGGCTCACATCAAAACCCGTATGTGGTCATCAGCCCGTCCGCGACCGGCGTCTACCACGGGCACTACTTGCAGCACAGCGAGCACGCCGTCTTCCCGAACACGGCGAGCGACGGCAAGTGGGGCGACATCATTCCACCCTTCCAGTACCAGGGCGTGACCTACTCACTGAACTGGAACGCCGACGGTCAAGCGATCTGGAGCAATGGCTGCCAGCCCGGTACGAGCGGCGGCACGACCACCACGACCGGCAGCTCCACGAATGTGACGAGCGGCGCTACCACGACCGTGACCACACCCGCCAGCACCCTCACTGTCACCACACCGAGCAGCACGGTCACTGTCACCACGCCGGGCGCGACGACGACCACGTTCACACCGCCGCCGACTCACCACAAGAAGCACCACCGCCGCAAGAAGCGCCATCACCGACAGAAGTTCACTCCACCGAACGTGAAGCTGCCGCACACCACATAGATGGCGCTGCGTCTAGCAGTCCTCGCCGCCGCATTCACACTGGGGATTGCGCTCGCCGGCCCCAGCCTTGCCTCGCATCCGAGAGTTGGGGCAAGGCTGGGGGTGCTGAAGATCCCTCGCCTCCGGGTCGTCACGCCGGTTGATCAGTGCGGGCTCGACTGTTTCACCAAGGCGTGGCCACGTGAACTGACGTCGGGGCCGGGCCACTATCCGGCCACACGGCTCCCGTGGCAGAAGGGCCTGGCGGTCCTC
>DATDMG010000001.1:0-2315 GCA_036518955.1 Kineosporiaceae bacterium | reverse complement strand
TGGTGGGGGACCGCGGTCAACCCCGAGGCCAAGCTGCTGATCCTGCGGCACGCGTTCGTGGACTGTGGCTTCGGCCGGGTCAAGATCCAGACCGACCTGCTCAACGACCGCTCCCAGGCCGCGATCGCCAGGCTCGGCGCCACCCGCGAAGGGGTCCTGCGCCGGCACCTGCGCCGGGCCGACGGGACGTTCCGCGACACCGTGGTCTTCAGCATCCTGCGCGAGGAGTGGCCGACCGTGGAGGAAGGGCTGGTCGCGCGGATACGCTCGCTGGCATGACCGACGTCGCCGCCCAGCCCACTGCCGACGAGCTCGCCCCGCCCACCCCGGTCATCGACCGGGAGGCGGCGCGGCGGGCCTACGACGACGACCGGGCCCACGTGTTCCACTCCTGGTCCGCCCAGGGCGCGCTGACCCCGATGGTGGTGGCTGCTGCGCAGGGCTGCTGGCTGTGGGACGGCGAGGGCAACCGCTACCTGGACTTCTCCTCCCAGCTGGTCAACACCAACATCGGCCACCAGCACCCGGCGGTCGTCGCGGCCCTCCAGGAGCAGGCCGGCCGCCTGTGCACCATCGCCCCGCAGCACGCCAACGACGTCCGCAGCGAGGCGGCGCGGCTGATCACCGAGCGGGCCCCGCAGGGACTGGACCACGTCTTCTTCACCAACGGCGGCGCCGAGGCCATCGAGAACGCCGTGCGGATGGCGCGGCTGCACACGGGCCGGCGCAAGGTGCTGTCCCGCTACCGCAGCTACCACGGGCACACCCAGGCGGCGATCCACCTGACCGGCGACCCGCGCCGCTGGCCCAACGACTCCGGCGCCGAGGGCGTCGTGCACTTCGTCGGCCCGTTCCTCTACCGCTCGCAGTTCCACGCCACGACCGAGGCGGAGGAGTCCGAGCGCGCCCTGGCGCACCTGGCCCACGTGGTCGAGATGGAGGGGCCGGCCACGATCGCGGCCATCGTGCTGGAGACCATCCCGGGCACCGCCGGCATCATGACCCCGCCGCCGGGCTACCTGGCCGGGGTGCGCGAGCTGTGCGACCGGCACGGGATCCTGCTCATCCTCGACGAGGTCATGGCCGGTTTCGGGCGCACCGGCGAGTGGTTCGCGCTCGACGGCATCGACGGCGGCGTGGCCCCCGACCTCATCACCTTCGCCAAGGGGGTCAACTCCGGCTACGTGCCGCTCGGCGGCGTCATCCTGAGCGACGCCGTCCACGAGACGTTCCGTGAGCGCCCCTACCCCGGCGGCCTGACCTACTCGGGCCACCCGCTGGCCTGCGCTGCCGCGGTGGCGACGATCCGCGCCATGGACCAGGACGGGATCGTCGACAACGCCCGCCGGATCGGGCAGGACGTCCTCGGCCCGGGCCTGCGCGAGCTGGCCGGCCGCCACGCCGTCATCGGCGAGGTCCGCGGCCGGGGCGTGTTCTGGGCCCTGGAGCTGGTCGCCGATCGCGGGACCCGCGAGCCGCTGGTGCCCTACAACGCCGCCGGCGCGGCCGCCAAGCCGATGAACGACCTCCTCGGGGCGTGCAAGCGGCGCGGCCTGCTGCCGTTCGTCAACATGAACCGCCTGCACGTCGTCCCGCCGTGCATCATCACCGAGGCGGAGGCCCGGCTCGGGCTGCGGCTCCTCGACGAGGCGCTGACCGAGGTCTTCGGCGACTAGGGCCCCGGCTGGGTCCGGCCACGGCTGGTCCGGTCCGGGCCGGATCCCGATCTAGATGAGCCCGCGCCGGGCGGCCTGCACGCCGGCCTGGAAGCGGGTGCCGGCGCCGAGCTGGTCCATCAGCGCCCGCACCCGGCGCTCGACGGTGCGCTGGGAGACGCCGGTCTGCCGGGAGATGGTCGCGTCGGAGGCGCCTCCGGCCAGAAGCGACAGGATGTGCAGGTCACGCTTGTCGACGCCCTGGGCCGACATCCGCGAGGTGGGGATGGCCAGGCGCCAGATGGCATCGAGGGTCGCCCCCAGCGCCAGGACGAGCGGGCGGGAGCGGATCAGCAGCGACCCGTGCCCGCTCTCGTCGTAGGACGACAGGTCGAGCACCGCGGCGGTGTCGTCGACCACCACGGCGGAGAAGGGCAGGTCATAGGTGAAGCGGTACTTCTCCCCGCCCTCGGCGCGGGCCGCCAGCACCTCGCTGGCGTTGTCCCACTCCAGCACCTTGGCGTCGTAGGTGGTCCGCAGGCTGAGCTCGACGCCCTCCGAGGAGTAGCTGCGGTCCCGGTGGCTGGACAGCGGCGCCTCGAACAGCACCCGGGTGCGCGGTGAGATGTTGCGCGCGGAGCGCAGCTGCTGGGTGGCCGT